>NZ_JAQIFT010000047.1:0-45805 GCF_027857615.1 Holtiella tumoricola
GATCCAGGTCCAACACCAAATCCGAATCCAAGCCCTAATCCAGAAGGGGCGGAAGGCACCCATTCAGTTGATAAAGAAAAAGTTGAACAAGAAAAAGTCATATATGAAGACTTAGAAGGCTTTGATTGGGCCTTAGAAGCTATTGATTACTTATCTAAAAAGGGTATTATGATAAAGCAAGGAAGCACATATTTTAGACCAAAAGAGCATGTAACACGTGGTCAATTTATTGAAGCACTGATGGATGCAGTAGATCTATCGGAACAAACAGTAGAATATTTTAGTGACGTAGATCCTGAAGCATCTTATTTTGAAGCAGTTCATAAAGCAAGAAGTTATGGCATTGTAAAAGGAATTGGCAACAATAAATTTGAACCAGATCAATTTTTAACTAGAGAAGAAGCTATGGTATTGATTGATCGTATATTACAAAGCACTCAAACTATCCTATTCACAAAAGAACTGAATAGGGATATGTATAAGGATATAGATACTATAGCACCGTATGCACTAGAGAGTATTAAACACTTAATAGAAATAGGAATCATAAAAGGTGATGGCGTATGGATCTATCCGAAGCAAAATGTAACGCGAGCTGAAAGTGCTGTAATGCTCTATAGAATGGCTCATTTAGTAGAAAGTAAATAAGTTTTAAAATAATGAAGAAAAGGTAGGTCTTTAAGGCTTACCTTTTCTTGAATCAATGAAAAGAACCGGAGGCAGAAGTATGATATTAAATCAACAAGTACCAAGTTTACCTATTATTGTACACCATCCTTATTTATCGTTATGGCTTCCAGCTAAAGAACTTTATGGAGCATGCATTGAGCATTGGTGCGGGTTAAAACGTTCGATAAATGGTCATATTTTAATAGATGGTAAAGTCTATCGTTTTATGGGAGTAGAGGGTGGTAAAGACGTTATTGAACAAGTAGGCATAGATTTAACACCTACAAGTACTTCATTTTATTTTGAAAATGAACAAATCTCTTTAGAAGTTAAGTTTACAAGTCCTCTTTTACTAGATGATTTAGAATTACTTTCAAGACCTTGTACTTACGTATGCTTTAAGGTTACAAGCAAAGACGACCAAGTACATGATATTCAGATTGTGATAGATATGAATCAATCACATGTGCAAAATGGGGAAAGTCTTAAACCAGTTATTGGTGAGACACTGACCTATGAGACTTATCAATTAGGTTTTCTTGGTCAAGTACAACAAAATTTATTAGCACATAGTGGAGATGGTGTAGGTATAGACTGGGGATATTTATACATGGTTTTACCTAATCAAGAAGACGTAAAAGGAAAGATAGATAGTACTCAGCATCTTAATGAAGTAAGAAGCAAAATACTAAATTGTGAAGCCAAAGAGGATCAAGGAGCAGGAATTGTATTACATATAGATTTAGGGAAAGTACGTGAGGAAAAAGAAGTATATAGTCTCATTACTTATGATGAAATGTTAGCCATTATGTATTTTAACCGTGCTTTGCCACCTTATTGGGCAAGAGATGGTAAAACAATTATTGATGTCATTGCAAAAGCCCTAGATGAAAAAGAGGAGGTTTTAAGTAGATGCAAAACTTTTGATAAACAGCTAGAGGATGAGACAGATAAGCTATTAGGTGAATCCTATAGAGTGATTTGTACATTGGCCTATAGACAAACTATAGCGGCACATCAGCTTATAGAAGATGAGAAGGGAGAAGTCATTTTTTTATCGAAAGAGTGTTGTTCAAATGGATGTATTGGGACAGTGGATGTAAGCTATCCTTCAAGTCCACTCTTTTTGCTCTATAATACTGAATTATTGAAGGGGATGCTACGTCCTATTTTTAGATTTGAGGCACTTCCAATATGGCCTTTTAAGTATGCACCTCATGATGTAGGACGCTACCCCTATGCAACAGGTCAAGTATATGGACTGAGTGAAGAAGGAAAATATATTCAAGGTAAAGAGAGAATCATTGAAGGTGGCATTGGTATTTATCCAAACTATACACATTATCCGAAGGAAAAAATGATTTATGATGAACATTATCAGATGCCCATAGAGGAATGTGGTAATATGCTGATTCTATGTGCAGCAATTTGTAAGTGTGAAGGACATACTGAATTTGTAAAACCTTATATCGAAGTTTTGGAAAAATGGGCAAATTATTTAGTAAGCTATGGTATCGATCCTGGAGAACAACTCTGTACAGATGATTTTGCAGGCCATCTTGCACATAATGTAAATTTATCACTAAAAGCAATTATAGGTGTTGCAAGTTTTGGAGTGTTGTTAGATGAGGCAGGAGAAAAGAAAAAGGCCAATCAGTATAAAGTAGTTGCCAAGCAGATGAGTAAAGAATGGACGGATAGAGCTAGAGGAAAGAAACATACGCCATTAAGCTTTACAGAGCCAGAAAGTTGGAGCCTAAAATATAACTTAGTATGGGATGAACTATTAGAACTTAATCTTTTTGATGAGAAAGTGAAAGAACAAGAGGTAGAGTGGTATATGAGTAAGATGGGTCCCTACGGTGTACCATTAGATAGTCGCGTAACGTATACCAAATCGGACTGGTCTGTGTGGTGTGCGGCATTGACGACAGATAGGAGTAAGGCTCAAAAAATGGTTGATGCGGTAGCACGCTTTTTGGATGAAACACCAGATAAAGTACCTTTTACAGATTGGTATGAAACAGTAACTGGAGTGCACCACTTATTTAGAAATCGTACGGTACAAGGGGGGCTATTTTTGCCGCTCCTGAGAAAATACATAAGTAAAAAAACATATGAGTAGATAGATTAATTAAAAACAGGGGGATTCTTATATCAGAATCTCCCTGTTTTTTAATTAATTATTTTACCGAAACCTTCAAAAGGATAATCAATGACTACACGTCCTTCGAGACAATCACCAAGTCCACTATAGAGATCTACTTTTCCATCTTTACGCAGGACAATTCCAGAAGAAAAAGCTACATCTTCAAGGGTATCTAATTTGGCAGGACCTTCTGGATAGCAATCACGTGTGGCAATAATACGTGAATCGAGTAGATGATGCATAGAAGGATCAAAGACAAATGAACTATTCATATAAACAAGATGTTCTATGCCATTTTGATCTATTGATTTATAACATTTATGGGCAATAACGCCAATGAGTCCTGTATCTAAAAGGTAACATTGATTACAGCCACCCCATTCATTTTGTCCAAATAAGCCATTTATAGGTTTTGCTTGCTGGATAACATCAGGGGAAAGCTCATCTAAAGTATTAATCAGTGTAAAGCCTATAATAGATTCACTGCCGTAGGTTTGCTGAATATGCTGGCTTCGTGGTCTAGAAAAAACGCCAATACGGCCATCTAAAAGTTCTACAATACGAATATCTTTCATATTGTCTGGGCCTGTAGTGAAATAGTATAAATCATCTAATTGAGTACCTCTATAGAAATGTCCGTAATAGGCATCTTGTTTGCCACAAGTATAGCGAACATGGGTCCCACCTAGAATAATTTGAGTATGTATAAAAGAGATATAAGGATCCTCTAGTGCATAAATCATTGAATCAGGAACAAGTTGCCATGTATCAGGGGCAATTTGCTCAAAGAGTCTGACCCAAGACCTTGCCCATTCATGGCGACGTTCTACACGACCAAATAGATAAGTTTTATTATTGTAAGTAAAAGGAATAGAACAATTATAAACGTCATAGCCTTCAACCCCTTTAAAGGTGAGGAGATGAGATTCATAAATTTTTTTCGATACTTGAAATGCTTCACGAAGCATCTTGGCAGATTGTACAGGTGCGCTCATAAAATACCTCCATAGATTAATGATATAAGTTTATTATCCTATGGAGTGAAATTGGAAAATAGGTGAATATCCTGTTAAAAGGGTTATCAAAATGTGAAGATTACAAAATACAAGAAAAAACAACTAAAAAATTTTAAATATAAATGTAAATTTGATATAATTTATATTATAAGTACAAAGGGGGAAGATGAATGATTAAAGTACTTGTAGTAGATGATGAATATCATGTAGGGATGGGGATTCAACAAACTATAGCATGGAAGGACTATGATATAGAGATTGTTGATATTGCCTATGATGGAGAAGAAGGCTTGGAAATGGCTATAGAATATAAACCCGATATCATTATTACAGATATTCGTATGCCCATAATGGATGGCCTGCAGATGATTGAGCATATTCGAGAGCAAGCTATACAGACTAAATTTATTGTACTGAGTGGTTATGACGAATTTGAATATGCAAAGACAGCTTTAAATAGAGGGGTAAGTTCTTACTTGCTTAAGCCAGTTGAAAATAAGGAATTGATCATACAAGTAACTCAATTGGCTGAGCAGATTAAACAAGAAAAAGAGCAACATAAAAGAGCTCAATATATGAATGAAGAACGTCCATACTACCAAGAAATTTTTTTAAAGGAAGTGTTAAATAATAAAATAAGAGATATAAAAAAGATAGATGAAAGTATAAATGCATTAAATATTAAGTTTGATTTTACTAAGTATCGGGTTGTTGCTGTAAGATTTAAGGGAGAAGGTCTAAATATCTTTTCCATAGAAGAGATAGAGCAAGCCTTTAAAGTGATAGGCAACAAGTGCGAGTATGTGGGACCAGATTTTATTGTTTTAGAAAAAGGTATGAATGAATGGGGAATTTTAATAGAAGACCAAGGTAAGGAAGAAAGAAATATTCTAAAAGTAATTCAAAACCAACTTATGGATATGTTAAGAGCTAAGAAAGAAATATGCATACAAAATTTATGGGTAAGTATTTCAAGTGTACAAAATAAATGCTATCAGATGTATGAAGCTTATCAAGAGGCAATTAAATTATGTGATGTTTCGAGAACAGTAGGAGAAAATCGTAGAGAAATTCATCTAGCGTTAGACTATATGAGAGAACATATTCATGAAAGTATTACAATAGAAGATATAGCAAGTGCCTTATATATGAGTGCATCTCACCTTATGCATTTATTTAAACAAGAGCTTGGGAAAACAATGATAGAATGTTTAGTAGATATGAGAATAGAGGTAGCTAAACAATTATTAGTTAATCCCAAATATAAAGTATATGAAGTGGCAAATCAAGTAGGCTATACAGATGTAAAGTATTTTGGGAAAATATTCAAACTACATGTTGGCATGACACCTAAATCCTATGCTAAAAGATCGTATCTCCTAAAAGACGAGGACTAGTACATGAAGGGAATAAAAAATCTGTCAATAAGCAAGCGAATCTCTCTTTATCTAATCATAGGCATTCTCGTTTATATTTTGATAAATAGTATAGTTGTTTATATTTTTAGTAAGCAAATTATAGATGATTATACTTCTGGTTATATAGAAAGTAGGCAAGAGCAGGTTAATTCAGCGGTAAGCCAATTGATTGAAGATATCATCATTAATGTGGTAAGGCTTACAACCTATGATCCATTATATGGTATACTAGCAGATAAACACATAGACTATTTAAAGAAGGAAGAAGAAATTAAAGTTTGTATTGAAAGTTTAAATTTAGATACTAATAAAATTGCACAGATAGAAATTGTTGATAGAGAACAAAATACATATACCTATAGTTGGGTTGAGGCAAAAATAGACTCCCTACCTTCAACTTTTTTACAACAAGTGCAAGGAAGTAAATTAGGTGTGTGGAGTGAGGTTGTAAAAGATTCTTCTGGACAAGCTTATTTAGGATATGGTGTACCTTTGTATAATTATTATACGATGCAAAAAGGTGGACATGTCATTGTATGGATTAAAGAAGAAGCTATTCGCAAGACCTATAGAAGCAAATTTGAAGATATGGGTTCGATCTTTATTGTAAATGAAAATGATATTATTCTTTCACATGAAAATGAAGCCTTGATTGGACATGCTGCTCTATTTATTGGAGCAGATAGTGACAAAAAAGAGTTTTCTTATGCGATGAGTGGCAAAGGGAAAGAAAAGGTTATTTTATCTAAGATAGAAAATAAAACATTAAGTCGTAATTTGGGCTTACATATGTATGTGGTGACTTCTCTTAACTATGAACAAATTTTTAGTATTATTAAGCAAGTAAACAAAGGTTTAGCTATCTTAAGTATAGTCATTGCATTAGGAATTATTATAGGTATTTTCTTTATGTGCAATAAATTAAGTGCACGTTTACATGTTTTGGCTAAAAAGATTAAAGTTTTAGGTGAAGGCAATATGGATGATGTCATTTATGATACGACTCAAAATGAAGTGAACATTTTAGAAGAAAACTTTAATAAGATGGTAGAGGAAATCCGCTTATTAATTGAAAAAAATAATTATGAAAAAGAACAGCAAAGAAAAATGGAACTTGTAGCTTTGCAGGCTCAGATTAATCCTCATTTTCTTTATAATACGTTAGATACGATTAGTTGGATGGCAAAAATACAAAAACAACCAGAAATTGAAGAAATGGTTATACAATTAGCCAAGTTTTTTAGGTTAAGTCTAAATAGTGGCAAGAAGTATGTGACCATTGAACAAGAAATTAATATTGTAAAGAGTTTTGTGACCATTGAACAAGTGCGTGCGCCCAAACGTTTTACCATGCATTATGAAATTGAAGAAGGTGTAGAGACATATAGGATTGTCAAATTAATTTTACAACCTATAGTAGAAAATGCAATTAAACATGGCATGAATCGTAGAAGAAAAGATGGAAATATCTATCTTAAAATTAAAAGGATAGAGAATAAAATTTTCTTCTTTATAGAAGATGATGGGGTTGGATTTGATATAAATGCTAAACGTCCACCAGATGATAAAGGAGGACTGAAGCCAAGTGGTTATGGTATCAAGAATGTAAGGGAAAGGCTAGAACTTGAGTATGGTTCATCAGCTGGAATAGATATTGAAAGTAAACCTGGTATGGGAACAAGAGTAAGTGTATATGTAGGTATTGAGGAGCTATGTTTTTCAATCAATAAGTAGCCATTTCTATGAGATAGACAAGATAATTATAGAAAAGCCCTCACCGCTTTTATAAAAAAGTGATGAGGGTTTATTTTTAGTATTTAACAATTACAGGTTGAATTTGTTTGCCTTCTAATGCAAGTTGAATGGTGTCAGGTACAAGTGATAAATCAGCAACAAGTGAGTAAGGTTTAGCAATGTAGTTATCTTGGCCGAAAGGTACAAAATAAATATTTTGATTTGGCATTAAATGTCCAATGTTTTCAAGGTTGAGTC
Source organism: Holtiella tumoricola (assembly GCF_027857615.1). Lineage (NCBI taxonomy): Bacteria > Bacillati > Bacillota > Clostridia > Lachnospirales > Cellulosilyticaceae > Holtiella > Holtiella tumoricola. Next base: position 7,245 of record NZ_JAQIFT010000047.1, read on the forward strand.
CTAAGCCATCGTTAGTAGAAATAGCAAGAATGATAGGCTTGCCATTACGCATAAGAGATTTTGCAGCTAAAACAACAGGTGTATCAACAATTGCATGGTCAATTTTAGAAAGTGTATTACCTGTGCAAGGTGCAATGAGAAGTGCATCAATCATACTTTTTGGTCCTAAAGGTTCTGCATCATGAATAGAATGAATGATTGGTTTTCCAGTAATCGTTTCAACTTGATCTATAAAGTCAGTGGCACTTCCAAAACGTGTAGAAATAGAGTACGCATTGAAAGACATAATTGGATAGACATCAACACCTAAGTCAACTAAATTTTGAAGCATAACCATTGCTTTCTTAAACGTACAAAAGGAGCCGCAAAGTGCAACACCTAATTTTAAATTTTTCAAATCTGTCATATTTGTTCCCCCTGTTCGCGCATGATGAGAGTAAGACCTTGATAGAGGATTGCTGCTGCTGTCATAGGGGCAACTTTTCCAGGTAACCTTGGAGTATTAAAGGTACATAAACAAAAAGAGTGCTTATGATTAGCACTCTACGTACATATTTATCTTTAGTAGATCATTGTTTCTATCTACATCTATACTATTTATAAAGCTCTTTAAAAATGTATTTTTTTCAGTATTACTTTTTGAATCATCATTTAATATTTGGATGGCATGTTCTAATTTAGAAGTTATAATTTTTGACACATCCTCAGAACTAATTTCTTTAGAAAGTTTATCTAATAGATCTCTTTCTTCTTTTTCAATATCTGATTTATTATTTGCATATTCTTCTAAAGTATCAATTTCAGCTAAATAAGCCTTTTTAGCAATTTCATATTTTCTTCTAACCTTTTCTAACTGTTTTTGAAGAAGAATTTTATTGGATGTTTCTTTATTTGTTTTTACAACTACTGAATCTATGTTACCTAGTCCTTGACTAAGTTCATTAAATTTAAGAGATAATGCTTTTAAAACTTCTTTTTCATAAAAATGTAATGGTCCCATATTACTGGTAGTGCATACGCCTTTATTATATCCGTTACATCTATAAAATGGGTACTTATGATAACCTTTATTATACACTAATACCTTTTTACAGTTGGAGCATCTTAAAAGACCGCTTAGCCAGTGCTTAATTTCTTTATTTGGAGTATAATGTCCAGGCGCTTTTTTTAACGAATTAATCTTTTGCTGAACACTTTCATATAGTTCATCGCTAATAATACGTTGATGCTCACCGTCGGTTATTATCCATTTTTCTTTTGGATTTTTCCTACGCCCACCTTTATGAGTAGAGTAGTTCCAACGAACTTTACCACAATAAATTGGATTTTCTAGCATATATTTTATTCCACTAACAGTAAATGATTGACCTTTTCTATTTGTAATTCCATTTAGAAGTAAAAACCTGCAAATTTCCCCGTATCCAAGTTCACCACTATTAAATTTTGAGAATATCATTTTTACAATTTCAGCTTCATCATCTACTAAAACATATTTATCTCCATCACGCCTATATCCATATGGTGCTTCTGACTGGGGTAACCCTCTACGTGCTTTTTCAGTCATTCCTTTCATAACCTCATCACTTAAGTTAAGAGAGTAGTATTCTGCCATAGCTTCAAGCATAGCCTCTAGAATAACACTGAATTTATCATCTTCCATTTGTTCTGTTATAGATATAACTTTTATGTCGCATTCTTTACGAAGAAGACTTTTATATACTACAGAGTCTTCCCTAGAACGTGCAAAACGATCGAATTTATGAACTAAAATAGTATCAAATGGTTTAGGCTTTTTCTTCGCTGTAGCAATCATAGTTTGGAAGGCAGGTCTTTTCTTAGCACTTGTGCCACTAATACCTTCATCAACAAAAATATATTGTTCATCTACTAATATATTATTCTTTTTAGCGTATTCAAGTAATGCTCTTTTTTGAGCATCAGGAGAGAACTCTAGCTGATCATCTGTACTTACTCGAATATAAAGAGCTGCTGTCATTTAAACCATCTCCTTTTGATGAACCTATAACTGACAAAGGTTCAAAATGTAATGTGTATTCTTTACATCTATAATATGGACCATATTTTTGCTTATAGTAAGCAATTGCTTCACAGAAGTACTTTTCTGTTACACACAGGTACTCACATACATCTTGTAAATTTAAGCAGTGATTAAGTAATGCTTGCACAATGTTATCAAGCGGAATTAAATCTTCAAAAGAACACTTTCGTGCAAAACATTCTTGTTTTAGATTATTAATGTCACGAGTATCAATTATATTTCCAACAGTTGTTTTGCTATGCCAGACTTCCTCACTTAAAGTACATCTTTTTTCGGGTACTGTACTTAATAGTCTTGTATTTAAGGCTAATGTATCACCAACACATAATGCATCAGAATCTGATTCCAAAGCCATTTCAAATACTTCAAGTCCTTCTTTAGAACTTTTGTGCAATAAAATTTCGTATTCATTCAAGCAAATCACCTTTAAAAATTATAAGATTATCTTTTTTTCTTAAGTAAAATGTTTTCTATATCTCTATTTATTTTCTCTAATTGTTCATCATTAATATTATCATTATGTGCCGCTATTGGCATTAAATAGTCAGTTTCTTCAGTGGTAGCAGTTAATTCAATTACATTACTATATTTTGTATTATGTGTTAAGTCCTCAGCATGTTCTATGAGTTTATCTTTACCGAGTTCGTTTAGCTGGCTGTAGTAAGAGAGTAGAATACTTTCTTGTTTAGAAATAACCGGCTGAGGTTCTTCCTCATCAATACCCATTATGAATAGTGGGGAAACTTTTAATGCCTTTGATAACAGCGCTATTTTATCCCTTTTCATATCAGCTATATTTCCAGTTTCCCATTTCCTTACTGTGCTTTTACCAACTCCAACTATATTTCCTACATCTTCTAATGTAAGCCCCAATTCTAAACGTCTAGCTTTTATTTTTTCATATAGTTCCAAGACCAGCACCTCCTTAGTTGTATTATAATTATTGTGTGTCATTTATGCAACTATATTAGACAAAAAATCGAAAAAAGTGTCTTTTAAGACTTGACATTCTATTTTGAGCGATGTAACATGAAAGTGTCTTAAATGACACGAAAGTGAGGTGAGAAATTATGGACAGCAATGAATTAAGGGCACAAATGGTTAGAAAAGGTTTTAAAGTAGAACGTTTAGCTGAAAAAATGGGGATAAGTAGAAGTGCACTTTACAGAAAAATACATGGTTCTAGCGAGTTTAATAGGGAAGAGATCTTTAAGATTTCAAATTTGTTAGAATTACAGCCTGAAGATGTATATAACATTTTTTTTAAAAAACAAGTGTCCTAAAAGATACATTATGGAAAGGAGCATAATATATGCCAAGGAATGCATTATGTAAGAAAGAAGAACTAAATATGCCAGTGCTATTCAAAGGAGAAGTAGTTATTACAACGGAAATGTTGGCAAGTGTCTATGAAACAGATACTAATAATATTCAAGCAAACTTTGCAAGAAACAAAGATAAGTTTGAAGAGGGTAAACATTACATATTATTGCAAGGTGCGGAATTAAAAGAGTTTAAGAGCCAACCTACTAATAGTCAGGTGGTTAAAAAGAATACTTCACAACTTTATCTTTGGACAGAACGAGGGGCAAGTCGCCATTGCAAAATCTTAGATACAGACAAAGCATGGGAACAGTTCGATTACCTAGAAGAAACATACTTCAAAGTTAAAGAGCAAGGACTAGACATCCACAAAACCCTAGCCGAATTCAGAGGACAAATCATAGGCTTAGTAGACGAGCAAATAGGAAACGCAATTAAGCAAGTAGAAAGGAAATGCTCTGAATACTACAAGCCATCTTGTGCAGATAAATCAAGTATCAGCCATTACATAAAGAAACGTTTAGGAATTGCCAAAGCTGATGAAGAATACGAACTGGTTAAAGAACGTGTACTTATTAGGTTAGGTGCTAGAAAGTGGGAGGATATAGACATAGAAACGCTTAGAAATTCTATGGATATTATTGATGAGAGTATAAGGATATTGAAGATGGAAAGACCTTATGAACAGACAAGTTTATTTGAGAAGAAAGGAGCATAGCATAATACAAATAAATTGTAAAAGTGCTAATAGGACAATTTTATACAAACATAGATATAAATAGAGGTGATTGTATGAAAGTAATTTATACAGTTAACGGAAAGGATTTAGATTCATATTCGAAAGAGGAACAGAAGATAATGCTTACAAAAATGCTTATTAATGCAGTACATAAGATAGGATACGAGTTTGTAAATCCAATTAAAGATATTGATGTTAAACAAGAAGTAGATGATTAACTTCATCTACAGCGATGAAATTGGACAAGCAATTAAAAATGAGGTGAGAGTTAATTGAAAAAGCTAATGGGTACCATTTCGGTATTATCATTTGTAATGCTTTTAAGCCTTGCAGGCGGATTAGAATGTGACTTACTTAATTTTACACAATATATAATCTCATCATTTATAACACTTGGTATCTTTGGCATTTCAATGTACATAGTTTCTAACTAAAAAGGAGGACTTATGAAAGATATTTTGATATTTTCATTTGGTTACTTGATAGGAATTACATCAATGGTAGGAGCATCATACATAGCTAGAAATGAGGAAAGGAAAAAGGAGCATAGCAATGACTAAGATAATGTCAAAAGAAGAAAAAGACCAATACATACTTGATATGATCAAGCAACTTAAGCAAGAGCAAACTGAGTTTAACACAGAGAAATGGGGGGACATGCACAATCATCATGAAATGTGGGGACTTGCATTAGAAGAACATGAAGAAGCATTTGAACAACTTGATTGGTTGCACATTCATAAATTAGAACTTTGGGAAATGATTAAGATGAATAAGCCTATAGCAGATATCAATCATCAACTTGAAATCATAGTTGAATATGTATTATTCGCAGTACAAGAACTTATTCATGAAGCAGCAGTTTACCAAAGAGCATTAGATACAATTAAAAATGCACCAGCCGCCGGCAAGCATACTGGTGCAGATAAATAAAAATTTATCAGTTAGATTATATACCAATTGGGAGGTATTTGTAAGATGAAACTTTTATTAAAAGTACTAGAGTTGAAGAATTTCAAGGGAATTAAAGAAAGAAGAATTTTTTTCGACACAACAGAAACTAGGATATATGGAGCAAATGGAACAGGGAAAACAACAATAGCAGATGCGTTTAGTTGGTTATTATATGACAAAGATAGCCAAGAGCGTAAGGACTTCGAGATTAAACCACTCACAGAACACAATGAGCCTATTCATTTTCTTAATACAGAAGTTGCAGCTGACTTTGTATTGAATGGCAAGACATTCACACTAGGAAAGTTATTTAGAGAAAAGTGGGTTAAGAAGCGTGGACAAGCAGAACAGGAGTTTAGTGGTCATGAGACTGTCTACTATATAGATGGGGTTCCTTGCAAAAAGAGTGAGTACCAAGAGTACGTTAATGAAATTATTAATGAAAAGACATTTAAGCTTTTAACCAATCCATTAGCATTTGAAGCAATGAAGTGGCAAGACAAAAGAAAGTTCCTATTTGAAGTATGTGGCAATATTGCTGATAACCAAATAGAGGGTTATGAAAAACTTCAAGAAACATTAGCAGGTAAAAGTGCAGATGAATACAAGAAGTCTTTAACAGCTACTAAGAAGAAGCTTAAGTCAGATATCGAGAACATTCCACCAAGAATTGATGAGCAAACTAGAAGTCTAGAGGAAGGGATTGAACCGTTAGAAGTTCTCCAGGCAAAAATAGATCAAAAAGAAGCATATAAAGCAGAGTTAGAAAAACAATTAGAAGCTACAGATGCACAGTTTGATGAGATACGTACAAAACAACGTCAAATACTAAGCTTAGAGCGCACAAGAGAAGAGATTAAAAGAGCGCATAATAAATCTACATATGAAGAATACAGCCAAAACAAGGACAGATTAGAAGCATTAAAACGTGATTTATCTAATCATACATATGAGCAGGATAGTATTGTTAAGAAAATTGAAGCGTTAAAAGAAGATGAAGTTATCCTTACTTCAAAAGTAGCAGACAGACGTAATGAATGGATGAAAATAGCAGAAGAAACTTTTGATGAGCATAAAGCTATTTGTCCTACTTGTGGCCAGGATCTACCTAGTGAAGAAGTTGAAAAGCTTAAAAGCAAATATATAGATGAAAAAGCTATAAGACAAGAACATGTGCTTAATGAAGCAAACATAATTAAAGCAGATTTATTAAATACACAGCATAACATGCAGAATTTAACTACTAGATTTGAAGAGATTGCATGCCAATTAGTAAGTATTCAATCAAACATTAATGAGGTTGAAAAGATACTTGAGCAGCCAATAGACTCTACACCATGTGATACATCTGAAATTGATGCTCAAATAGATATTCTCAAAAAAGAGGTACAGGCATTTGCCACTGTAGACAATGAAGCCATTAAGCAAGCCATCAAAATGGAAGAGATTAATATTCAAAATATCAAATTAAGAGTGGCTAAACATGATTCCAATACTAAAACGCTTGCAAGAATAAAAGAGCTTCAAGAGCAACTTAAGGATTTACAATGCAAGCTTGCAGATGCAGAACAAGTAGAAATTATGATAGAGGATTTTACAAAGGCTAAAGTAGAAATGCTAGAAGCTAATATCAATAGCAAGTTTAAAAACGTAAGCTTCAAGTTATTTGATCAACAAATAAATGGCGGACTTGTAGAGTGTTGCGAATCACTTATCAATGGAGTTCCTTTCAGTAATGCAAATAATGCAGCCCAAGTTCAAGCCGGTATAGAGATTATAAATGTTTTAAGTGAACACTATGGAATGAATGCTCCTATCTTCATTGATAATAGAGAATCTGTAACAGACATTCCAGTAACTCAAAGCCAAGTAATCGACCTTATTGTGAGTGCAGTTGATAAGGAGTTGAGGATTGAATAATGAAGCGTGATACATGTGGTAACTGGGATAAAGAAAATCATTTATGCAATGGTTCAAAAGCATGCGCTATGTGTAGCCATTATGGAAAAGAGAAAAAATGTGCAACTTGTAATGATTGTTGGACATGTAAATTCAAAAAGAAAAGCGAGGGAACTAAATGATGAAGGGTATTTGGATTAGAAGTCAAGATGGAACAACATTAACATTATGCAAGACAGTAAAGGCTTGGGAGAGTGGAAGAATAGTAAATAATTATGGAAAAGATTATGTGCATCTAGGGGATTACGGAACAAAGGAAAGAGCAAAAGAAGTTATGGCTATTATAGCAAACTTTATTCAAAACAAAACAAAAGATGATGAAGTATTTCAAATGCCATTAAATTAATTAAAACCAAGGAGGAACAGATAATGTCAGATAACCAAGTAGCAGTAAAACCACAAAAGGAAATTACAGATAGTGTATTAGCAAAGGTAAACAAGCTTCAAGAGAACAAGTCATTAGTATTACCGCAAAACTATGTAGCAGGAAATGCACTTCAAAGTGCTGCATTAATTTTAGCTGAAACAGTAGATAATGCGAAGAAACCAGTGCTTGAAAGTTGTACCAAAGAAAGTATTGCCAACTCTCTTTTAGACATGGTTAAGATGGGACTAGAGCCAAACAAAAAACAATGCTACTTTGTAGCATTCGGAGGAAAGCTTCAACTCATGACTTCATACTTCGGCAAGCTGGCTATTGCTAAAAGAGTTTCAGGTCTTGAAGAGGTAAAGGCGTTTGTAATTTATGAAGGTGATGAATTTGAAATGGAATTCAATATTGATGATCTCACCATGCAGCTTAAAACCTACAAACCAAATCCACTTAATGTTAATTTGTCAAAAATTACAGGTGCATTTGCTATTCCAATCTTTAAAGATGGTACAAGAGGTGACCTTGTATATATGAGTTACGACCAAATCCAGAAATCATGGAATCAAGGCTATGCAAAAGGGAAGTCAGGAGCACACACAAACTTTACGGATGAAATGTGTAAAAAAACTATTATCACAAGGGTTTGTAAAACACTTATTAACTCCAGTGATGATGGAAATCTAATTGATACATATCAAGGTGCAGATGAAGAATCTACACCTACACCACAAGCAGAACAAAAGGAAATGACTGCAAGTAAGGAATTTGTAGATGTACCATTTGTTGAAGATAAGCAAGAAGTACCAGCGCAAGTAACTGCACCAACTCAAGAAGAAATAGTATGTCCTATTTAAGGTGGTGTTCTAAATGCCTAGAAAAGTAAAGGTTATTAATGAAACATTTTCACTTGCTAGAGCAGGAGAAGTGACAGAACTATATAGTATTGATGAAGTAAGGCAGTTCCCTAATATACATCTTGCAGAGTTACATTTTTGCGAAGGATATGCCAATTCGAAAATAGTTAAAGTAATAGGTTTTATCAAAGAAGCTGGCTTTACAGAAGATGATCCTACATTCATTCATGTATATAGAGAAGATATTAAGTTCATAGAAGATGATGAATTTAGGAGGAATGAGGATGAGGCTTAAAGTATTAGCAAGTGGTTCGGCTGGTAATAGTTATATCTTAGAATCTGAAACGGAGGCCCTAGTGATTGAAGCTGGGGTACCGTTTAAAGAACTCATAAGGTATGTGGACTATAGGAAGATAGTCGGATGCTTAGTAAGTCACGAACATAAGGACCATGCAGGATATGTAGGGCAGTACATTATGAGAGGAATTAAGGTTTATTCGCCTTATACAGTTAACAGGAATGAAGAGGTTCTAAGGTTTGGTGGATTTAATTACATACCATTCAAGAATCACCATGATGTACCCTGTTATGGATTTAAAATTAATCATAAAGGCTTAGGTCAGTTAATTTTTGGAACAGATACAGGTTATATAGAATACACGTTTAAGGAAACTAATCATTGGCTTATAGAGTGTAACTATTCAAAAGAGATACTTGATGAACATGTAGATAATGGACTCAATCCAGTACTGGCAGACCGTATAGTTCGAGATCATATGAGCCTGGAGACTTGTAAAGACTTTCTCCAGGCAAATGACTTAAGTAAGACTAGGAATATTGTTTTATTGCATCTGAGTGATTCAAATAGTCATGCAGAGGAATTTAAAAGAGAAATACATGAGTTGACTAATAAATCAACTTACATAGCTGAAAAGGGGCTAGAAATTGATTTAAGCCTATGCCCCTTTTAGAAAGGGGTGAATGAATTGGCAAGGCCTAAAAAGGATGGGTTAGAATACTTTCCACTGGATGTTGCTGCTGGAAAAGATGATGAACTAGAACTTGTAGAAAGTGAACACGGACTTGTAGGATTTGCAATTTTTATAAAGTTACTTCAGTCAATCTACAAAAGTGGTTACTACTTAGAGTGGACTAAAAAGGAGCAATTAATCTTTAGTAAACGAGTTAATGCAGCAGAAACTATAGTTAATGCAGTAATAACCTCATGTTTAGAGTGGGGGTTATTTAATCAGCAAATGTATGACAAGTACAAAATCTTAACTTCTCATGGAATTCAACAGAGATTTATATTCGCAATAGGACGTAGAAGCGCAATGGAAATTTATGAAGAATACCTACTTTTAACCAAAAATGAAGTTTCTGCAACAAAAACTCTAGTTATTGTTACAAAAACCGAAGTTAATGCTAGCAGTAATCCCCAAAGTAAAGTAAAGAAAATAGAAAGTAAAAAGAAAGAAAAGGAAAGTAGTAGTGATGAGGATACAGCTGCTACTAACATTAAAAGAATTGCGACTATGCTAGAGAGTACTTTTGGACGTATGCCTAGTCAATATGAAATTGAAATGTTAACAAGCTATATAGAAGATGGTATGGAGATTGAGCTAATAGAAAAATCTTTAACAGAAACCATTGAGAATGGAGTAAGAAACCTCAAGTACACAAAAAGCATACTTGAAAGATGTACTAAAGAGAAAATACTTACCCTCAATCAATACATAGCTGACCAAGAGCTTAAGAAAGAACAAAAGAAGGTGAAAGGAAATGGGGCAAATAACACAGGACCAAATACAGAGGATAGCGAACCAGTTGAAGATGAATTCGCAAAATATGCTGAGCAGCACGGAATTCAATGAAGAAGCACAGACTGAGCCAGAAAGAACATGTGGATGCCCTTATGGTATATGTGATGGTTCAGGACATTACTTAGTTAATAAACCGGAGGGGTTATTTGCTAAAAAGTGTAAGTGCTATGAAGAGCAAGTTATCTATAACAAGCTTGATTTTGCACAGATACCCAAAGAGTTTCAAAACTTAGCAATAAAGGACTTCGATATTGATATTTATAAGCTAGAAGAGTCTAAAGTAAAGGCGAGTAGAGCAGTAAGTGTGTCCAAGAAGTATGTAGATAAATTTGAAAAGATGCAGGAACTTGGTAGAGGACTTTACTTTTACTCAAAAGAAGCTGGAAGTGGAAAGACAAGACTTGCAGTAAGTATTGGAAATTCACTTGTTAAGTACAAAAAGCAGCATGTTAGATTTATTACTACTGTTGATCTACTGGGTAAGATAAGAGATTCATGGAATGACAAAAGCGGTAGCAGTGAAGAAGCACTTGTTGAAGAGTTTGTAACCATACCTGTATTGATACTTGATGATATTGGTGTTGAGGGAAATAAGGATTGGATAAACAATATTTTCTACAGAATCATCAATAGAAGGCTTACGAATAAGAAAGTGACTCTTATAACATCTAACATACCAATGAATAAGCTAGGATTCGATTATAGACTTATAAATAGATTAGAAGATATGGTGATGCAAGTAGTGATGCCAGAGGAAAGTGTAAGAAGAACTAAGGCTAAAAGCAAAAATGAGGAAATGCTCAAAGAATTAATGGGGTGATTCTATGCAAGGAGATTGCTGGAGTGTACATGTTAATGAAGAGGTATACGAGATATTAAGGAAACTTGCGAGGGAACAGGATATAACCATGAGTCAACTGACCATTAAGTTAATCCTTGAAGAAAAAGCGTACAGAGAAATATATGGATACGAAAGGATGAAAATAGATGAACAAGAGAATGAAGAAGAAAACTTCAAATTGTAAAGCTTTAACCACCAAAGAACGTGTTAAAAATCAACAAGTAACATTACACCAATTGTTTATAGAAATTGATAATCTCGAAAAAGAAAATATAGAGCTCAATAAAGCAGTGGCTAATCTATCAGATATCATAATGGCAAAAGAAGAACTAATTACACAAAAGGACCAAAGTATAAAGGCTATGTGTATGAATTCAGCTGATAAGATTAGAGAGCTAGAAGAGTTAGTTGAATTCCATAAAAAAGATGCAACAACAGCTAATGCGTCATATGAAGCACAGATAAAAGAAACTGAAAGAATTTATCATATGTATGAAGTTGAAAGAGATCGTGCTAATGATTTACTTATGGATAAAAATCAGGCAGAGGACGTAGCAATATACTGGAAAAAGAAAACTGACCACTACAAAAATTTATATCATCAATGTATCAACAAGTCATGGTGGAAGAGGGTGCTTAATATTGGCTAATGTAGGTAAACAGTTTGAAGCAGACTTTAAGGATTCAATACCAAAAGACGTATATTGCTTAAGGCTAACAGATAGTGCGATAGGTTTTGATGTAGCAGCAAGTACACAGAGGTTTGCTCCTAAATCACCTTATGATTATGTATTGTATAAAAAACCTATGATGTATGCTTTAGAACTTAAAAGCATAGGTACAACAGCACTAAGTTTTGAAGGTAAAACACCAACAATAAAACCTCATCAACTTAAGAACTTAAGGAAGGCAGCACTTCATTGTGTAGCAGGATTTATCATTAACTTTAGAAAATCTAATAATACATATTTCTTATCAATTCAAGCCTTTGATGAGATTACTAATTACGGAATGTTTGGTAAGAAAAGCATAAGTGAATTAGATATTGTAAAAAGTGGGAAGGCAGTTATCATACCATCAAGAATTAAAAAAGTACGTAGTAGTTATGATCTAAGCGAATTATTTAAATTAGCAATTTAATACTAATATACCTGGAGGGTTAAAAATGGAAAACGAAAGACAACTTACAGAGTATGAACAAAAAGAAATTGAAGCAGCTAAACTTGCTAAGCAGGAACTTGAATTAAGCTTTTACTCACCTATGTTTGCAGGGATTGCAAAAGATATTGATAGAGCAGTTAAAAACTCTACAGCAAATGTTTATGATGAAGAATTTGAGGAAGCAACTATTGCAATTACAATCAAAATATCATGTGAGGAAAAAGAAGCTACCAAGACTATTGAAAGTGGAAATGGAAGCAATGCAAAGATAGCTGTTTATAAAGCACCACGTATTAAGCATAGGGTTACAGCTAAGCTGGTACAAAAAGATACAACAGATGGTGACGTTACATATACAACACATGAATTGGTGGAAGAAGGTGGTAAGCTTATTGCTAAACCTCTTCAACAAGCTCAAATTAGCATAGAAGAATTAGAAGTGGTTGATCAAAGTGAAGATAAAGAGAAACCAGAAAGTAGAGCACAAATGAACGTGGATGAAGTAATTAAAAATAATAAAGATGAACTAGAAGCATAGCAAAATTAGGAGGTTGAAAAACCTCCTTTAAAGCAACTAAGGAGGTTTTATAAATGCCAATGGTAAGAAGGCTTAATCAACTAGATTTTGAAACTGGAGAAGTTGTTGAAACATATGGAAGTATGAAAGAGGCTCTTGAGAAGTTTGGATTATTTAGAGTAGACGTTACAAACGCCATTGTAAAGAATAGCGGTAAGCTAAATAATAAACATCTTAGATTTGCATATGCAGATGGTCCTAATAGACCATTATGTAATTATAGGGTTGCTCAAATTGATTACGAAACAGGAGAGGTTATTGAGAAGTACGATGATGCAGAAACTGCAGCAGAAGATAACTTTATAAGCAGTAAAACAATAAGAAATGCAATAAGAAACCGTGATGGATACATAAAAAGTAAAGTGCTAAGATTCAAGTACGTTTTAGAGTAGTAGGTTAGTAGCCATAAAGGGGATTTACTCCCCTCTAAATAATCTAACCACCTATGCGTGTTTTTAAATCACGAGAGAAAGTACCGTACCTTTTATCTTTTGAATTTAGCTTTTTAACAGATTTGGCTACTTTCCAGAAGCCGCCATTATGTTGGTCGATATCGTGAGAGATAAAGTTCTTACCATCAGTAAATATTAGTTGGTCATTGAACGTGCGGTAGTTGGTTAGCGTATGTCCTAATTCTGCTGCTACTTGTTTTATTTCTTTGTTTGTATATTTGATTCTTATTTGTCGTTGTTTAGTCATTGTACGACCTCCTTTGTGAATGTCATTACTTGTGGGAAAGGTGCATTTACACACGCGATTCCAAAAAAAAATCTCCTCTGTGTGGTGGCACAAAGAAGATAGAAAAAAAGTTGGAAAATATTTGCCTTTTTAGAAAAAGGCAAAAAAAATAGGCCTAAATAGGCCTAATAGGGTGAGTACCCTATAATATATTGTTCAAAAAAAATATAAGAAAAAATGTGATTTTTGATGTTAAAGGAGAGATCTAACGAAATAACACTGGAATTTCAGTGTTATAAGAGGTTGTTTTCAGAAAGTAACTGAAGAATGAATGGGTTATTAAGAAAGGAATACAGAAAGGAGAATACACATGAAAAGGTTTAAACCCTATCAATCAAAAGGTAATGCCAAAAGTATAGCTAAAATGACAATAGAAGTTGCAGATAAAATAGCACAAGAAAAGGTGCAACGTGATAGAGAAGCTTTTGGAAACATAGCAATACGTACCATAGTAGCAGCTTCTATGATTACTTTGCATGATGAGTTTGGTTTTGGATCCCAAAGATTACAGAGGTACCAGGACAGAATGGAAGAACACTTAGAATGTATAAACAGTGGAGTTATAACACTTCAAGAACTGGAAGAAACCACAAAGAGAATGGAAGAGAAGGCCAATCTTAATTTGAAAGAGAAAACAGAGTATACAGAGTGGAGAGAAGGAAAAATGAACAATTTAAGGTGAGGTAATAGATTATGAAAAAGTATCCAGTAACAGAGAACTTTTTAGTGTTAGTAGATAACTTAATGGCAATTGAAAAGTGTTAAGGGTAGTGCAAGAAGATATCGTAAAAAGGTAAAAGATATTCTAGAAAAAGAGTTGTATATTACAATAGCTAAAAGTAAATTTTTAGAGGTGGGAAGATGTTAGATAAACCTATATTAGATGCTTGCTGTGGCAGTAGAATGTTTTGGTTTAATAAGAAGCATGACAAAGTGGTGTATATGGATAATCGTCAGCTAGAAGATACATTATGTGATGGTAGAAAGCTAGAAGTTAATCCAGATGTTATCGCGGATTTTAGAAACATGCCTTATCCAGATAAATCTTTTAAATTAGTGGTGTTTGATCCACCACATTTAGTTAAGGCGGGTGAAAATTCATGGTTGGCCAAAAAGTATGGGAGGTTATCTGATACCTGGAAGGAAGATATAAATCAAGGATTCAAAGAATGCATGAGGGTACTTGATGATTATGGGGTTCTGATATTCAAGTGGAATGAGGACCAGGTAAAGTTAAAAGATGTACTAAAGGTACTAGATCAAGAACCATTGTTTGGGAATAAGAGAAGTAAAACGCATTGGCTAGCATTTATGAAAATGTAGTTGGCCAATTTAATAAAAGTAACTTTTGATTAAAGAAAGCATAAAAATAGGAATTGGAACAAGCATAAGGCAGACAACATTCTTATACTTGTTCCAATATTAGATGGAGGTTTTCAATGCCCACTAATAGGATGTGTATTTGAATTCAGGATAGTGATTATTAGAAAGGCTATATAAAAATAATTTTTGGTCAAGAGAAAGGTAAGTATATATGGAATTAATAAAAAGGAAAAAGAACCCACTGATTCAGCGTGAGTTCTTACATAGATTACTTTTTAGTAATAACCGGTTTTCCATCAGCATCTAGTAGAGGTGTCAATCCAGCAGAATTTCCATATCTATGCCATAAATAGTTTACTCCTGTTTCTTGGTCTCTCCAAATTTCAGTTGTTTGAGCCATAGTACCTTGTTTGTAAATTTTTTCGAATCGATCCATTTTAATGCACCTCTCAAAAGTTGATTATATAAATAAAGTTTAGCAGGATGGATTGATATATTCAATTATTAATATTTTATTTTAGTTAAAAAATCTAAGTTTGTTTGGATGAGGGTAAATGATAATATAAAGCCTCACTACTTAAATGAGTGAGGTCTTAAGGGAAAAGAGTGTAATTATAGTTGACGCTTTTTTGTTATTATAACTCCAATAATAGTTCTTATAACTTGAAGAATAGCTCCTATAATCCCCCCTATAACTACGATAAATACGTTTAAGAATCCGCCAAACATATTTGGTGTATCTGCGTTTGATAAATTTATTAGGTAATCTGCAATTAAGCCGATTTGGGAGGCAACAAGAAAAATGTGACCAAAATAATATTTTTTAAAAAAGATTGCTATAGCTGATAATAAAAATATAGGTAAATAAAATTCGCTAATTAATTTTAAGTTTATATAATTTATGTAACTAAAGAAAATGAGTACTAAAATATACGGGATGATATTAAATAGTAATTGCTTTATACGAGAATACATGATAGTTCCTCCTAGTATATAGATAATTGAATCGTAACATACACAAAGAGTATTAGACTAAACAAATAATTTTTTGAAAGAATGAGGCCATAGAAAAGCTTAGAGAGTATTTGGAAAAGAAAAAAGTGTATGCGAGAAAAAAGCAGAAAGATTAGACGAGAGGATTGAGCAATTCAAAAATGCCTACAAAAAGAATGAACAGCACCATCCAGAGTGACTAGATTTGCACTCAAGACAACAATATCAAGATGCAATTTGCAAACAAAACGAGTTATATGCAGTAGTTGGCTTTATAGCAAAGATTGAACAAGAATTTTTTTATGAGTAAATAAAATAATTCTTTATTACCCTGCCTATAAAGTGGTCTGGGGGGTACTAGGCTATAATTAAAAAGATAATAACATTAATAAAACAGATTATAGAAAAAATGAAAGCCCAATTATAGCTATCTTTTTTAGCCGCTTTACGATAGTTATAAGCCTTTCTCAAACTGACTAGACCATATAACAACCAAAGTATAGACCAAACTGATAATGGTAAAATATAGACAATGAGCGCAAGTAAGGCAATAGCAATTGTAATAAAGAGTAATAGTACCTTTTTATTATATAAATTCAAAATAACACCCCCAATTATGTATAATTTAGACTGAATAAATATTTAAGTCTGGAAAATTATAAATAAATAAAATAGTTTTTTCATGGTTTATTACTTTTCTTTATATCTTTAAAGAACTTGATTATTACATCAAGTCTAAAAAGATGTAGGAGGATGGCATATAGCAATAGGTTACTAGTAGCTACTAAAAATCCAACTCCCACAAATAAATTATAAATGTATCCAATTACTCCCCATATAAGGTTTAGGATATAAAAGTAATAGAAGAAAATTTTGCTAAGTCTTTTATCTTTTGGTTTAGTAAATAAGCATGTTAAAAAATGTTTAAATAGATTCATTTTTAGCAGAGCAACCACCCTTTTTATTTTTTATATATTTAGGTTCTATTATAAAAGAATATAGTATGTATTACAATAAAATTAGTTTTTGAGCAAAAAAATACCCCTTGGCAGATAGGTATAATAACATGCCACGGGAGGTGGATCTTAATTTTATAATCGCCAGGGGTATTTAATTAAGATAGGTAGACATTTAGGAGTGTAAAACCTATCTAATAATTATTATAAAGTATAATTTTTTACTATTCAATAGAAGTATTTAATAAAAAATGTTTTTTTAACATAGTGAAAGACGTGTATCCCCCAGGCAATATTTTAACCTAATAGCTTTATTACAAGAGTAACAACTAGAATGGCTAATATTGTTTCTAGCATTATACCACATCCTTTCTAAGCGCTGTGAGATACAATGCTAAATCCCCCCTCGAAAGGAACCCGTACACGTCTTTAATAAAATATATGAACTTGAGTTTAATAAAATTACTACTAGTACTAAATTTTAAAGAAAAGAAGGAGAGAGTTTCGACACTAGCAAAAGCTATAGTAGCAGCTAATATGCAAGAGCAATGTTATGGAATGGAAGAAGCTATTTAATAAAATTAGTTTTGAAGAGGTGAGTATGTTAGTAACCATGATTGAAATAATTATAAGATCATTAATTCAAGTGGGAACATTATTGATTGGGATGTATTACTTATTTAATGGAGATAAGAGGTGGAGATGGTTCAATGCATCACTTGTTGTATTAACTATTGTTGTCATGCTAAAACAATAGAAATTGATATCTTATTTTGTATGTAAATAGCGTGAGTCAGCATATATTGTGAACAAGTATGATTAGTAGAGGTGAGAGTTATGTTAGAAGGATTTATAGGCGGTTTAATAGTAGCTTGGCTTTTAAGTTTATTTGGTGTAGACCATATGGTACTTGAAGTATGTCAGACTTTTACAGAAGTACAACTAACAACAAGCTTTTATTACATAGGTTTTGCATTAATAGGATTAATAGGAGGAGCATTTAAAAGGTGATTACAGTAACTCATATATCTAGATATAGGGCGTATGGCTAAGATTTTGCACTAGAATTTAATTTTGAAATGTTAAATGATAAATTATACAGGTGCATATGAAAAACATCTTAGAAACGATTTTAGGAGGTTTTAAATGAAAGGTGCAAAAGACAATAATTATGCAAGAGTTGAGGGTATACTCTATAACTATCCAAAAGTCAAAGTTGAAATAGAAAACATTAAAATAGATATAGAAGAGCTAAATGATGTAGTAGGCATAAAGGGGGCAGGTAATAATAAGATTAAACCTTCAAGTGCAACCAATGCCTTTAATTCAAATGTAGAGAATGAAGTAATAGATCGTGAAGAGAATCTTCCTGATAGGATTAATGATATGAATAGACTACTTAGAAATAAAGAGAGATACATAAGAAAGGTTGACAATGCACTAAGCTTACTTAAAGAGGATGAAAGAAAGTTAGTTGAGTTAATATACTTCAAGAGATACACACTTGAAAAAGCAGGAGAAGTGTTTGATATAACTAAAGATGGTATGGCAAAACGAAGAAAGCCAGTTATATTAGAACTAATAAATATACTATAAACATACAATAATCATACAAAACATATATGAAAAGTATGCAATATGTATGTTGAAGTGTATTACTTACAAGTGCTAGAATACTATTATCGAAGTTAAAACAAAAGGCACTAACATTACAAAGTCCATTGTATTTATCTTCGTATCGTCATTAAGTTGAAGGAAATAAAATTAAAAAAGCTATTAGGAAGTATATGCTCCTAGTAGCTTTTTTAATATAACTAATAGTGTAAGTATAAATGACTATCTAAATACATCCTTAAATCTAAAAAAATATACCTTAAATTAATTTGTGTATTTAAGGTGATTAATTATATACCTAGAAGTCTATAATTGATTATAGCTTAAAATATTAGAAAATATGAGGTGGTATGATTTGAGTACTTATGAAGGTGAGTATAACTGTAGATATGTTGTTAATATGCTTACAGGAGAAATATCTAGATTTCATGGTTGGATAGAAGGTTTTGCAATGATAAGCCAAAAAGAACATGATCCTTTTGGAGTATATTGGCAAGCTTTTAGAACTAATTTTAGGCCTACTGATGATAAGTAGTAAAAAGCTTTAGCATGTTCTGCTGATATTACAATAGCAAATCTAGTTGTTTTGTGACGATATTTGTAATATTCTATATATATCATTTATATATAGGGGGATTATAAGAAAATGCATTTAATAGGATATGGCAAGTATATAGGAGAATTAATGTCTACCATAGATTTTGAGGAAGATATTATGTCTGAAATCGTTAAGAGTGATATGCCCAAAGGGAATATTACATATAATGATTTTTTTATTAAAGATATTAATGATTCAACCATTAATAAGTTACAAGAAAGATTAGAAGGTCATGAAGAAACGCAACTAAAGCAAATGAAAATTGTTGTAGATGATATGATATCAAATGAAAATATTTTAGATCATATTGGGAGAATGCTTAGTGTAGTAGCGTTACTTGTATCTGTATTAGGATTCGTTTTCTCAGCATATAGTTTAGGTATAAATATAGTAAGTAACAATATAGGAAAGGCTGAAGTATTAATTAATCAGCTTGATAGTAAGAAAGAAGATGTACAGCAGATACAAGATACACAAAAAATTGAAGAAGCAGAAGAAGTAAAGACTATGCTAGAGATTAATAAAGATTTTTTGAGAACATTAGATATAATGTATTTTGGCATGATAGTAATATATATTACGGGTATAGTATATGCAATATATAAGATATATAAAAATTATCAGAGTAAGATTGTAAAAAAGAAACTAATATGTATACAGATTGCTATTGATAATATTTTAAACGAGAGCTAATAGAGCTCTTTTTTTATTGATTAAATAGCAAGTAGTTTCTGCAACATTTAGTTATTGCAACAAAATGTTGCAGAAACTATTTTTGCTACTGCTTTCTTTTACTTTTCTTTTCTTTACTCTTCTTTTCTTTACTTTACTTTGCTTTAGGGATTATTGCATACATAATGTAACATTAACTAGGGTTATTGTTGCATTAATTATGGTTAATGTTGCAAAAACTAATTTTCATAGATTCTTTATAGTACGAATTTAAATAATCACGAAAGGGGTGAGGCTGCTAAGATAGTATTATCAACAAATAACAAGAAGCTATTGTATTTCCAAATTATACTGAGCTATTTGGAGAAGAGGAAGAGAGATAAGAGTGTGCGCCTTATCTCTTTTTATTATGTAGGGGAGTAAATGAAAATAGTTTACTTTAAATAAAACATATTTTATACTCTAGTTAAAATAACGAGGGGGATAGGAATGAGTGATATAGAAGATACTATGGAACTCATCAAGGCTACATTACCGTTGGTAGGAGTTGTTATTGGTGGTGGAGTAACTTATATGAGTAGCATTAGGGTGAAGAGGCATGAGCTTAAGTTAGCAAATAAACAAATGATAGTACAAGATATTCTAATACCTCTAGGAAAAGAGTTAGAAAAGGTATATAAATCTGAAACTATGGAGATTACAGATAGCATAAGGGAAATAGAAAAATATATAAGCGTAGATAGAAGGATATATTTGAATAAAAAAATGCGTACAAAATTAGAGAGATATATAGTTCTTTTAAATAAATATGACAAGATACTAGCAACTGGAACTAGAAGTATATATTATTCTATTAAACAACATATAGAGAATAATATATGTAAAAATGGCTATGATGCGCTTGAAGTAACCATGTCAGATGATTTTAAAGAGAAGATTAGGAAAGTTTTATTGCAAATGGAAAGTATGACAAATATTTCACTGTGGGATATTAAAGATATTTATTTTTATACAGGAGAAGAGTTTAACTGTACGGCAATAGATGTAGAAATATATGAACTAGAGGATCAAGTAGAGAATGGATTTATATGTGAAGAGGCAGTGAGCGCTGATCAATGGTTTTCAATAGATTGTCACAAAGAGTTAGAACGTGTATGTGATAATCTTCAGATAAATAGAGGATTTGGATATGATGAAATAGAGAGTGAGGTTATATCTCAATACCAAGAAGTTAGAAATGTAACAGAAGAACTATTGAATACTTTATATAAGTCTATTGATAAGATAGCTATGTATTAAAATATTGTTTTAAAAATATTTTTTTCTGTTTTAAAAAGTGTTGAAATAGTTCTTGACTTTTAAGCAGTAGTAGTGTATTTTAACTTACTACTTTACTTTCTATTTACTATACTATACTTTACTATACTTTACTTTAGGGATTAATGTTGACATTAACTAGGGTTATTGCAACAGAAACTAGGGTTATTGCAACAGAAACTATGGTTATTGTAGACATTAATAGAATAGTAACACTATGTTCAAAGTTTATTCATTGAATAGGAAATTATTAGGAGGGTTATTGGAATGTTTTTATCGTATATTGCCTTATCTGCTTGAATGAATTATTATTAATAAAAATAGTGTTATTCAGGGGGATGCGATGAATTTTGAAGAGAGGATATTAAACGATATCGAAAGGTGCAAACCAATATTACAATATAGAAATGTAGAAGAGGCGCAGAAATTGATTGAGGAATTGTGTGATTGTTATGAAGCATATATTCCGGGGATAAGTATTAGAAGGCGTGTATTGAGAAAAGGAGATACAAATTTTACATATTATTTAAGCGATCTTGAAAGAGTTAAAAAGAAGCTTGAATTATTTGTTTCAGGAGGTAAACAACTTGTATGTAAACATTCCGAAAGTTTGATTGTGAATAATAGTAACACGAATGAGAATACCAACAATAATACAAATTCAAACTCAAATAGTAATACAATAGATATTAATATACTTATACAAAATACAATTAGTGAGATAGAAGACGATGAGAGTCTAGGCGAAAAAGAAGTGGAAGAAATAATAAGTAGGATTAGAGAAATTGAAAAAGTAGCCAATACTGATGAAAAGCGTGCAGGTAAATGGAAAAAGCTAAAAGACTCATTTAACTGGTTATCTACTAAAGGTGTTGATATAGCTTGCAAGATAATACCTATAATTTTAAAAGTACTTGAACAATAGAGCCGACAATGGCTCTTTTTTAATGTCTGTGAGAGTGTTTAGTGATGTAGGTGTGCTAGTCACAACATACTACTAAAAGCCAACACAGGCCAAATGAGGAACAATAAAAGGTACTGTGAGAGACTGTGAAGAGGTGCGGGTCTCGCGAGGCCCGATATTCCTCTAGTTACTAAATTTTTTTTAGAAGGTGTTTCCTTCCTAAAATGTCTACTGAAAGGGTGATACAAATAATGGCTGAGCCAAAACAAAAAAAGACTGAAATAAATAGTGATACAATCGTTGGTACACAAGTATTGGCTGAAATATTCCGAGTTGACCCTCGCAGGATAAGGCAAATGGTTCAAGAGGGTAAAATACCTCGCTACAAAAACGGAAGTTACAAGCTTATTGAAACATTACAAAAATATCATGAATACATAGAAGGAATTAATGAAGATAAAAATGTTAACCTTGTTAAGAAGGAATCTGAAAATGAGAAACTAAAGCTTGAAAAAATAAAAAGAAAAAAAGCAGAGCTTGAATTGATGCAGCTTACGGGTGACTTGGTTAACGTCGAGGAATTTAAACAGCTATATGCTGGATTAATCATTAATTTTAGATCAAAGATGTTAGCGCTACCTAATAAAGTTTCGCCAAGCATAGTAGGAATAGATAATTTAATAACGGTGCAAGACATACTTACGAAAGAAATTTATGCAGCATTAGAAGAACTATCAAAAACAGATATAAATGAAATTGAGCCAAAGGTTGATAGTGATGAGTAAAAAGTCGCAAGTTAACTTATCTAAGATAGTACTTGAAGAAATAGTAAGAATGATTGCACCGCCAAAGAAAATGACTATATCACAATGGGCAGATGAGAATCGTATGCTTTCTGATGAAGCTTCTGCAGAAAAAGGGAAGTGGAATACTGATAGAGCTCCTTATCAGCGTGAAATGATGGATTCAATAAGTGATGTAAGGACAGAAAAAACAGTCATCATGTGTGGTATTCAGCTTGGGAAAACAGAATTCTTACTGAATATGCTTGGATATTTTATAGATATAGAACCATCTCCTATGATGTATGTAATGCCACAACTTGATTTATGTAAGGATTTTGCAAAAACACGTGTCATGAGTATGGTTAGAGATACGCCCTGTTTAACTAATAAGATAAGTGATTCAAGTAAGCGTGATGGTAAAAATAATACTTTGATGAAGATGTTTCCTGGTGGATGGCTTAAAATAGCTGGTGCAAATAGTGAAGCAAGTTTACGTTCTGCACCATTAAGAGTAATCCTAATGGATGAGGTAGATGCTTACCCACCTAGTGCAGGAACAGGAGGAGATCCATCACAATTAGCAGATGGGCGTACATCAAACTTTTGGAATAGAAAAGTAGTAATGGTATCATCACCGCTTGTAAAAGGTGAATCTCGTATAGAATTTGAGTATGAAGAGTCTACACAAGAAGAGTGGCATCACAAATGTATTTCATGTGGTGAGTATGTAGCTATTACGATAGATCTATTTAATCCTAACAACTACACATTAACGTGCCCCTACTGTGGTTCTGTACATACTGAATATGAATGGAAAAGAGAAAAAGGCAAATGGATTGCTAAGTATCCAGAAAGACGTACAAGAGGTTTTCATTTAACTTCTTTTTCTAGTCCATGGGTACCATGGGATAGGTTAGCCGATGAATATGTTAAGGCAAAGAAAAAAGAAGAACTCATGAGGGTATTTGTTAATACTAGATTAGGGTTACCATATGAGAAAGCCAAGGAGGAACAACTTGATTATGAAGTGATTAAAGATAGGAGGGAAACTTATGAAGCGCAAGTTCCAGATGATGTATTGGTTCTTACTGCCGGAGTAGACACACAAGATAATCGTCTTGAATGTGAGATTGTTGGATGGGGTGTTGGTGAGGAGAGCTGGGGGATAGAATATAAAGTGTTCTATGGTGACCCAGGACAAAAGGCAGTATGGGATCAGTTAGATGATTATTTGCAAACTACATTTAGATTTAAAGATGGTTCAGGAATAAGAGTATCATGTACATGTATAGACTCAGGAGGCCACTATACATCCGATGTTTATGATTTCACAAAAGTTAGAGAGCATAGGCGCATTTATGCTATCAAAGGTAAAGGTGGTGTAGGCATTCCTCTTATCTATCATCAAACATATACTAAAAGAAATAAAGCAGTACTATTTATACTTGGTGTAGATGATGGTAAAGAAATGTTACAATCGAGATTAAAGCTTGAAAATATAGGTGGAGTTAATGATGGATATTGCCATTTTCCTATGGGGGAAGAGGGAGAATACATACGAGGTTATACTGAGGATTATTTCAAAGGTCTTACTTCTGAGGTACAAGTAGAAGAAATGACAAAAAGAGGAAAGAAAATTTACTGGGAAAAGAAGAGTACATCAATAAGAAATGAATCACTAGATGTAAGGAACTATGCTCAAGCTGCTATTAAGATTTTTAATCCTAATTTTGAGTTATTAAAAAAACAAGGTGTTACTGGAACAAAGTATGAGCAAAAAATAATTAAGAAGAAAAGAAGAGTATTATCAAAAGGCCTATAGGGTCTTATTTTTATGGAGGTATTTATGGAAAATGTAACTATATCAGAATGTTTTAAAGCATTAAGATGTGGTACGGATAGTATAGATGAGTTAAAGAAACTAGGTATTAAAATAAATAAAAAAATATTGAGAGAAGGTGAAAATCATGGCAGCGTGGACATTAGAACAAGCAAGAACCCATCTAAATGCATGGTTAGAAGCTGAATTAACTGTAACATCAGGACAAGAATACACCATAGGTTCGAGAAGGCTTACACGAGCAAATCTTAAAGAAATTAGAGAACAAATAGTATTTTGGAAAAATGAAGTTGAAAAGATTGAAGTATCAAGTAAGAAAAAAGCAAGGAATAGGATATATAGAATAGTACCATTGGATTAGGGCTATG
This sequence comes from Holtiella tumoricola, assembly GCF_027857615.1. Lineage (NCBI taxonomy): Bacteria > Bacillati > Bacillota > Clostridia > Lachnospirales > Cellulosilyticaceae > Holtiella > Holtiella tumoricola. Next base: position 32,016 of record NZ_JAQIFT010000047.1, read on the forward strand.
TGAAGTTTGCACATAGCCCTAAATTTATAAGAAAGGAGGGATTAATGTTGAAATTAATTGACAAAGCAATAGGCATTTTTTCACCACAAGCAGCTTTAAATAGAACATTAGCTAGGAAGAAGTTAGAAATACTTAATAGTGGATATGGTAACTATGGTGCTAGCCACACTAGAAAAGCAAGCAAAGGATGGAGGCATGGTGGAGGAAGCCATAAGGAAGATATAGAAGATCATTTACCAACATTAAGAGAGCGTTCACGAGATAGTTATATGGGTGGTGCACCTATAGCAACAAGTGCTCTAAAAACAACAAGAACTAATGTTGTAGGCAGTGGATTAAAACCAAGACCAAATATAGATAGTGAATTCATTGGACTTACAGAGGAACAAGCAATGAAGTGGGAACGTGACACTATGAGAGAATTTAGCTTGTGGGCTGAATCTACAGCATGTGATATGGAACGTATAAATAACTTTTATGAACTTCAGCAATTAGCCTTTTTGTCATGGATTATGAATGGTGATGTATTTGCATTATTACCATATAAGCCTAGGCCACAAATGCCTTATGATTTAAGAATACAACTTATTGAAGCTGATAGAGTATGTAATCCAACATTCAGCACATATGAGTCAAATATCATTCAAGGAGTAGAGTGTGATACAGATGGTGAAATTGTTGCGTACCATATAGCAAACTATCATCCGTTATCATCTATGAATCCAAACGGAAGAGAGATAAAGCGTGTTCGTGCATATGGAGAAAAGACTGGAAGAAGAAATGTTATACATTGTATGGAAAGTGAGAGAGTTGGACAACGTAGAGGAGTTCCACTTTTAGCACCTGTTATAGAAACTCTAAAACAATTAGGTAGATACACTGATGCAGAACTTATGGCTGCTGTAGTTAGTGGTATGTATACGGTATTTATAGAGACTCAAACAATAGATCAAAAACCACTGGGAGAGGATAATGAAGAGAATACATACGAAGAGGAAGAAAGTGAAATTGCTTTAGGAAGTGGGGCAGTGGTTGCTTTAGCACCTGGAGAAAAAGCAAGTTTTGCTAATCCTGGTAGACCCAATACAGCATTTGAGGGCTTTGTAAATGCAATGGCAAGACAAATCGGTGCAGCATTAGAAATACCACCAGAAATACTATTAAAGCAGTTCACTAACAATTATTCAGCATCAAGGGGGGCGTTACTTGAAGCATGGAAAATGTTTAGGATGCGTAGAACATGGTTAGCAAATGATTTTTGTCAGCCTATTTATGAGGAATGGCTGACTGAAGCAGTTGCAAAAGGTCGCATTTATGCACCTGGATTCTTTTCAGACCCACTTATAAGAAAAGTATACTGTGAATGTGATTGGTGTGGACCTTCTCCTGGGCAATTAGATCCAGTTAAAGAAGCTAATGCAGCTACTATAAGAGTAGAACAAGGATTTTCTACAAGACAGCAAGAAACTATTGAGATGAATGGTGGAGATTTCTTTGACAATAATAGACAACGAATACGAGAAGAGAAAGCAAGGAAAGAACTCAGTATGGTAACAGTAATTAAAGAGAAAGGAAGTGAATAGATGCCAAAGAATATTAATATCAAAGGTGACATTATACCAAATGATTATGCCTGGATTTATGACTGGATGGAGTGGGATTATACATGTCCTAGACAGATTGAAAATGCTCTTAATCAAGCTAATGGTGGAGAAGTGATTTTCTTAATCAATAGTGGTGGTGGCAGTGTATTCGATGGTTACGAAATATTTAACCTTATTAAAGGATACACAGGGAAAACAACAGCAAAGATTGTAGGAGTTGCAGCGAGTGCAGCATCATTTATTGCAATGGCTGCTAATACAGTTCAAGCAAGTGCATTATCTCAGATAATGATTCACAGAGCAGCAAATGGTAACCAAGGCAATGCTCCATCACATCGTGATAATGCAAGTTTTCTAGAGCAGGTTGATAATACCATTGTAAAAGCATACACAATGAGAAATAAAAAAACAGATGAAGAAATGATTGCTTTGATGGATAAAACAACATGGTTTACAGCTGAACAAGCATTAGAAGTAGGTATTATTGATGAAATTATAAACAATGATGTATCAGTACCAAAGGTCTACAACTCTTTAGAGAATAAGCAAGAAGTTATAGATAAGCTTATCAATCTTGGGAGTGTCGAGAATATGAAGAAAGCATTACTTAACAAAAATTTAGGTATTAGTGGTGTAACAAACACCATTGACAATATAAATACAAATTCTAAGGAGGAAGAAATCATGACGGTGGACAAATTAAAACAAGAGCATCCATCTATCTATAATCAAATTGTAGAAGATGCTCAAAAAGAAGCAGTAACAAATGAAAGATCACGTATTAAAGCAATTCAAAATTTATCAGTGCAGGGCGTAGAAGATGTTATAGATGATGGCATTGAAAGAGGACTTAGTGCTGGTGAAGTAGCGATTAATATTATTAATGCACAAAAGAAGATTGGTGAAAATCATCTTCAAAATGTTATGAAGGATGCTAATGAAAGCGGTATTAACAATATTAGCAATGAACCAGCACCACAAAATAGTGATAAAAATGAATCTGTAAACATATTAGTTGCGGCAGGTCAAAAAATTATGGGAGGTAGAAGATAATGTCAAGAAAAGCATTTCAAAAAGTTGGTGAATTCACACCAGATAAGCTTATTGCAGGGAACACGCATCCTATAGATACAAAGGGGGTAGAAATTGCAACAGGATCAGGTGTACTTGTAAGGGGTACATTAATTAATGCAACAGGTACTATGTGTACAGCCACATCAGATGTTCCAGTAGGGATTTTATGTGATGATGTAACTCAAAACTCATCTGGTACCACTGCAGCTTTAATGTATATTAGTGGTGATTTTAAAGCAAGTGAAATTACTGTAGGTGATGATGTTACAGTAACATCCTTTGAATTAGAACTGCAAAAACTAGGAATCTTTTTAAAATAAGGGAGGAAATAACTAATGGGAATTAATATTTATGAAACAGCTACAATGCTAGAAGCTTTAAGACAAACACCACCAGTACATACTTTCTTAAGAGATACATTCTTTAACAATCCAAAGTTTGCGAAAACAGAGAAGGCTCTTATTGATATTATCAAAGGTGGTGTATCAGCAGCGCCGTTTGTTGCACCAAGAGTTAATGGTGTACTTGAAACTAGACGTGGTTATACAACAAATGAAATCACTACTCCAAGAGTAGCACCTAAACGTGTGTTGACTGGAGAAGACTTAGAGAAGAGACAACCAGGGGATAATACATATACAACAAAATCACCTGATCAAATTGCAGCAGAAATGCTAATGCAAGACTTAATTGAAATGGATCAAGAGATCACTTTATCAGAAGAATGGTTATGCGCAAAGGTATTATTAGGATCATCATTTGACATTACCGAATATGATGAAAGCGGCAAAGAAGCTGGGACATTCAACGTTGATTTTGGATTCACCAATAAAATTAGTGTTGCCACTGCTAAAAAGTGGACAGCAGAAGGAGTAAATCCTATTGAACAAATTGAAGAATGGATTGAAAAAAATATCTTAACAAAATCATCAGCAACGCCTGACATTATTCTTTTAGACCCTGATGCTGGGAAAACATTTGCCAATAATTCATTTGTAAAGGAAATTATTCAATTAAGAGCACAAGCAGGTTCTTTTGCTGAAGCACAATACAAAGGCAGAGGAGTAACTTCATATGGTAGATTCACTAAATACGGAATTGAAGTAGTATCTTACTCAAATATTGTAAAAGCGAATGGTGTAGCAGAGCAATTACTGCCAAAAGGTACTTGTATTATTGCACAATCTGGTTCTGGTAATATTACATACGGAGCAATTACACAAAAGGAAAATGGTAAATGGGTAAAATACATGGAAAAACGTGTTCCAAAGTACTCTGTTGATGATGAAAAAGAAATTGATACAGAGAGATTGGCGTCAAGACCGTTACCATGGATGCCCGATGTAGATTCATATGTAGTGGCAACAGGTGTTTGCTAAGAGGGTGAAATTAAATGGGATTCAAAGAACAAATAAATAAAGATTTAGATCAAACATTTTTCAATATAGATGAATTTGCAGAAGAGCACATTATTAACGGACAGAAAATAAGTATTGTAGTAGATAATGATAGACTTGAAGAGAGATCTAAAAAAGAGTATGACGGCTTATATGTTGGTGAGCTGTTATTTTTTGTGCCAAAATCAAGGTTAAGTGCAAAACTTAAGCAAGATGGACCAGTTATTTTTGATGGAAAGCAAATGTATGTATTTTCGTTAAGAGAAGATAACGGAGTCTATGAAGTGATTCTAAATCAAAACCTAGTAGGTGGTTAATATGGGTAAAGGGAGTGTTTGGATTGATACAAAAGAAATAGACTTACTTAGTTTAGAACTTAAATCATTTCCTAAACAAACTCAAACTGCTATTTATCATGCACTTAAAAGAAGCCTAGATCAGACAAAAACTGAAATAGGTAGAATAGTTCCTAAAGAATATGCTATTAAGCAGAAAGAGATAAAAAAATCATTTATTGGTGGAGTTAATTATCCAACTAAATCAAATTTAAAAGCTTCTCTAACATCAAAAGGGAAGCTTTTAAGCTTTGCACATTTTCCTTTTACTCCTAAGACAGCAATTAGAAAGGGTAAACGTGCAGTTGTTAAGGTTACTATTAAAAAAAATAGTCCTAAAGTACCTTCTAAAGTTGGTTTTACAGCTACGACTGGCGCAAAAGGTGAAGATAAGGTTCAATTTAATGTATTTAGGAGAATAGGTGTATTTAAGAAATCTACAAGAGGTAGATATGCTGAAAAAGGATATAAGCGTGAAATGATTGCTCCTATTCGAACACTTTCTATACCTCAAATGATTACCTCAGAAGGAATGGAAAAGAGAATACAAGACTTTGCCTTAGAAAAATTTGAGCAGAGGTTAGAGCATGAAACCCAAAGGGCATTAGAAAAAATACAATCAAAGGTGAAGGGAGCGAATTAGTTGAATAGTGTATATGTGTTAAACGAGATTAAATCGTTCCTTGAAGAAAATATATCAAAACAGATAAAGCTTCAAAAGGCATCTGACAATGATATATTTGCTTACGAACTAGTTAGTCCTAGCGTATTCACAGGCTGGCTACCTCCTAATGGTATGTTGCCAGATAATATTGGTGATGTACCATGCTTGATAGTAGGAATGGATGGTGGCTCAGATGATGGAAGTATAAACGAGTTTAAAATAAAAATATCGTTTGCAGTGTATTCTCCAGGAGAGCATAAGGAACAAGGAGAATATACACCTAATTTTAATGGGTATGTTGACTTATTAAATCTTATAGATTTAACAAAATCACAACTTGTTAAAGAAAAGATTATTAATAATACACTTTGTATTGGAGAAGAAATATCTTGGGATATGTATCAGGACCAACCATATCCATATTGGTATGGTTATATGACATTTGGAATTTCTGGTAAAGCTTATCCTAAAGTCAATATAGAAAAATTACTAAATAGTTAGGAAAGGGTGATGTAATGTACAAACATGGAGCATTTGCTGAGATTATGGCTACAAAGGATTATATTCCACCAAAGGCATTAGGTACGTTACCTGTTTATTTCGGTACGCTACCGGTACATCAATTTAGAGAGTACTCAGATAAAGTTAATACACCTATCTTAGTCTCTAGTTTTAGTGCTGCACAGGTTCAAGCTGGATATAATGATGAATGGAGCAGTTTTACACTGTGTGAAGCTATTGATGCACATTTCAGAAATAATATTAAGCCTATAGGGCCTATTGTATTAATCAATGTATTAGATCCTTCAAAACATGCTACAGAAAATAAAACAGTTACAGTATCGCTGTTAAATAAGACAGGCTATATAGAGAATAATAAAGTGATTCTTAATAGCATTAGTATAGCTGATAAACAATTAGGGGTAGATTATGATGTAAAATACACTAGTGATGGAAATAGGCTAGAAATTAAGGACATCAAAGGAACTATTTTAACTCCTGTAGAGGTATCATTTAAGGAAGTTGACTTAGCATTAGTTACTGAATCAGAATTGATAGGTGGAACCGATGCAGAAACAGGGATTAAAACAGGTATTAGCGTAGTTGATTACGTATATTTAACTCACAATATGGTTCCTACTCTATTTTGTGCACCAGGATGGAGTGAGAAAGAAACTGTAGACACAGCACTTAAAGCAGCAAGCCAAAAGATTAATAACCATTGGTATGCTTTTGTTAATAGCGATATTGAAAGTACATCTGTAAAAACAATTAAACATGCTAAGCAAGCTAAAGTTGAAAAAAGCTATGTGAGTAGTAATGAAAGTCCTTGCTGGCCTATGGCTTATAAAGGCACAAAAAAATATCATCTATCTACATTAGCGACAGTAACTATGCAATGGGTGGATTATGAGAATGGTGGAGTACCATATGAAACACCATCAAACAAGCCAGTTGATGTAGTTGGTATGTGCCTTGCAGATGGAAAACCTATTATATTTGATCAAGTACAAGCAAATGACCTTAATTCTAAAGGTATTAGAACACTTTCATACTGGGGTGGAAGATGGGTACTTTGGGGTGGGCATACTGGAGAGTACGAATATGGAAAAGATATTGATAAGAAGAATGTATTTGATTGTAGCGTTCGTATGCTACAGTACATAGCGAATACTTTCCAGAGTCGATATGGTATTCAAGTGGATAAGCCTATGAATCGTGCGCTTAAAGATACAATCTTAAATGATATGCAAGAATGGTTAGATAATCTTATTGCACAAGGGAAAATACTTTTAGGAGAAATTGTATTTGAAGAGACAAGCAATCCTACATCAGATGTTGTAGAAGGTGACTTTGTATTTGATATAGCAACAACCACTACACCACCAGGTAAAAGTTTAACAGCTAAGATTTGTTACACAGTAGAAGGTATTAATGTATTGTTTGGAGGTGATGAATAATGTCAAAAGTAATTAGTGGTAGTATTATAGCACATAAGTTACTATCAAATAACGTAGAGATTGATGATCAAGTATCATGCCAACTGCCATCAATTGAAAAACCAACTCAAGAAATCAAAGGTGCAGGTATTATGGGACCTATTGATATGCCAATGACAGGTCAAGTAAATAGTATGGTATTTTCTATTTCATCACGTTCAATTAATAGTGGTGCTTCTGAACTTGCAAAGCCAGGAGTGCAAAATCTTGAATTAAGATTTATCCGAGATATTATGCAAGCAGATGGGAGTATGATTCCAGAGGGAACTAAGATATTCATTTCTGGAGTTAATAAAAAATATGATCCAGGTAAAATAGAAAATGGTGCTACTATGGATGGTAGTATTGAGTTTGAAGTATTGAGATACAGACAAGTAATTAATGGCAAAGAAGTATTGCTTATTGATAAGCTTAACAGCATATACAAAATTAATGGAATAGATTACATGGAAAAAATCAGAGCCGCTCTATAATGAGTGGCTCAATTTATTTTAGGAGGAAATGAGATGAATGAAAAAATGGTAGAAGCATTAAAAACAAACGTGTTAACACTTACGAAACCAATCTTTATTGATGGGAAAGAAGTAAAAGAGTTAATTTACGACTTTGAAAGTATGACTGCTAGAGACAAGTTAAATGTAGGTAAACGTATTAAATCAGATGGTATCCCGATATCTGTTGAAGAACTAGATACAGATTATCACATGTACTTATTTGCAGGTGCTGTTGTAAAAGCAAATCCAGAGATGGATATGTCAGATGTATTTAGATTAAGTGCAAAGGATATTCAAAAAGGCGCTAAGCTGGCAAGGAGTTTTTTCTACGTGAATTCGGAGGAATAATTGGAGATGAGATTCTTCATAGGCAAATAGCTAGGGTAACGCTTAATACATCTACTTCTGCAGAACATTGCTACAATATGACTCTTATAGATTTTGTTGAGTTTTATAGATATCTAGTAGAGGAATCACAAGCTATGAGGAAGGAGGGAGAGAGTGGCAAGTAAAAAAGAATTACAGGCATTAATTACTTTAGCTGGTAAAGTAGATCCTAGTTTGCAAAATGCATTATCTAAAGCAACTAAAGGAACTAAAGACCTTGGAGAGAGTATGCAAGAATCATCAAAGCATGCGAGTAGACTTGGGGATATCATTAAGGGTTCTGTGATAGGTAACATGGTCTATGATGGTATAAGGACCGTAACGAACTATGTTAAACAATTAGGAACACAAGCTTTAGAAACTGCAAGTAGCCTTATTGAAGTGCAAAACGTTGTAGATACTACATTCTCATCAAGTGCTATTCAAATTGATGCTTGGTCAAAGACTACATTAAAGGCTTTTGGTATTACAGAGTTACAGGCTAAACAATGGTCTGGGAGTATGGGAGCAATGCTTAAGAGTAGTGGTATAGCTGCTGATGATATGCTCATAATGTCTAAAACATTAGCTGAATTGGCTGGGGATTTTTCATCATTCTACAACCTATCTCATGAGGATGCTTGGAATAAGGTTAGAGCTGGTATGTCAGGGGAGACTGAACCACTCAAACAACTAGGTATTAATATGAGCGTAGCAAATCTAGAGGCATACGCTTTAGGAGAAGGCATTAAGAAGTCATATAAAGATATGACACAAGCAGAGCAAACGCTATTGAGATACAACTATTTATTAGAAATGTCTACAGATGCTCAAGGAGACTTTGCTAGAACGTTAGATACATCTTGGGAGAATCAGAAAAGACTTCTTAAGAATAACATCATGGATAAGGCTAGTGCTGTATTAGCAAAATTCATACCACTATTGACAGATTTAACAGCTAAAGCTAATGCTTTCGTAGAGCAAATTGATATAGACATGGTCATATTGAATATAGAAAATGGATTTAGATTAGCGGGAGATGCTGTTGGTTGGATGAAAGATAATATAGATTGGATTATACCAACAGGACTAACTTTAGCTGGTGTAATGACATCTATAAAAGCTATAAATATTATTAGGAGTATTTCAGAAACTGTTGCATGGGTAGGAAAACTTACATCTTTTACTAAATTACTAACCCTTGCTAAGATAAAGGATAAAGCAGAAACATTATATCTAATGGCTTTATATTCAAAAGATGCTGTTGTAAAAGGCATAAGTACAGCAGGAACATGGGCAATGACAGCAGCTCAAGGTGCACTTAACGGGATTATGGCTATAGGTACAGGGATAATGGGAGCTTTTGGAGCAGTATTAGCATTTGTCACATCTCCAATAGGTTTGGTTGTTTTAGGTATAGCGGCGCTGATAGCTGTAGGTGTAGCATTATGGAAAAACTGGGACACAGTTAAGGTCAAAGCGTTTGAGCTATGGGAAGGAATGAAGTCTGCATTTGGGGGAATAGGTGAATGGTTTGGTGGATTATGGGAGGGTGTAAAGGAAGGCTTTAAAGGATTTGTAAACTTTATTATAGGTGGAATTAATAGGATTCCAGAAGGTATTAATAAAATACAAATTAGCGTACCAGATTGGGTACCAGGCTTGGGTGGAAAGACATTAGGATTTAATATCCCTACAATTCCTACATTTGCAATGGGAGGGATTGCAACACAAGCATCTATATTTGGTGAAGCAGGTCCTGAAATGGCAATACCTTTAAAACGTACACCAAGATCTATTCATTTATTAAATCAAACAGCAGAATTTTTAGGTGTGAATAAATCGGTTACTGAAAAAGTGGCACAGAAGGTTGCAAATATCGTTATTAATGTTACAGGTGATACAAGTAAGCAATCTATATTAGATATTAAAGAAGCAGTGAAACAGGCATTACAAGAATTAGAGTATGAAGAGGAGGTTGTAAGTTTTGGATAATTATATTGAGTACACTACAGTTGATGGTGATACTTTTGATATTATTGCTTTGGATATGTACAATGATGAATTTAAATCACATCTAATTATTCAAGCTAACCCTTCATACGCTAAGATAATCACTTTTAAAGCGGGAGTAGTACTTAAGGTTCCAGTTGTTGAAGAGGATATTCCAGAAACACTCCCTCCTTGGAAGAGGTGAAAATATGCAACTTATATATGAAGGAAAAGACATAGCATCGGAAGTAGATATTCAAACATGTAAAATACATGACTTATCAGGTGAAAAGTTTGATTCAGTTGAAATAATATTTAATAATCATAAGAATCAGTGGAGTTCCTGGAAGCCTGAAAAGAACCAGATGGTGCTAATTAAGCATGAAGGTTTCTCATCTGGACAAATGTATATCAATGGTATGCAACAATTAAGTGGATGTATTAAGATGATTTGTTTGCCTGTTAAGACTAAGGCTAAAGAAAAGCACACAAAGTCATGGGAGAACGTCACTTTAATGGAGCTACTAAATGAAATTGCTAATAAAAATGCACTAAAGCTTAAAACTTATAACATAAATAATTATAGATACCATAGGTTAACACAAGTTGAGGAGTCTGATTTTGTATTCATAAGTAAAAGATGCATGATTGAAGGTTATGTGATGAAGATTACTAATAACTCATTAGTGGTATATGATGAAAAATTTATGGAAGCTCAACATCCTATTGAAATTCATGTGAGTGATGTTATTGGTGAATTTAGATTTTATGATGGGTTAACAAAAACATATAGTGGAGCGAGAATAGGTGATTATATTTATCTGTGTGAAGATACAATAGGACCTATAATAAACTTAGATATTGAAACAAATAGCATTGGTGAATCAGAGAGATTTGCAAAGAATGGTCTAAGATCAGTGAATAAGTACGAGAGTATTATGGAGTTTGATATCAAATTTAATCCTGGTATTGCAGCAGGATGCACAGTGGATTTAAATGGATTTGGATTGGCAGATAATAAATACTATGTATTTCAATGTACTCAAAACATAAGTTCTAATTTGACTTCGCTTAAGTTAAGAACGATTCCAGGATGGTGATTCATGAATTTAAAAGGTGAAATATCGGTTATCAAAAATGATAAGGCAAAAGTATTTATAAGAGAAAAAGGACTTTTAACAAATCTATTAGATGTTGCAGAGCACGTTGGCCCATTAAAAACAAATGATAAAGTAGTAGTATCATTTTATGGAAATACATTTACAGATGGAATAATAAGTGCAAAGGTAAAGGAGGGCTAGAATGTATTTAGCAATGTTTGGCCCTAAGGGATTTACAGTAAGTAGTGAAAAGGTAGTTACATTTGATGAGTTTGGACTCGAATCAGGATTAGATACAGAAACACAAGAAAGTAAGGATAAGAAGCCTAGTACCTATATCAAAGGTGCTGGGCTTGATTCTTTTAGCATAAAGGTTAGGCTAGAAGCAGAATTAGGCATTAAGCCTCTTGAACAAATAGAATCATGGATGCAGGTTAAAGATGAAGCTAAAGCATATCCCTTTTTGATAAAAGGGAAGCCACTTATGAATACAAAGTGGATATTAAAAAATGTTTCTGTAAATGAAACAAACTTTGATGCAGCTGGTAACTTATTTAGTGCTACACTAACATTAAAATTTGAAGAATTTGTTAAGGCTGGTAGTAAAAAAGAAGAAAGTACAAGGAGGTCAAAAAAAACAAAAGCTGTAAAGAGCTCAAAGAGTACTAAGCAAAAAGATACTACGTCTGTTTATAACGTTCTTAGTCCATCTCAAAAAGCAGATTTAAATAGAATTAAATAGGGTGTGAGAAAGTTGTTATATGAAATAGATACATTACAAAGAAATGCTTTGAATTGGAATGCAAAGGGTGTAGAGAGAAAACTACAAAATATAAGAACACTACTCAATACATGGAGATATGAGGTAGCTTATGATAGGACTAAAGGATTAGATCCATCAATATTAGATTTACCTAAAGATGAAGCTATTGCGCTTTACATATCAGAAATATATCGGATGATAGAGACATATGAAGAAGATGTAGTGATAAAGAGTGTTAAATTTATAAGTATTGATGAAGAGGGACATATGGCTTTTAAGGTGGTGGTTGAGATTTGAATTTTGTAAAAGTAGATGCAAAACAATTATATAATGAAATACTAGTGCAGTTTCAACAAGCATTAGGAGAAGTACTTTATCCAGGAGATGAAAGACGTATCTTTTTAGAGCAAGAAGTACAGCTTATAGTTGGTATCTATAATGCAATTAATGAAAGTGCTAAACAAAACTTACTTACCTATGCTAAAGGACAAGTTCTTGATGCTATAGGAATAGAATATGATACAAAACGCTTACAAGCTCAAAAGGCAATGTGTAGAGTAGAATTTAGATTATCTAGTGCTCAAATGCAGACAGTTCATATTCCTAAAGGAACTAGAGTTACACCAGATGGATTATTATTTTTTGAAACTCTTTCTGATACGTTTATTAGTGCAAATACTACATCATTAGAAGTAGATGTAGTGGCAACTGTAGCAGGAGTGAATCATAATGGGTTTGCACCAGGACAGATAAAGACATTGGTTGATATGATTCCTTTTGTTGGGAGCGTATCAAATATTACAACTAGCAGTGGTGGATCACAAGAGGAAGAGGATGATAATGGAGTAGATATTTGGAGTGGTTATAGAGAAAGAATTCGATTAGCAGCAGCTAAAATATCTACAGCAGGACATGAGTTAGGTTATATCTATCATGCTAAAAGTGCAGATACAGATATTGATGATGTTATAGTAACTTCTCCTAGACCAGGAGAAATACTAATAACAGCACTAATGAAAAATGGCCAGTTGCCATCAGAAACTATTATAGAAAGAATAAAGGAGTCTTGTAATAGCAAAAAGGCAAGACCAATGACTGATAAAGTGAGTGTAGCAGCGCCTACAGTATCAGAATATAGTATTTCTTTAACTTATTACATTGCTTTAGATGATGCAGCGAGTGAAAACATTATAAAGGCTAAGGTTGTTGAGTCTGTAAATGAATATATTAAGTGGCAGGATTCTAAAATAGGCAGATCAGTTAATCCAGATTATTTAAAACAACTTATTTTAAATGCAGGAGCATATAAAGTTGATATTACATCACCTATATATACAGAAATTCAAGAGACACAAGTTCCTAAAGTGACGACTAAAAGTATTATTTATGGAGGATTGAAAGGATGATTTAATGGAACTAGGTAATGTTAATGTACTCACATTGCAAACATCAGCAATGAAGCAGGATAAGACAACACAGGCAATGAGTTTAGTACTAACAGAGATATTAAATGAAATAGATATCGGTAGAAGTTTAATAAGGACACAACTAGAGGACTTATCAGAAGAAGTATTAGATACCATTGCAATAGAAAGAAATATATTTTGGTATGATGCTAATGCGAATGCAGATATCAAGAGAAATATCATCAGAAATTGCAATAAGGTATTCAGAACACTTGGTACTAACTATGCTATAGAGCAAGTTATAGCAGACTATTTTGGAGATGGCCAAATAGAAGAATGGTATGAGTATGATGGACAACCTTATCATTTTAGAGTACTTACAACCAATACGAAAGTAACAGGAGAACTTGCAGATCAATTTCATAAAGCAGTAGAAGCAGTAAAAAGGAAAAGTACACGACTTCATGAAGTATTAGTGATGATGAGTGCAAATCTAAATCTTTATTATGGGTTTGTAGTACATACCGGTGACAAAATAATCATTAGACAGGAGGGATGAAATGGCTTTTGGAAGTGTAGATTTTACAACAAGAGG
>NZ_JAQIFT010000048.1:0-165141 GCF_027857615.1 Holtiella tumoricola
GATTCATTGCATATTCTAAGGAAAATATATGTTTCTCACAATTCTAATGAACTCATTAAAATATATCAAAGTAATGGAGAGAAAATTATTATTAGAGTGTAGAATCATCATACACCTATTTATTTATCTATATATGCTGAAGAAGTACAGGTGTGTGGAAAGAGTATAGAGGAAGGTGAAATGATAATTTATATTAACAAAATACTAAGAGATACTATATATAGAATTGAGATAGAGAGTATAAAAGAGAGGGAGTTTTTAAGCTTTCTAGAAGTGAGACAAAAATAAGCAAAAAAAGATGATTAACTTAATAGTTATCATCTTTTTTTGCTGTAGGAGGAGAAAAATATGGATATAGATGTAATTCAGACACTAGTAAGTAGTTTAGGAATTCCTATTGTAATGGTAGGCGCATGTGGATTTTTTATATGGAAAATGTATCAAGCACAGTTGGCAGACAAAGAATGATTTGAGAAAGTAAATAAGGCATAGAAAAGGCACTAGAGATAGTGTTATTTTTTATGCCTTTTAATACATAAGAGAAAAGAGGTTTGTTATGGACGTATCAACAGTAGAAAGTTTAATTGCAAGTTTAGGTGTTCCTATTTTTGTAATGGTGGCATGTGGTTTTTTTGTATGGAAATTATGGCAGCAACAAGTAGCAGATAAGGACAAGCTTTATGTAGAACTTGCAGAAAGTAGAATGGTAAATCAGAAAGCAATAGAGACAATAGCTATTTATGCAAGCAAGCTGGATGACATTCAAGACGATGTTAAAGAAATCAAACAGAAAGTAGGCGCTTAATAATGAATATATCTAAGATTGGAATTGACCTTATAAAATCATTTGAGGGGTGTTACCTTAAAGCATATAAATGCCCAGCTGGAGTGTGGACTATTGGGTGGGGAACTACAGAGCCTATTAATGGGGTTAAGCCACATGAAGGCATGAGCATAACTCAGCAACAGGCAGATGATCTCCTTGTTAAAAATCTTAAGTCGTATGAAAATGCAGTGAATAAATATGTTACCTATACAAAGTTGAATCAAAATCAATATGATGCTCTTGTAAGTTTTACATATAACTGTGGAGCTGGTGCACTTCAAAAAAGTGATTTGCTCAAGAAACTTAATAAAGGAGATGTGTTAGGTGCAGCAGATGAGTTCCTACGTTGGAATAAAGGAGGAGGAAAGGTACTCTCTGGTCTAGTAAGAAGAAGAGAAGCTGAAAAAAAACTATTTTTAAAGGAGGATAAAGAAGTGATTAAAAAAGTTAAAATTAAACTCAATGGTGTGGAAAAGAATGTTGAAGCTATAGAAAAAGATGGACACAACTATGTAAAGCTACAAGATCTCAGAGATGGGAAGATTGATATTGGTTATGATGGTGTACCTGTTATCCAAGTAAAAGTACAATAATATGTTTTAAGTCATTGGCTTTGTTGAACTATGATAAAATATATGGTACTATTATGGAACTAAAAAGTTTAGCTGACAAAAATCTATTCATAAATTACATAAAATACATATAATAAATACACTGAAAAGCACTATACAACAGAAAAAAATAAGCCCTGGTCATTCAAATGGAATATCAACTATAATAAAAGTCATCTAACCAAATAGTTATTTAAGAAGCAAATAGAAATAAAAGGTAGAGCCTTGGCCCTACCTTTTATTTTTTTACCTAAATATTTTAGGAACATCCTTGTCCAGTGTTGCATAAATTATTATTGTAAAACAATTTAAGAAAGGAGATGTTATAATGGCTTGTAATTGTAGAAGATGTAACGATTGGCGTAATGAAGAAGTAAGAGAAGAAAGAGTAAGAGGAGAAAGTGTAAGAGGGGTACGTAATTGTCGACCATTAGTTAATGACATAAATCGACTTATTAAAGATATCAGAGAAGACGCCGAAGCATTAGATCGTAAATTTGATGAGTTAGAAGATAGAGGATGTATTAGAGGCGTAAATTCAGGGGATGATGACTGGAATTGGGACTGCCATTGGGATTGTTGGAATTGGTGCAATAGACACTGTAACAACAGAAGAGGATAAATATAAAACCGTAGATAAACTAAGAAGTAGGTTAGGAGAACCCTTCTTAATTTATTAAATAATTGCTAGGGCTGTATTTAAAACTAGAACAAATTCCTCCTTATTAAAAATACAACAATGTAACATGCTATAGAAAGAAAGGTAACCTGATAAAATCCAAGTTACCTTTCTTTTTAATTATCAATTTAAACGATAAAATAAAATAATTACTATTATGTAGAAGTACAAAGGTATATATTTATTTTATGATAAAACCGATAGTATTAGTAAACAAATATCAATATAAAATTTGAAAGAGGAGAAATTAGATATGAAAATTAGTACTAATATGAGTTATGCAGAAGCATTGAATCTACATAATAAAGTGAATAAAACTACAGAGGAACAAGATAAACTCTGGAATGAACGAGCAAATAATCAAGCACTAGACAGGGCTCTATACCTTAATGACTTATCTAAAGTATATGAAGAACAATTTAAAGCAGAAAATCTAGCGAAAAAGCTAGCTAAGGGAGAAAGCTTAACAAAAGAAGAAAGAGCATATTTAGAAAAAGTAAATCCACAATTGCTTAAAGATGCTGAGAAAGCAAAACAAGAGGCAGAAAATCTGAAAAATCAACTAAAGAATGCAAAAGATAAGCAGACTGCTCAGAAACTTATAGAACAAGCTAGTTTTCAGGCAAATGCAGTAGCTAAATATAATAAGCAATATGCCGATCTCTTAAAAGAAGCAATATCAAAAGTATGTAGTGACGAGCAAGGATATAAACATGATAATGATAAAACAAATACTATAGACAATCTATTTGTAAGAGATTCAAATGAATCATCAGTTGATTTCTACTCCTAAATAAAGGGTATAAATTAATTAAATGTCGTCAATGGTATGAAATATATGGAAAAAAGTAGTTTATTAAAAGAATAGATTATATGAAAAAAGTATAAAAAAAGTAGTCCTAAAAAATATCTTATGTGTAAAAATACAAAAGAAAGGCAATGTGCATTAAAAAAAGGGTTGTTAAGGGGACACATTGCCTTGAATAAGGGTTTACTCTCTTCAAAAGATATAGAGATAAAGAGATAACATTAATAGAATATAATATAAAGGGTATAAATGGACAAAAAATGTAGTAAACAGTAATAAAAATGTACTGAAATTAATATTATTAAATAAAAAACGTTGAAATAATAACATATGTTATGTTTTAATAGGTGTAGGGGAAGTAAGGGTTACATAAATAGATATTAATAGGTAAAGAAGATTATCAGGGAGAAAAAGAGACTAACTGGGGAGCTAGTCTCTTTTTTTGTATGTAACCTTCTATATAAAGAGTAATATAAGCATAATTAAATACACAAAACATGCAAATAATATCCTATAAATATAAAAGTATATAATTATGATTAAAAAGAAGAAAAATCTAAATAAGGTTATTAGATTAGGTAGAGGATAAACTCTACCTTTTGTTGCCTTTGACAAGAGTGTTATGTATAGTATACTAATAAAGAATAAAAGGATAAAAGTAGATTATAAAAATAAGTTACTTCCTTAATATATAAAATTATTTAAAGAGATAGATGGAGGCAAATATATGGATTTCCAACCAAAAAGAATTAGTACATTTACTTTAGGATGTAAAGTTAACCAATATGATACAGAAGCAGTTGTAGAATTATTTAAAGCTGAAGGTTATGAAGAAGTTGCATTTGATGAAAAAGCAGATGTTTATATTGTTAATACATGTACAGTAACCCACTTAAGTGATCGTAAATGTAGACAAATGCTTAGAAAAACTAAAAAATTGAATCCTAATAGTGTTTTAATTGCTATGGGATGCTATGCACAAGCAGCTGGTGAACAAATTAAAATAGATGTACCAGAGGTAGATTTAATTGTAGGAACTAATAAGCGAAATGAAATTATTCAACTTGTAGAAAACTATAAGATGAATCAAGAAGAATATAACTTTGTTGGTAATATTATGGATGTAGAAGAATTTGAAGAACTGCATATTAGTAATATGGGCGAACATACAAGGGCCTATTTAAAAATTCAAGAGGGCTGCAATAATTATTGCACTTACTGTATTATTCCTTATGTAAGAGGAAAAATTCGTAGCCGTAAAATAGAAAATGTAATTCAAGAGGCTAAACGACTTATAGAAGCTGGTTTTAAAGAAATTATCTTAACAGGAATACATGTAGCTTCTTATGGGAAAGATTTAGGTAATACATCGCTTATTGAGGCTATTTCTGCTATTCATGATTTAGAAGGATTGGAACGTATCAGATTAAGTTCTATTGAGCCAGTTGTTGTTACACAGGAATTTTTAGAAGCTATCGCAAAACTTCCTAAGCTTTGTCATCATTTCCATCTTTCTTTACAAAGTGGTTCGGATACCGTACTGAAACGTATGAATCGTAAGTACACAACTGAAGAATATAGACAAAGTGTTGAAGAACTGAGAAGGATCTGGCCAGATGTAGCGATTACAACGGACATTATTGTAGGGTTCCCTGGAGAAACAAAAGAAGAATTTGAAGAAACAGCTCAATTTACACGTGAAATAGGTTTTGCTCAAGTTCATCTATTCCCATACTCAGTACGTGAAGGCACAGTAGCAGCAAAGATGAAAGAGCAATTAGATAGTCAAGCAAAAGATGAGCGCCTTAAAGCACTAAAAGTGATAACAGATGCATCACAACATGCTTTTATGGAACAATTTGTAGAAACAAATATGGAAGTCTTATTTGAAAAGTCAGAAGCAGGTAAGGCACATGGTTATACAAGTAATTACATTAAGGTAGAAGTAGTGACATCAGACAACCTCGTGAATACTTTAAAAACTGTACATGTTGAATGTAAAGTAGGAGAAGCTTTAGAAGGAAAATGTATCGATTAATGCGATGATTTTGTATTTGCATATAGGCTAGGATTGTATTATCATATAGCTAAGATAGAAAGTGTAAATATTGGAAGGTGATGCAAATGAAGAATTTTAACGAAACTGTGCAATTTCATTTTGATATGCCTGAAAAGGCATCAACACGTGATATATTAATGGATGTTTATATGGCATTAAATGAAAAAGGATATAATCCTATTAATCAAATTGTAGGATATATTATGTCAGGAGATCCTACCTATATTACAAGTCACAATGGAGCACGCAATAAGATTAGAAAACTAGAAAGAGACGAAATATTAGAGGAACTTGTAGCTTATTATTTAAAAAAATAAGATGAAGGACCACGTATAGGAGGTTATTCGAATTTGCGCATATTAGGACTAGATTTTGGAACAAAAACGACAGGCGTAGCTGTAAGTGATCCTTTAGGTTTAACAGCACAAGGCTTAGAAATTATTAGACGAACTGATACTTATAATCTCAAACCAACCATAAATAGAATACAAGAGATTTGTATAGAATATAAAGTAGAAAAGATTGTATTAGGCTATCCAAAGAATATGAATAACACTGAAGGTGAAAGATGTGAGCATACAGTTGTCTTTAAGAAAAAACTAGAAGCAAGCTTAAATTTACCTGTGGAATTATGGGATGAACGTCTTACAACAATGGAAGCAGAAAATCTTATGATTAGTGCAGATATGAGTAGGCAAAAGAGGAAAAAAGTTATTGATAAAATGGCAGCTGGACTAATTTTACAAAATTATTTAGATGCACATTACTAAAAGGGGATTACTATGGAAAAAATAGAATTTTTTGATGAATTAACAGGTGAAACAATTTTATTTGAGCTCGTTGATTATGCTGTAATTGATGGTCACAAATACTTATTAGTAGCTGATGAAGAAGATAACGCAACCATCTTAAAAGAAATTATTGATGATGGTGACGAGATTACTTATGAGCTAGTAGAAGATGATAATGAATTCCAAAAAGCAGCTTTAACGCTTATGGAAAGTGATGAATACGATATCGAAATTTAATAAAACACATTAAGGAAAAGAATTGGTTAGAGGGGCGAATAAGATGAATGCAGCAACATTTAAAGAGAGACTTAAGGAAAAAGGTTGTAAGTTAACAACACAACGTAGGGCAGTATTAGATATTTTAGTAGAAAATTGTGAAAAGCATCTTTCTACTGAAGAACTTTATACCTTAGTTAAAGCACGCTATCCTGAAATTGGCCTTGCAACCGTTTATCGTACAGTACAACTTTTTGAGGAAATGGGCATTATCGATAAACTTTATTTTGATGAAGGATGCAGTAGATTTGAGCTAAGTCATCAAGAAAACCATCATCATCATCATTTGATTTGTTCAAAATGTAATAAAGTATTTGAGGTAGAAAATGATTTGCTTGCTGAAATCGAATCCCATATTGAAGATAAATACAATTTTAAAGTAATGAATCATAATGTTACTTTTTATGGTTATTGTGAAACGTGTGCAAAAAATATGTAAAATGGAGGTGTAGTTTTGGTGCCCAGAAAAGCAAAAAATAAGTTACGCATTATTCCTCTGGGTGGTCTGGGTGAGATAGGTAAAAATATGACAGCGTTTGAATATGAAGAAGATATTATCGTTGTCGATTGTGGCTTAGCTTTCCCAGAAGACGAAATGCTAGGAATTGATTTAGTGATTCCAGATGTGACTTATTTAACTAAAAACTATGAAAAAATTAGAGGGATTGTACTGACACATGGACATGAAGATCATATTGGTGCTTTACCCTATATTTTACAAGAGCTTAATGTTCCTTTATATGGAACACGCCTTACCATTGGTTTAGTAGAAAATAAACTTAAAGAACACAATTTATTACGCACAACAGAACGTCACAATGTCACACAAGGTGAAACAATTAAATTAGGTAATAGTTTTAAAATAGAATTTATCAGATCAAATCATAGTATTGCAGATGCAGTGATGTTATCTATTTGGACGCCAGTAGGTACTATTATCCATACAGGAGATTTTAAAGTAGACTATACACCAATCCGCGGAGAAAGTATTGACCTTCATCGTTTAGCGGAGCTTGGTAAGAAAGGTGTATTAGCATTATTAGCAGATAGTACGAATGTAGGACGCTTAGGATTTACTCAATCAGAAAAGATGGTTGGACTAAGGTTTGAAGATATTTTTAACAAAGCTCAAGATAAACGTATCATGGTTGCAACCTTTGCTTCTAATGTAGATCGTGTTCAGCAAATTATTAATGCAGCAGATAAGTTCAAACGTAAAGTTGCTATAATAGGACGTAGTATGGTGAATGTAGCAAAGACAGCTAGTGAATTAGGCTATTTAGATATTCCAGAAGGAACTTTAATTGATGTCAATGATGTAAAACGTTATAATGATGAACAAATTGTTATTATTATGACTGGTAGTCAAGGTGAACCAATGGCAGCCTTATCACGTATGGCAGCCTCAGAGCATCGTCAACTTGAAATTAAACCAGGTGATGTAGTTATTTTAAGCTCTACACCTATTCCAGGAAATGAAAAAACAGTTTCAAAAGTAGTCAATGAACTAGCAAAAAAAGGTGCAACAGTTATACAAGAGGATACACATGTATCAGGCCATGCGGCTCAGGAAGAATTAAAATTGATTCATGCATTGGTAAGACCAAAGTATTTTATTCCTGTTCATGGGGAATATAGGCATTTACAAAAACATGCAGAACTCGCAGTAGAAATGGGGATGCCCAAAGACAATATCGTACTTGCTTCAGTAGGTGATGTAATTGAGCTTACTCGTGAAAGTTGTAAGATAACAGGTACTGTACCTTCAGGTCAAATATTAGTAGATGGCTTAGGTGTTGGTGATGTAGGAAATATCGTTTTACGTGACCGTAAGCACTTATCTCAAGATGGTTTATTAATTGTTGTCATGACACTAGAACGTGAATCAGGTATAGTGGTAGCAGGACCAGATATTATATCACGTGGTTTCGTGTATGTACGAGAAGCAGAAAATCTTATGGATGCTGCGAGAGTAGTTGTTCGTAAAGCATTAGATCGCTGTGAGACAAAACATATTGTAGAATGGTCACAAATTAAGACCATTGTTAAAGATGATTTAAAAGAATTTGTATGGCAAAAAACAAAACGTAGTCCTATGATTTTACCGATTATAATGGAAGTATAAAAAAAACCTAGCATTTTGCTAGGTTTTTTTATAGAATAGAGAAGGACTAGTTGAGCCTGCCTAATTTGGCATTAGAAAGGATAAAACAATGAGTGAAATCAATTATGATTATATCGTTCAATATATTCGTGCACTACATACACCACCAGAGGGTGTGTTGCTAGAAATTGAACAGTTAATAGCATGTGAAAAGGAAACATGGCCAATTATAAAACCAGAAGTAGCAGATTTTATGAAAGTACTTTTAACCATGCATAAACCTAAACAAATTCTTGAGATTGGGGCAGCAGTAGGCTATTCGGCAATGCTTATGAGCCAGTTTTTAGAAGAGGAAGGTCAAATTACAACAATTGAACGTTTTTCATATATGTATGAAACAGCTTCAAAAAATATAAAACGCGCCGGTTTAGAAGATAAAATTCAAATTATAGAAGGCGATGCAGCAGAAGTACTGACCACATTAGAAGATGAAAAGTATGATGTTGTTTTTATGGATTGTGCTAAAGGACAATATATTAATTTCTTGCCTCACTGTATTCGTGTATTACGTCCAGGCGGTATACTCATTACTGATAATGTACTTCACAAAGGTACAGTAGCAAGGTCAAGATATTTAATTGATCGTAGACAACGTACAACCCATGCAAGATTAAGAGATTTTCTTTATACCATCACACATGATGATCGTCTAACCAGCAGTGTTATTCCTATTGGAGACGGTGTAGCATTAAGTTATAAAAAGTAGGAGGAACAATAATGAAAAAGAAAAAAGTAGAATTACTTGCACCAGCAGGTAGTTTAGAAACTTTAAAAATAGCAGTATTATATGGAGCAGATGCAGTTTATATGGGTGGAGGAAGCTATGGCCTACGTGCTAAAGCTAAAAACTTTACACCAGATGAAATGCGTGAAGGAATTAAATTTGCTCATGACCATAATGTACAAGTTTACGTTACAGCCAATATTTTCGCTCACAATGATGACTTTGAAGGGATGAAAGAATACTTCATGGAAATTGAAGAAATGGGTGCAGATGCGATTATTGTAGCAGATCCAGGGGTATTTGCGATAGCTAAAGAAGCTGTTCCAAATATGGAGATTCATATTTCAACACAGGCAAACAATACTAACTACCATACAGCTAAGTTCTGGGCAGCACAAGGTGCACAACGTATTGTACTTGCACGTGAATTATCTTTCCCAGAAATCAAAACAATTCATGATCATTTACCAGAAAGTATTGAACTTGAGGCCTTTGTACATGGTGCAATGTGTATGGCATACTCAGGAAGATGTCTTCTAAGTAATTACATGACAAATCGTGATGCAAACCACGGTGAATGTGCACAACCATGTAGATGGAAATACCATGTAGTAGAAGAAACACGTCCAGGTGAGTATATGCCAGTAGAAGAAAATGAGCGTGGTACTTACATCTACAACTCACGTGATCTTTGTATGATCGAATATATTCCAGAACTTGTTGAAAGTGGTATCTATAGCTTTAAAATTGAAGGGCGTATGAAAACACCACTTTATGCTGCAACAGTGATAAAAGCATATCGTGAAGCAATAGATACTTACTTAGAAAATCCAGAAGCTTTTGAAGCGAAAAGAGGCTACTTCCTTCAAGAAGTAGGTAAAGCAAGCCATAGAGAGTTCTCAACAGGATTCTATGAGCATAAACCTACTTCAGAGGATCAAACGTATACACATAACTCTTATGTACGTAACTATGACTTCTCAGGAATGGTTATTGATTACGATAAAGAAACACAAATGGTAACTATTGAGCAACGTAGAAAATTCTCTGTAGGGGATACAGTGGAAATTTTATTACCAGATAGACCATTTATTAGTGTTAAAATTGAAGAAATGTGGGATGAAGAGGGAAATACAATAGAATCTGCACCACATCCACTTCAAATCGTGAAATTTAAAGTAGAAGAAGAAATAAGTGTACCAGCTCTTTTACGTAAAGAACAACCTCTTTAAAAAGAGTCTTAAAAAAAGTATAAGCTAGAAAAAATAAAAATCAAATTGTACGGGCACATTTTGGTAACACCTTCATACAATAAGTATGAACCCATTTTTTATGGAGGTGTGCCGAAATGTTGCCTTTTTTTTGTTTTTCTTATTTTAGTAGCATTTCTTCTTTTCCGCAACCTTTAACAGCTGAAGAAGAAAAATACTATTTGGATGAGCTAAGTGCAGGAAACGACCAGGCAAAGAATATTCTCATTGAACGTAATTTACGCTTAGTGGCACACATTGTTAAGAAGTATAGCAATTTGAATAAAGATATGGATGATTTAATCTCTATCGGTACCATTGGCTTAATTAAAGGAATTACTTCTTTTGATACTTCAAAAGGAACAAGACTTGCAACCTATGCTGCAAGATGTATTGAAAATGAGATTTTGATGAGCATTCGCTCAACGAAGAAACAGAAAAATGAGACATCTCTTCATTCTCCCATTGGAGTAGATAAAGAAGGAAATGAGATAAATTTACTCGATGTATTGTGTACAGAGAATGAATCTATTTTTGATCAAGTTGATTTTGGAATAGAAGTAAAAAAATTGTATGATAAAATTGGCCACGTACTTAAGCCTAGAGAGAAGCTCATATTAAGATTAAGATATGGATTAGACAATACAGAGGAAAAAACACAAAGAGAAATAGCGGAAGAAATGGGTATCTCTAGGTCATATGTATCAAGGATTGAGAAGAAAGCACTTAAAAAATTATTCCAAGAACTTAATAAGAAATAGCTGTCAGGCCTTATCAGAAGTAGATAAACAAGGTAATAAAATAAGTTTGCTAGATGTGTGTAGATGCATAAAAGAAGAGGCTTTATTGCCTCTTCTTTTATGCATCTAATCAATAAAATTTACATCTTGGGATTGCTTGTACTGAGCTTTATAGCTTGCATGTTCCTCAGCGGTACTGCTAAAAGCATGTGAACCTTCAGAAGAATTTTTTAGTACAAAGTAGAAAAAGTCATTTTCTTCAGGTATAAATGCAGCTTCTAGAGCGTTTTCACCAGGGCAACAAATAGGCCCAACAGGTAAGCCAGAGTAAAGATAAGTATTATAAGGAGAATCAACCGTTAAATCTTCACTTGTTAAAGTAACTTTACGTTTTTCCATAGCATATTGTACGGTTGAACACATTTGAAGAGGCATTTCATTGTTGAGACGGTTATAAATAACGCCAGAGATTGTTGCTCTTTCTTCATCAAGTTTTGCTTCACGTTCAATAATAGAAGCAATGGTTAAAATATCGTATAACGTATAGTTAGAACTATATAAGTACTGGGTATAACGACTAGAGATTTCTGCAAAGCGATTAAGCATCATCATAATAATTTCTTCCGCTGAAGCACCTTTATGGATGGTATAGGTATCGGGAAACAAATAACCTTCTAGACGATATTGTGTATTTTCTGGAAGATCTCTTAAAAAAGGATAATCAAAAGTTTTATTATTGATTGCATCAAGAAAGTCTTCTTTTGAAACAATATTTTTATCATCTAATCGATTAGCAATTTGTAAGACGCTAAAGCCTTCAGGAATTGTAAACTGAACTTCGTCTTCAGCTTTTGGTATGGTTGTAAAGAGTTTAAGCATTTCAACATTTGTCATAGTACTAGCAATATGATAAGTACCCGGTATAAGGCAATCGTCATAGCTATATAGCTTAGATTCTAGTTTGAACCAAAATTTATTTCCAATAAAACCTTCAGCATATAACTTGCTTGCGACATCATCCATGGTAGTAGAAGAGGTGATAGTCAAAGATAATTCGCGAATGGTTGAAGACATAGGGCGCATATTATTTTCATCAATAATATGAAAACTATAGCTATAAGTTTTTGAAAAAGCTAGAATGCCTCCACAGGCTGCCAAAATAATAAGAAATAGGCAAAGGAGTAAATTGTACATTTTACGCCGTATTATTTTGTGTTTCTTCATCTTTTTCCTCCTTTATATATTTATATAAAATTATAACTATTTTGACTCTACAATTCAATCATTTTAATTTTGTATACAACTTGAAGAGGAGAATTAGTTTTGTTATACTAAAATGGAAAAAAATGGGATGAGGAGTTAGTAAAATGAACTATAGAAAATTTATGCTATGGAGTTTGACAGGTACACTCATGATTCAGCCAATTCAGTGGGTGTATGGGGAAAATATTCAAAATGTAGTGGTACAAACCATAGAAGATACCCATCAAAATCAAATAGATGATTCATTTGAAGGGGTTACCCAAGATCCATCTATAGAAAATTCAGAAGAAATAAAAGAAGTGATACAGCCATCAAATGAATGGCCTATGACATTTGAATATGTGGGACAAGATGTAAGATGGCAGCCTTATATAACACGTTTAGATACAATGAAAGGAGAACAAAGCTTTTTAACACCGCCCTTATTTGCTCAAATGATTTGCTATCGTTTAAATTTATCACCTATAAAAATTGAACAAAGTAATGGATATATTGAACGTCTTAAATATGAAGGATTGTGGATCAATGATTTAGAAAAATTAGAGACGGTTTCTAATGTAGTATATGAAAGCGTAATGGAATTAGTTGCACAATTTAATAGGAGTAAGATGACTCATCCATTTTTAAAAGAAGTACCGGCAGGTTTTATAAAGAAAAGTAGTCTACAAGCTTATGATAAAAATGGTATTTATACGTTATATACTTTAGGTGATGTGAATTATATTTGCTTATCCGATCTACGAACAATGGGATTTAATATTTCAGAACAAGAAGGTGTACTGAAGTTAGAATACGAATATTTAGGGCAACAAGTAGGAGAACCAGAAAATAAGTCAAAAGCATTAACTACTCAAATTGCTAAGTATAATGGGCAAAAAGTGTATATAGGAAATGTACTTACATATAGCTTGAAAATGGGAGATGAAGTTTTAGTACCACTTAGAAGTACAGGCGAGTATTTTGACTTAGTTGTTCAGGAGAATAAATGTACCCTTGTACCTAATGGTATTTATAGATCAGAAGGAGTATCTCTTGCACCAAACAAAATAACAAATACAGCTACTCTACCTGTGAATGTAGAAATAATTAGTGTATTTTGGAATGGAAAAAACTTTATAGAAGAAAGTTTGAAAATTGAGGATTTACAGCCAGGAGAAACCTATCCTCTGATTGAGGAATTATATGGTTTAGATGAAAAGGTTATACATACGAGTACAATGGTAAAAGCTATACAAAGGGAAAAATTAAATTTAACAATCCCTTATAAAAGCTATGGACAACATATTACAAATGTGATGAGTAATTACGTAAAGAATCAAAACAGTGATGTAAATACTTTCGTAAGTCAGCTTTTCCCAGCGACACAAATTATTGGGACTATGAAATACGCAACAAATGGGTTTGAAAAAGGTGAAAAAGTTGTGGTATGGGCAGCTGAGGATGGACAATCTTATCATCTCATAAAAAATGGTAAAAAGATTACAGTGCCTTGGAGTAGTGTATCTATACCTGCATCACCTAAAGCTTGTAAAGAGCAAGTGCCTACAGAAGTCATAGAAGCCTATTTTAATAGTTTGAGTAAAATAAGCAGTAGCCCTTACTATATATGGACCGATCTTTATCGTCAAACAACCTATGTTTTTAAAAAGCAAAGTGGAGAATGGAAGTTGATTAGAAGAATGGCAACTTCATCAGGGCTTAATAAAACGCCTACACCTACAGGGGAATTTAAAGTGAGTGCTTATGTACCTGCTTTTGGAATGAATAAAGGTTATAGGTGTAAAAATGCGTTGCTTTTATTTGGAGATTATCTCTACCATTCTGTACTCTATGATGTAGAAGGAAAATATATAATAAGTGGTATGGAATCATTAGGTGAAAGAGCTTCACATGGTTGCTTGAGACTTTCACCAGAAGATAGCAAATGGCTCTATGAAACAATGCCTCTTGGAACATCTGTTTGGATTAACTAGTGAATAAAATTAAATCTAAATTAAATTTGGAATATGATAGGTAATATGATAAAATAATGAAGACAATTACATTTAGAAAAACTCAAGGAGGAACGAAAATGTCAGACTTAAAAAAAGAATATAAGTGTGCATGGGATGCGTATACTGAAGAAGACAAAAAAGCACTTTTTGCTTATGGTGAACGCTATAGAAAATTTATTTCTGAGAACAAAACAGAGCGCGAATGTGTAAAATCAATGATTGAAGAAGCAAAAGCACATGGTTATGTAGATCTTGAAGAATACATTCAAAAAGGCCAAAAACTTCAAGCAGGGGATAAAGTTTACGCAAACTACTGTGACAAAACATTACTTATGTTCTGTATGGGTAGTGAACCATTATCAAATGGTATGAACTTACTTGGTGCACATCTTGACTCACCAAGACTTGACCTTAAACCAAATCCACTTTATGAAGATTCAAACTTTGCAATGTTCAAAACACACTACTATGGTGGTGTTAAAAAATATCAATGGGTAGCATTACCACTAGCTATTCATGGTACAGTTGTAAAACAATGTGGCGAAGTTGTAAATGTTTGTATAGGTGAAGATGAAACAGATCCAGTTGTAGGTATTTCAGACTTACTTATCCACCTTTCAGGTGAACAAATGCAAAAGAAACTTTCTGATGCGATTGCAGGGGAAGATCTTAACATTTGTTTAGGAACATTGCCACTTGATGGAGAAGAAAAAGATAAAGTTAAAGCAAATATCTTAAAACTTCTTAATGACAAATACGGCATTACAGAAGAAGACTTCGTATCAGCAGAACTTCAAATCGTACCAGCTGGTCCTGCTCGTGACTATGGCTTAGATAGAAGTATGGTTATGGGATATGGCCAAGATGATAGAGTTTGTGGTTATGCATCATTTGAAGCACAACTTGAAGTAACAAATCCAAAACGTACAACAGGTACAATCCTTGTAGATAAAGAAGAAATTGGTAGCGTAGGTGCATCTGGTATGCAATCTAAATTCTTTGAAAACACAGTAGCAGAATTACTTGCTTTAACAGAAGGTGATTCTAATATTCTTGTAAGAAGAACTTTAGCACGTTCAAAAATGCTTTCTTCAGATGTAACTGCAGGACATGATCCAAACTATCCATCAGTACTTGAAAAAAATAATGCAGCATACTTTGGTAAAGGTGTTGTATTCATGAAGTATACAGGTTCTCGTGGAAAATCTGGTTCAAATGAAGCCAATGCAGAGTACATGGCATACCTTAGAAAAATTATGGCTGAAAATAATGTAACTTGGCAAACAGCTGAGCTTGGTCGTATTGACCTTGGTGGTGGCGGTACAATTGCATATATTTTAGCAAGCTATGGTATGGATGTTATTGACTGTGGTGTACCAGTTCATAGCATGCATGCACCATGGGAAATTACAAGTAAAGTGGATCTCTATGAAATGAGAAAAGCGTATATTGCGTTCCTAATTAATGCATAATAATTAACTAGATAAGAAAAAAGGAAGTGTTTAACATGGAAAATTTAAATCCAATCGTAACAATTACTATGGACGATGGCAGTGTAATGAAAGCAGAACTTTATCCAGAAGTTGCACCTAACACTGTAAATAACTTTATTAGCTTAGTGCAAAAAGGATACTATGATGGTCTTACATTCCACCGTGTTATCCGTGGATTCATGATTCAAGGTGGTTGCCCACAAGGTACAGGTACAGGTGGTCCTGGCTACTGCATCAAAGGTGAATTCAGTGGAAATGGCTTTAAAAATGATTTAAAACATGCTAAAGGTGTTCTTTCTATGGCACGTGCAATGAGTCCTAACTCAGCAGGTTCACAATTCTTCATTATGCATGAAAACTCACCACATTTAGATGGTCAATATGCAGCTTTTGGTAAAGTGATTGAAGGATTAGATGTTGTAGATTACATTGCTACAACAAAAACAAATCATATGGATAAACCACTTAGTCCAGTTGTCATTAAATCAATGACAGTAGATACACAAGGAAAAACATACGAAGCGCCTGAAAAAGTAGGTGAATAATTAATGTCATATATTGATTTGCACTGTGATACAGCAAGTCTTATTTATGCAAATAAGACTTCTCTTCTTCACAATGACTATCATGTAGACATTCAAAAGATGAAAGCAAGCCACTATCTCGCACAGTGGTTTGCTTTCTTTATTGAAATGAAACCAGATAGTGAAGAAGATCTTTTTAGTTATTTCAAGAATATGTATGACTACTTCATAGAAGAAGTTAAGAAAAATGAAAAAGATATAAGTATAGCTAGAACCTATCAAGATTATTTACGCTGCAAAGAGGAGAAGAAGATTGCTGCCTTTTTATCTCTTGAAGAAGGAGAAGCAATTGCAGGTTTAGAAAATCCTATTGAAACATTGGTGAATATGGGGATTACGTTAATGACTTTAACGTGGAACTATGAAAATCGCTTAGGTGCACCTCATTCTATTGATAAAGGGCTTACACAGAAGGGGCGTGACCTAATTAGTGGATTAAATGAGGTACCTATTTTGCTTGATATTTCTCATTTATCAGAAGCAGCTTTTAAAGATATAACTGAGCTTTACAAAAAGCCAATCATTGCCTCTCACTCTAATGCAAGAGGTTACTATAATCATACGCGTAATGTGACTGATCAGGGGTTAGGCATTATTGCAAATAGTGGTGGAATAGTTGGAACCAACTTCTATAGCTATTTCTTAAATAACTCAGATAATAGTAAGATAGACCATATGATTGCTAATATGGCATATATCTATAATCAAGTTGGAGAAGATGTATTAGCACTAGGAACAGATTTTGATGGAATAAGTTGCAATTTAGATGTATGTAACTGCGAAGAAATGGATAAACTTAAAAGTAGTATGACACGTTTATTTAGTTCACGTATCATTGATAAAATCTGTTATGGCAATGCAGAGCGTGTAATCCGCGAGAACTTGTAAAGTTTTAGTTGGAAAAATTTCACTCTAATGCTATAATGGGACTATAGTTCTTTTAAACAAGAAGGGAGACTAGTACAATGGAAGAAAACAAAACATGTGGATGTTCACACGATGAAGGATGCTGTGGAGGCGGACACGATCACGCTCATGAAGGATGCGGTTGTGGCGGACACGAAGAACCAGTAATCTACGTAACATTCGAAGATGAAAACAAAGAAGTTGCATGTGACGTATTAGGTATTTTCGAAGTTGACGATATTGAATATATTGCTTTAGCACCACAAGATGAAGAAGAAGTTCTTATCTACCGTTATTCAGAAGATGGAGAAGACATCAAATTAGATGAAATTACATCAGACGAAGAATACGAAAAAGTAGCTGGTGAATTCGACGATTTATTCTTCGGTGACTTAGAAGACGAAACACAAGAATAATACACATAAAAACAGGATGATACGTCATCCTGTTTTTTTACGTCTACATTGTACATACTAATATTATGATGAACCGAAAAAATATAAAAAATAAACTTCAGACCATTTTAGATAGACCAGGGGTTTATAAAATGCTTGACGAAAAGGGGAATATCTTGTATATTGGGAAATCTATTGCCCTTAAAAAGCGAATAAACTCTTATTTAGCCAAAGAAATTAAAAGAAATAATAAAATTAAGCAGATGCTTGCATGGCTATGGGATGTAGAAGTATTTTATACAGATACAGAACTAGATGCTTTGCTTTTAGAATGTAAATGGATTAAAGCATATCGCCCATTGTACAATACAGCACTGATGCAGACCGAGCGATATGGGTATCTTATATTAGAAGATGGGCCTCATTATAGATTGAGATGGAGCAGAACAAAACCAGATACAGCGCTACGTATTATTGGACCACTTACCCATCCCAGTTTAAGTAGGCAAGCAGAGGAATTCTTTAAAAGCCAATACCCTTTTATGGATTGCAAAATACAAGAAGAGGCATGTGCGAAAGTTGTTTTTAATAAGTGTCAAGGCTATTGCAAAGAAGCAGAGCGGAAGAAACGCATAGAGTTTATCCATGAGTTACTTAGTCCCGGAAGTTCTTTGCCAAGTATGCTTATGAAGCAAATTGAAACCTATTCTGAAAAGTGGGAATTTGAAAAGGCACAGCAGTTTTATGGTTACTTAAAATCTATAAATTATATTCGTGGTATAGAGCAAATGACGAATAAACTATGTTCGCAAAATGTCATAGGGAGACTCCCTATTGAAGGCACACTATTTTATAAGTATTACTTAATTATAAATGGAAGTATTCTCTATACAAAAGTAGGTATGCTTTATGAAGAAAATGAGATTATTCAAGCTTTAAGAGCCTATAAGAACAGTCAACAAGAAAAAGAAATTTTTAATATTCATAAAGAAAATATTGATGAAATCAAGATTCTTTATAGCTTTATAGAACGAAAAATGCATCGCATAGAAGTATAAAAATTCAAACAATCTCCAATACTATAACAAAATACAGATGAAAGAGGATTGAAGTGAAGAAGATAGTATTTTGTTTAAGTATTGTGTGTATATGTTTAACGTTATTTATTATGAATCGTACAATAGAGGTTAGTAGTTCTAATGTGGAAGAACACCCTATTGTAACTATATATTTAAGTAATAATACTCAGTTTAAAGTTGAATTGTACCCAGAGGAAGCACCGAATACAGTCAATAACTTTATTTATTTGGCATTATCTGATTATTATATTGGCACTCAAGTCAATCGTGTGATCCCAGATTATCTTATTCAAATAGGTGATCCTATTGGGAATGGAAAAGGATTTCCTGGGTACTATATAAAAAGTGAGTGTAAGTACAATGGGGTAAATAATCGTTTAAAGCATAAACGTGGTACATTATCTATGGCAAGAGGACGTAACTTTAACACAGAGGGTAGCCAATTTTTTGTTTTATTAGAAGATGATTGGCAATTGGATGGTAAGTTTGCAGCGTTTGGTCGCGTATTAGAAGGTATGGAGCAACTAGATACGTTACAAGACAAAGGCGTATCTGGTGAGTATTCACTTATAGAGCCTGTATACATTGAAAATATTGAAGTTCAAAATTATGAAGCGTGTTATAATCCACCAGAGATTTTAACCGTTCAAGAAGTTATGGCTCAAAATGACTAAATTTCAACATGTCCTTAAATGGTGTCTTTCTCCAACCTTATTTTTTAGTGAGCGCTACAAACAAAAGGCCATTCATCAGCAAGATAGGGGAAGGCGTGTAAGACGTCTCAATAAAACCTATTTTGGCATTTCCATCGTTATGTTACTCTTACTGATTGCTGAAAATGGATGGCTAAACTATACAGGAATAAAAAAAGTATTTTTGATTATCATACCTTTATGGTCACTCTCAAGAGTCAATGAAATTTTTATGGCATTTATTAAAGATGTTTTTGATAAGCTTATCCCTTCTAAACGTCAAAAGAATGGTTTAGAGTATCATGAGAGGGTGAGTATGGCATTTAGAAGTTTTATTGAGCTAACCATTCAATATGCTATTTTATACTTTTTACTCGATACACATTATCTAGAATATAGACTAACAAGTGGCTTATTTAATCAACCATTAAAAAGCCCTTTTACAGCGCTTTACTTAAGTTTGATTACAATAGCTTCTGTTGGATATGGCGATTATGTCCCCGTACATCCTTTGGCTAGGGGCTTAATTATGTATGAAATTATAACAGGATTTTTACTTATAGCTGTATGCTTTACAGTTTATGTAAGTTTAGATCTAGATGAAAAAGAGGCGCCTTAGCCTCTTTTTTTATCCGGTAGAATATGTAGATAGAACAAGTGTTTGATGTGGTAAAATCGTAACTATAGCTACTTTTTTATCGGGAGCAAAACTTGACAAGATTTAAAGCATATTTTACAGTATTAAAATGAGAATAATTGTGCAGGTGATAAAATATGAAAAAAGATAATTATGGAAATCAAAGTATTTCCTCACTGAAAGGTGCAGACAGAGTTAGATTGCGTCCGTCCGTTATATTTGGTTCTGACGGGATTGAAGGATGTCAGCATTCCGTATTTGAGATTTTATCCAATGCGATTGACGAAGCAAAAGAGGGATATGGCAATGTGATTGATGTGACACTTTGCAAAGATCACTCTATTATCATACAAGACTATGGCCGTGGTATGCCTCTTGATTACAATGAGAAGGAAGGCCGTTACAACTGGGATCTTATTTTTTGCGAGCTTTATGCAGGGGGGAAATACAACAATAACGAGGGTCAAAATTATGAATTTAGTTTAGGCCTCAATGGTCTTGGGGCATGTGCAACACAGTACAGTTCTGAGTTCATGGACGTAGAAGTACATGTAGATGGCTATGCTTATGAACTTCACTTTGAGAAGGGTGAAAATATAGGGGGACTTCGCAAACAAAAAGCCAACTATAAAACAACAGGAACACGTATTCACTGGAAACCGGATAAAGATGTTTTTGCAGATATTCATATTAGTAGTGAGTACTTCCATAATGTTTTAAAAAGACAAGCGATTGTCAATCAAGGAATTACTTTTAATTTTGATGATCAAATTAGAGAAGAAAAGAGTACCTATGTTTATCCAGATGGTATTTTAGGTTATGTTAAAGAAGTAGCAGATGGTAAGCAATTTACAGAAATGGTTCTTGTTAAGCAAGAAACAAGAGGACAAGACAGTCCAGACAGACCAGAGTATCGTGTGAAGTTTGAAATAGCCTTTACATTTTGTAATGAAGCAACCTTACTTGAATACTATCACAACTCTAGTTACTTAGAATATGGTGGTGCACCAGACAAAGCAATCAAAAATGCTTTTGTCTACAGTATCGATCAATATTTAAAAAATGAAAATCTTTATAACAAAGATGAGAAGAAGATTACTTTTGTAGATATTCAAGATAGTTTAATCTTAATTACAAATTCTTTTTCAACCATTACCAGCTATGAGAACCAAACCAAAAAAGCAATTACTAATAAATTTATTCAAGAAGCAATGCAAGACTTCTTAAAAGATTATTTAGCCATTTACTTTATTGAAAACAAAGACGAAGCAACACGTATAGCTAAGCAAGTCTTAGTTAATAAACGTAGTCGTGAAAAAGCAGAACGTACGCGCATTAATGTGCGTAAACAATTAGGTGGGACAATTGATATTACAAATCGTATTAAAAAGTTTGTAGACTGTCGTACAAAAGATGTGACAAAACGTGAACTTTACATCGTAGAAGGTGATTCAGCTCTTGGTTCATGTAAACTTGGAAGAAATGCAGAATTTCAAGGGATTATGGCTGTAAGAGGGAAAATTCTTAACTGCTTAAAATCCGACTATGACAAAATCTTTAAAAGTGATATCATTATTGATCTTTTAAAAGTTTTAGGTTGTGGAGTAGAAATTACAAGCAAACATAATAAAGAATTGCATACTTTTGAGTTAGATAATTTAAGATGGCAAAAAGTCGTAATCTGTACAGATGCCGACGTGGACGGATTCCAAATTCGTACACTTATCTTGGCGATGCTTTATGCCCTTGTACCAACACTCATTAAAGAGGGAAAAGTATTTATTGCAGAGACACCATTGTATGAAATCAATACAAAAGATAAAACATACTTTGCGTATTCTGATTATGAAAAAGTACAAATCCTAGATAAAATTAAGTCTAAATATACCATTCAACGTTCAAAAGGACTAGGTGAAAATGATCCTGAGATGATGTGGGAAACAACTATGAATCCTGAATCAAGAAGACTGATTCAAGTCATGCCAGAAGATGCTGAGCGTACACAAGAAGTCTTTGAAAGATTGCTCGGTGATAACTTAGCTGCAAGAAAGGCCTTTATTGCAGAAGTAGGGCACGAATATTTAGATCAATTGGATATGAGTTAAGAAGGGAGGGTCTATGATGGATGAAAAGATTATTAAGCAGAATATATCTGAGACGTTAGAGTCTAACTATATGCCTTATGCCATGAGTGTTATTGTCTCACGTGCCCTGCCTGAAATTGATGGATTTAAACCATCTCATCGTAAGTTACTCTATACGATGTATAAAATGTCATTGCTAAAATCAGCAAGGACAAAGTCAGCCAATATTGTAGGGCAAACAATGAAGCTTAACCCTCATGGAGATTCTGCTATTTATGAGACGATGGTACGTTTAACAAAAGGGTATGCAGCACTGAATACCCCATTTGTAGATTCAAAAGGAAACTTTGGTAAGGTTTATTCACGTGATATGGCTTATGCGGCTTCACGTTATACAGAAGCAAAATTAAGTGATATTTGTGAAGAACTGTTTAGAGATATTGAAGAAAACTCAGTTGTCTTTGTAGACAACTATGATGGTAAGATGAAAGAACCAACACTTTTACC
The DNA here is from genome assembly GCF_027857615.1 of Holtiella tumoricola. NCBI lineage: Bacteria > Bacillati > Bacillota > Clostridia > Lachnospirales > Cellulosilyticaceae > Holtiella > Holtiella tumoricola. Next base: position 22,563 of record NZ_JAQIFT010000048.1, read on the forward strand.
TGTAACTTTTCCTAATATTTTAGTCAATCCAAATCAGGGGATTGCAGTAGGGATGGCAAGCAATATTTGTAGTTTCAACTTAGAAGAGGTATGTGATGCAACGATTGCTTATCTTAAAGATCAAGATATAGATATTGCAGATTACATTTTAGCACCAGACTTTTCAACAGGTGGAGAAATTTTCTATAACAAAGAAGATATGCGCCATATTTTAAATAGTGGACGCGGTTCTTTTAGAATGCGTGGGAAATATCAATATGTTAAAAAGGAAAATTGTATTGAGATTACAGAGATTCCTTATACAACAACAGTAGAAGCTATTATCGATAAAATTGAAGAAGCTGTTAAAGTGGGTAAAATCAAAGAGGTTTCGGATGTACGTGATGAAACGGACTTATCAGGTCTTAAGCTGACTGTAGACTTAAAACGTTCAGCAGACCCAAGTATAGTTATGCAAAAACTCTTTAAGCTTACAACATTAGAAGATTCATTTAGTTGCAACTTTAATGTTCTTATTGATGGTGCACCAAAAGTACTAGGTGTTAAAAGTATTATTGAAGAATGGGTAAGATTTAGAAAGGATTGTCTCATTCGTAAGTTTACCTTTAATATTGAGAAGATGCAAAAGAGACATCATCTCTTATTAGGTCTTAAACAAATCTTATTTGATATTGATAAAGCAATTGAAATTATTAGGCATACAGAAAAAGAAAATCAAGTTATTCCAAACTTGATGCGCGCTTTTGATTTAACAGAGCTTCAAGCAGAGTTTGTAGCAGAAATCAAATTACGCCACTTAAATAAACAATATATTTTAAATACCTTACAAGATGTTGATAAATTAGAGCAAGAAATTGCACGTTTATCTGAGATTATTGAAAGTGATAAAAAACTTAAAAAAGTTATTAGTGACGAACTTAAACAAACTAAGAAAAAATACAGTGCACCAAGACGTACAACGCTTATTGAGCCTAATAAAGAAGAAGCCTTACCAAGTGATGCACTCATTGAAGACTACAACTTAAAAATCTTCTTTACAGAACATCAATATTTGAAAAAAATCTCATTAGCTTCTTTACGTAGTAGTGGTGAACAAAAAATGAAGGATAACGATACAATTATCCAAGAAGTTGAAACAGCCAATAAGAGTGAGCTTTTATTCTTTACGAATAAGTGTAATGTGTATAAAATAAAAACGTATGAAATCGAAGATTGTAAAGCCAGCCAGTTTGGTGTATACTTACCTAATATTTTAGATTTAGAACCAGATGAAACGATTATGTATGTGCATCCAACCTTAGATTATACAGGATCTATTTTATTTGGATTTGAAACAGGCAAGATTGCACGTGTACCTTTAAATGTTTATGAGACAAAGACAAACCGTAAAAAACTTGTGAAAGCTTATTATGGTAAGAGTGCATGTGTAGGTATGTGCGTGATTGGCGAAGAAGCCTTTATAAAATGTGTTAGAACAGATGGACGTTCAGCTATTGTTCCAACAACATTGATTGAAGAAAAGGCAAAACGTGATACACCGGGGATTCAAGCAATTACAATTACAAAGAAACATACAATGGCAAGTCTGACATGCCTAAATGAAGGCACTGAAGAAATAGAAAAATTAGCAGCTAGTTCGTTGCCAGCTCAAGCGAAACTATAGATAGGCAGGAAGTAGCGGGAGGAAATTATGAGAAGTGATCTTTTAGAGAGCAATCGTATTATTGTTAAAATTGGTACATCATCACTCACACATCCAAATGGTCAAACCAATCTTAACAAAATGGAAAAATTAGCACGTGTTTTAACAGATTTAAATCATCAAGGTAAGGAAATCATATTAGTATCATCTGGTGCTATTGGTGTAGGAACAAGAAGACTTGGTCTTACAGAAAGACCGCAAGAGCTTGAGATGAAACAAGCAACAGCAGCAGTAGGGCAAGCAATTTTAATGCAAATCTATGAGAAATTCTTTGGGGAATATAATCAGGTTATTGCACAAGTCCTTCTTACAAAAGATGTGATTGAAGATCCAATTAAAAATCAAAATGCTAAAAATACTTTGTTTGCTCTATTAAAATTAGGGGTTATACCAATCATTAATGAAAATGACTGTATTTCTACAGCTCAAATTGAAGGTTATCGCTTTGGAGATAATGATACCTTATCTGCTATGGTTGCAGAATTAGTAGATGGGGATTTACTTATCTTACTTACAGATATTGATGGTCTTTATACAGATAATCCAAAAGAAAATAAAGATGCGACTTTAATCAAAGAAGTAGAAGCAATTACTTCAGATATTGAAGGATTAGGCAAAGATACAGGTTCTAAATTTGGAACAGGTGGTATGACAACTAAGATTACAGCCGCTAAGATAGCTAAAGCAAATGAGACACATACAGTTGTTGCTTTAGGAGATGACATCAATGTACTCTACAATATTCTAGATGGTGAAGAAGTAGGGACATGGTTTAAAGCCAAATAAGAGAGGTAATGAAAAATGGAAATGGATAAACTTATTGCACGTATTAATGAACTTGCGAAGAAAAAGAAAGAAGAAGGTTTAACACCAACTGAACTTGATGAACAAGCTAAATTACGTGAGCAATACTTACAAATCTTTAGATCAAATTTCAAAGGTCAATTATCAAACACAAAAATTCAAACACCAGATGGCAAGTTACATCCACTTAAATATATGCCAACTGACAAATAGAATGAAGGGGGCTGTTGCACACAAGTTGCAACGGCCTTTTCATATATAACAGGGGATGAGAGATGCAACAAGGCTAGACTATTAAGGTGGATTGGTGTACAATAAGAACAAATGTTCTTTTTGAAGGAGAAGTTATGATTGCGTATTTAAAAGGTGAAATTACAGAGATACATGATAATGATATATGGATAGAAGTAGGACAAATGGGATATGAAGTTTTTGTACCCTATGAGCAAAATGCCAGTGCGTTACAAAGAGGCAAAAATGTTAAGCTTTATATTTATGAAAATATTAAAGAAGATGCTCATGATTTATATGGTTTTGTAACGGTGCAGCAGAAAGAACTTTTTAAAAAGTTAGTGGGCGTAAATGGTATTGGGCCAAAGACAGCGTTGCAAATGATGAATTTATATGATGTAGATCATCTCATTGAAATTATTATGATGCAAGACCATAAGGCATTAGGTAAGGTAAGTGGTATTGGGCCAAAGACTGCTCAGCGTATTATTTTAGAACTTAAAGATGTGGTTCAAAAACTTGCAATGCCAGATTTATCTCATTTAGAAAAAGGTTTACCAGCATCAACAGGACAAGCTAAAGAAGAAGCCATTGAAGCACTTGAGGCTTTAGGCTTCCCATTAACTGAAGCGAGAAAAGCTGTTCAAGCAATCTTTGATTACAATGATACAACTGAAGTGATTATTAAAAAGGCTTTAGCATTACTTACAAATTAGGGGGGAGATTAGATGGAAACACGTATGATGTCAGCAGACTTACACATTGAAGACACAGACATAGAAAATAATATTAGACCCCTGACACTTGATGAATATATAGGGCAAAGTACCATTAAAGAAAATCTTAAAATCTTTATTGAGGCAGCAAAAGGCAGGGGAGAAGCACTTGATCATGTACTACTTTATGGACCACCAGGACTAGGGAAGACAACACTTGCAGGGGTTATAGCTAATGAAATGGGTGTTAAACTTAAAGTGACAGCGGGTCCTGCCATTGAGAAACCAGGAGATATTGCAGCGATTTTAAATGGGCTACAACCAGGTGATTTGCTGTTTATTGATGAAATTCATCGTATGCCACGTCAGGTAGAAGAAGTACTTTACTCTGCAATGGAAGATTATCATATAGATATTGTTGTGGGGAAAGGTCCAACAGCTAAGTCAATCCGTCTTTCTTTGCCACCATTTACATTAGTTGGTGCGACAACAAGAGCAGGGATGTTAAGTTCTCCACTTCGTGACCGTTTTGGAATAGTGCAACGTCTTGAGTATTATTCTTTAGAGGAACTCATGCAAATTGTAGAGCGTACAGCACGTATTTTAGGGGTGGGGATTACTACAGAAGGTGCAAGAGAAATTGGAAAGTGCTCTAGAGGCACACCTAGGCTTGCAAACCGTCTCTTAAAACGTGTACGTGATATTGTAAGTATTAAATACGACAGCATGATTACTGAAGAAACTGCACTTGCGTCTTTAAAATTATTAAATATTGATACACAGGGATTAGATGAAATCGATCGACGCATTCTAAATACAATCTGGAATCAATTTAAAGGTGGGCCAGTTGGTCTTGAGACCCTTGCAGCAACTATCGGGGAAGAAAGAGAAACACTAGAAGATGTGTATGAACCTTACCTGATGCAACAAGGCTTGCTCCAGCGTACGCCTAGAGGACGTATGCTGACAGAAAGTGCAAAGAATTTTTTGCAAATTCCAGAGGAGTTAAGATAGTTTTTTGAATATAGATATGTTATAATGACAAAAAATACTAATAGGCATAGCCATTTATAATGGGGTGTTCAATATGACAAAGAATAAAGTAGAGGTCATTATCGGGGGACAAGTTTTTGCATTACAAGGAAATGAATCACAAGAACATATTCAAAAGGTGGCAAGTGTATTAGATCAAAAAGTATTAGAAATTCATAAACAAGATCCCATGCACAAGCTTAGTTCTGCTCAAAAGCATATGATGGCAGCACTGAATATGGCAGATGAGTATTTAAAAATGAAAACAGATTTAGAAAGATTTAGTCAAGAATTAGAGAAATGTAATGCAGAAAATTTGGCGCTTCTCGAACGTATTGAAGAAATGTCACTTGAAATGAACAGGCTTAAAATCATGAAAAGAAGAAAATAGAACTTATTGAAGGGGGTGCTGTTAAGTTACCCCTTTTATGATGAAAAAAGAAAGAAGGACACAGTGTGAGACAAGTAGAATTATTAGCACCAGTTGGCAAGTTTGAAAATGCTTTAGCGGCTATTGAGAATGGGGCCAACGCTATCTTCGTAGGAGGAAAAGTTTTTAATGCAAGACAATTTGCAGATAACTTTGATGAAGATGAACTCGAAAAAATCGTAAACTATTGCAAACTTCGTGGAGTGAAAACACATATTACAGTAAATACTTTAATTAAAGAAGACGAGCTTCCTGAACTGATGCAGTACTTAGAAAGTTTAGCAAGACTTGGTGTAGATGCGGTGATTGTCCAAGATCTTGGAGTTGCTTATCTTGTTAAGCGTTACTTCCCACAGATTGAACTCCATGCAAGTACACAAATGAGTGCACATAGTTTAGAAGATGTGCTTTTCTTAAAAGCATTTGGTTTTAAACGTGTTGTACTTGCAAGAGAAATGCAACTTGAAGAAATTAAACAAATAAAAGATGCTGTAGATATTGAAATAGAAACATTTATCCATGGTGCTCTTTGCTATTCATACTCTGGACAATGCTTGTTTAGCAGTCAAATTGGAGGCAGAAGTGGAAATCGTGGGCGCTGTGCACAACCATGTCGTATGACATACGACTTATTAGAAGATGGTGAAGAAAAGATTAAATCTACTTATTTCTTAAGCCCGAAGGACCTTTATAGTCTTAGTTTCTTACCACAACTTATTGAGATAGGTATTGATTCATTCAAAATGGAAGGGCGTATGAAGTCTCCAGAGTATGTGGCATCTGTCACACGTGTTTATCGTAAATATGTGGATCTAGCTTTAAAGGATCCAAAACACTATAAAGTAGAACAAGAAGATATTGAAATGCTTCAATCAATATTTAACCGTGGTGGTTTCTCAGAAGGCTACTACTTTAAAAAAGCAGGCCTTGATATGATGACAGAGAAGACACCAAAAAATATTGGGCTTCGCGTAGGACATATTGTAAAATACGATAAACGTAATAAGCTTGCAACCATTTATACAGAAAAAACATTAAACCCAGGAGATGGGCTTGAAATTTGGAATAAGAAAAAACATACAGGAACAGGGATTTCAAAAGTCTATCCAGGTGGGCAGACCTTTACTGTACGCGTAGAAGATTGGGTAGATGAGAAAAGTCCAGTTTACCTATCTAAAAATAATACACTTCTTAAAGCTTTACGAAAAACCTATGAAAAGGCACAACGTAAAGTACCTGTACAAGGAAAACTTGTTGGAAAATTGGGTGAGCCAGTAAGCTTTACACTCTTTTATGAAGGGCTTGAGGCAACAGCCCTAGGCGAAATCTTAGAAGCGGCTCAAAGTGCACCTCTTACAAAAGAAGTAGCAATAGAGAAACTTTCAAAACTTGGGACCACATCTTTTGAGCTTACTCATGTAGATGCAGAGTGGGATGATGATGTGTATATGACTATTAGTAAGTTGAATGAATTACGCCGCGAAGCAGTGGCTCATTTAGAGGCTTTAATTTGTGAAAGTGGTACGCAAAAAACCTATGCGCCTTATACACCAGATAGCAATCAGCGTTATGAAGGAAAGCCAAGTTACCATGCACAAGTACGTACCATAGAACAACTTCAAGTAGTGCTTGATTACCCACAACTTCAAGCAGTGTATTGGGAATGGCAATATAATGATCGAAAAATGCAAGAGGCTTTAGAGCTTTGTGAGGCAAAGGGGAAACCAATGTATATTGTGTTTCCGGCAATTACAAAAGAAAAGGCACTTGAGAGAATTAAAAAAAGCTTGCCAAGCTTTGAAGCAAGTGGCTTAACAGGCTATGTCATTCGTACATTAGGAGTCTTTTATATATTGATGTCTAGTCACAAAGAGAAGGTCATTGATTATAATTTAAATGTAATGAATAATGAAGCGGTTTATCAATGGAGTGAAAATGGCGTAACACGTATAACTACTTCAGCAGAACTTGCAAAAGAAGAGTTAGAATGCTTAGAAGGTCCACTTGAAACCATTATCTATGGTAGATTGCCTGTAATGACAACAGAACAATGTGTACTAGGTAACCATGAGCTTTGTCAAAAGAAAAAACAAACTGGAAAATATAGTTTGCGTGATCGTAAAGGGGCTATCTGGCCACTTACAACAGATTGTGTAGGTTGTAAAATGCAAATTTTAATGCATGAACCGCTTCTTATAGAACCAGAAAAGTACTTACAAAATATGTCTTTAATGGTTTATCGTATTTGGTTCACTGAAGAAAATGCCAAGGAAACAAAAGAAGTTTTAGAAAGTTTATTGAATGGTAAAAAAGTAACTTTTGCTAGTCAAAAAGCAAGTTTCTTAAAGCCTATAGACTAAAGAAAAAGAGGTGATGAAATGGCCTATTTAGAGTTGATGATTTTACTGAGTCGATTTGTATTTGCAGGATTTGCAATACTTTTTATTGTGCTGATTTTTAGTTTTATGAAGCCATTTATCAGTTATTCACTTGGACAGCCTATTTATAAGCATTCACTTATGTTTTCATGCATCCTCTTTTTCCACTTAGGGGGAACCGCTATTTTATTTGGTAAGGCGCCGAGTCTTGCTATGAGACAGGGGATCATCTTTAACAGTGTGATTTTAGCTGCTGCATTTATCTTTATTAAGTGGTTACTTAAAAGACTTAAAAGACAAGATGAAATGGTTATCTGGTATATTATCTTTTTCTTAGTAGACATAAGCTATATTATGTTAGAACGTCTTAATCATGCTGAAGCAACTAAACAAATTGTATGGTTTATACTTGGTATGTGTATTGCTATGTTTTTACCAACTATTTTTGGAAAAATGCTACAACCTAAATATAAATTACTGTATATGTTCTTGACACTAGGTATGATTATATTACCATTTATCTTTGGAGAATCTAAATATGGTGCCATGAACTGGGTAGAAATTGCAGGTTTTGGTTTTCAGCCTTCTGAGTTTGGGAAGGTTACCTTTGTTCTCTTTTTAGCTGCTCATTTTGATGAATTCGAGTTTAAGAGTCATAAGTTAAGCATAATCTTCCAGTCTATTGTATTTACAGGTGCTATTTTGTTAATGCTTGTTTTTCAAAGAGATTTAGGCGGAGCACTTTTATACGGATTAACCTTCCTGATTATGCTTTATATTGGAACCAAAAATGCGTTCTTACCGTTAATAGGTATAGCAGGGGGCGCAGTGGCAGCAATACTAGCGTATTTTTGTTTTGGGCATGTGCGTGTCCGAGTAGAGGCATGGATTGATCCATGGGCAGATATTGCAGGGAATGGTTATCAAGTTGTCCAAGGGCTTTTTGCTATTGGTACATGGGGATGGTTTGGAAGTGGATTAACCCGTGGTATTCCTAATAAAATCCCAATTGTAACAACAGACTATATTTTTGCTGCTCTTTGCGAAGAATTAGGCAATATAGTAGGGATTGTTGTCCTTCTAGCTATTTTAGGTCTTATATTGCAAGGTTTAAAAGGGGCACTGATTCAATTACATGATTTTGAAAAATTTTTATGTATTGGTTTTGTTGTGATTATTGGCTTACAAACTTTAATTATTGTAGGCGGTGTTCTCAAACTTATTCCTTTAACAGGAATTACCCTACCTTTTGTGAGTTATGGTGGAACTTCTTTGTTTGTATGCTTAGGCATGATGGGGATCGTCACCTACTTTGTACGCAAAACACTTAAGTTTGCAAGAAAGGAAGGGAAAGAAATTGAAGAATAATCGTTACATCTACCGTGTAGCTGCTGTTTTTATCCTACTTTTTATAGGGGTAGCAGCTTATGTAGGCTATTTTACAGTCGTAGAAAGTAAGAAGCTTATTGTAAATCCATATAATAAAAGATTAGACCATCTAGAAAACGAAGTCGTAAGAGGAAAGATTTTAGATACAAATGGTGTTGTGCTTGCAACCAGTGAAAATGGAATAAGGGAATATCCTTATGGAAAAACTTATGCCCATGCTGTAGGTTATGTAGGGCATGATAAAACAGGTGTTGAGTCGAGAGCTAATGTAGAGCTTCTTTATCCTAACTACAATCTTAAATCAATTTTTGCCTTTGCTTTTGCAGAGGAAAAGTTTCAAGGGCATGATGTGTATTTAACACTAGACCATAAGTTGCAGCAAGCATGCCGTGATGGACTAGGTGATTATCGTGGAGCAGCAGTTGTTATTGAACCACGCACAGGTAAGATTAGAGCACTTTACTCTAATCCGGGCTTTAATCCGAATACAATTGGTGAGAACTGGAATGATTTAGTAGAAGATACAGATCGCAGTGTACTTCTTAATCGAGCAACACAGGGGCTATATCCACCAGGTTCTACCTTTAAAATACTTACAACCATTGCGTATCTGCAACAACTTGGTGATAGTGCTTTTGATTATGAGTATGAGTGTAAGGGCGTTATCTCAAAAGATGGCCATGAGATTAAATGTAATAATGGAAAGGTTCATGGAAAGGTAAACTTAGAATCAGCCTTTACTGTTTCATGTAATACTTATTTTGTATCTTTAAGTGAGCAAATTTCTGCAGGTGAACTAAGAAAAGTTGCAACAGAGTTATTATTCAATCGTGCTCTTGGTGCTCAAATAGATTACAAGCAAAGTTTATTTAAATTAAATGACCAAAGTGATACATTCAACAAAATGGCTACCTATATGGGACAAGGTGAGACACTTGTATCTCCACTTCATTTAGCAATGATTGCCTCTATTGTTTATAACGATGGTGTGCTCATGTCTCCATATATTATAGATTATTCCCTTAATAATAAAGGGAATGTAGGTCTTAAAAACCTTCCACAATATGAAGGAACTTATTTAGACGAAAAGCTTTGTAAAACTTTAAGAGAAATGATGATTAATGTAGTAACAAATGGTACAGGAAATCGAATTTATAGAAACGATTTGGTAATTGGTGGGAAAACAGGTACAGCTCAAAATGAAACAGGTGCAGATCATTCACTGTTTGTCGGCTTTGCAGAACCTAAAGAAGGCAATAAGGAAAGTATTGTATTTGCAGTTGTTGTAGAACAAGGTGGCCAAGGTGCTAAAGCGTTAAACGTAAGTAATGAGATTTTAAATGCTTATAAAAATGAATAGCCATTTGGATTTGGTTGAAAAATAAGAAGAAACAAGCTATACTAAAATCAACTAGAGTATAAAAGAAAGACAGGTGGCTTTATGATTGAAACTGTCAGTTGCGGTGGCGTTGTCGTGCATAAGGGGAAAGTCCTTGCTCTTTATAAAGATTTCAAAGGGAGAAGGGAATATAAGTATGTTGGTTGGGTACTTCCTAAAGGAACTGTTGAATACGGCGAAAGCAATGAAATGACCGCAATTAGAGAAGTAAAGGAAGAATCAGGTGTGGATGCAGAAATAGTAGAGTACATTGGGTCTACTCAATATACTTTTCAAGGGAAAGAAGACCTTGTAAGTAAAACTGTACATTGGTATTTAATGCGTGCACAGAGCTTTTATAGCAAACCACAAAGAGAAGAGCATTTTATGGATAGTGGATATTACAAATTTCATGAAGCGTATCATCTCATGAAGTTTTCCGATGAAAAATATATCTTGAAAAAAGGGTATCAGATGTATTTGGATTTAAGAAAAGATAATATGTGGGATCAAAAAAGAAAAGAGATAAAAATGAACTGCTGGTAATAAATTTATCAGCAGTTCATTTTTATATTAAATGTGTATGATTATGTCCAACTAACTTTATAAAACATTTAGACCATTTTCATTTAAGTATAACAACAGAAAGCTAATAAAAAAAGAGGTTATAGTCCAAAACTATAACCTCTTTTTTAAATGATGCGGATAAAGGGAATCGAACCCTTACGATGTTACCATCGGCAGATTTTGAGTCTGCTGCGTCTGCCAGTTCCGCCACATCCGCTTGATGCTTGTTTAGTATAGCATAAATTGAAAAGTGGTGCAAGCATATTTTACCAATAAATGATGCTGTTATCTAAAAAATTGAGAATAAGATGTAATAAATATGGAAATATGATATGATAGTGAAGATGCGAAAAAGGCTATGATTTGGGTAGGAAAGGAGTCAGTCTTTTGGATGAAATAATAGAAAGAAACTTAATTGAGAAAGCCAAGCAGGGTGATGTTGCAGCTTTTGAAACGTTGATGCTAAGTTATGAAAAGCATATTTATAATATTTGTTTAAAAATGCTAGGCGATGAACAGGAAGCATTTGATGGTGCGCAAGAAGTTTGTGTGAAGCTTTGGAGACAGCTTAAAACCTTTGAAGGGAACTCTAAGTTTAGCACATGGATGTATCGTATTGCTACTAATCAGTGCTTAGATTTAATTAGAAAAAGAAAAAGTCGTTTAGAAGGTGAAGTGTCTTTGTATCAGCCCTCTAAGGATTCAGAAAATGAATGGGTATTAGATGAGGCCCCTAAACATGATGTAATGAGTGAGCATGTAGATCAGCTCGCTTTAAAGGATATTATGGAACAAGCCTTAAAAGAGGTTAAAGAAGAGTATAAACAGATTCTGATTTTAAGAGATGTAGAAGGCTATAGCTATGATGAAATAGCAGAAACATTGGAAATGAATAAAGGGACCGTAAAATCTAGGCTTTCAAGAGCACGTTTAGCAATGAAAGAGATTTTAATGCAAAATAAGGAACCTTATAAGTCTTTCTTTCGTCAAACTATTAAGAAGGAGGGCAACATATGAAATGTGAAGATTACCAAGAATTAATATCCCCTTATTTAGATGATGCCTTATCATATGACGAAAAAATGCAGCTTGAAGCACATCTTAAAGCTTGCCCTACATGTCAGGAAACGTTAGAAATGATGCAACTCATAATGGGAGGATTAAATGAGATGGAGGAAGCTCCATTACCAGAAGGCTTCCATGAAAGACTACATGAAAATTTAATGGATGAATTAGCTATAACCAATAAGCAAACTGCAGCAACAACTACAGTAGTTACAGAACTACCTAAAAATAAAAAACATCCTTACAGATTTTTAACTTATGCTTCAGGACTTGCTGCTGCACTTATTATAGGCATTGCACTTGTACCTAGGGGAACAGGGCAAGAACTTGATGGTGCACCAATAGAACAAGCACCACAAGTTGCATCTTCTAGAATGCAATCAGAAGATTTAGTAAAAAACCAAGTAGCACCAGTACAAGAAATTGCGCCATTTAGCATGGAGAGTCAAGTGATGCCAATGTCCCTTGAAGAAGAACAATGGAATATTACAATCGAGGATTTAGAACAGTTTGGTGAATTTATAACAGGTTATTGTAAAGAGAATCAAATAACATTCACCAGTTGGCAAGAAAATGCCATTATCCATTATACGTTACAGCCATTATCTAAAGAGAATTTCAAAGAAACACTTATGGCACAGATGAAAGATAATGAGCATATAGACATTGTAAATCCAGGTGAAGAACCACAACTTCACCTAATTGTGACTATAAAAGAATAAAGGAGACTTGACACATAAGAGGCTTTTTGTTACATTATAGTCATAAATGCATATTTATGGTTGCAATGATAAAGAGGAGTAATAGAAGAAGAACGTTTTAGCGAGACTGGGAGAGTGTAAGCCAGTTACGAGTTCATTTTATGAAGGCGCTTTGGAGCAATATATGAAAGTGGGATATTTATTATCCAATTAGGGTGGAACCGCGGAAGTTACCTTTCGTCCCTTGCGTTAAGCAAGGGCGGAAGGTTTTTTTATATTTATTTTTATTAGGAGGATAAGATTATGCAAGAAAAATCAATGCAACAGGTTGTTGCTGTAGCAAAATCTAGAGGATTTGTATATCCAGGTTCAGAAATTTATGGAGGACTTGCAAATACTTGGGATTACGGCCCATTAGGTGTAGAACTTAAGAATAATGTTAAAAAAGCTTGGTGGAAAAAATTCATCCAAGAGAGTGCATATAACGTAGGTGTTGACTGTGCAATCCTTATGAATCCACAAGTATGGGTAGCTTCAGGCCACGTAGGTGGATTTAGTGACCCACTTATGGATTGTAAAGCATGTAAAGAACGTTTCCGTTCAGATAAAATTATTGAAGATTTCATGCATGAAAAAGGTGAAGATCTTGTTGTTGATGGTTGGTCAAATGAGCAAATGCAACAATTTATCGCTGATAATCAAATTCCATGTCCAACATGTGGTGCACACGACTTTACAGACATTCGCCAATTCAACCTTATGTTCAAAACATTCCAAGGTGTAACTGAAGACTCTAAAAATACTGTTTATTTAAGACCAGAAACAGCTCAAGGAATCTTTGTTAACTTCAAAAATGTACAACGTACAAGTAGAAAGAAAATTCCATTTGGTATTGGTCAAATTGGTAAATCATTTAGAAATGAAATTACACCAGGTAACTTCATCTTTAGAACACGTGAATTTGAACAGATGGAACTTGAATTCTTCTGCAAACCAGGTACAGAATTAGAATGGTTTGATTACTGGAAAAATTACTGTAAAGACTGGATCCTTAACTTAGGTGTTAAACCAGAAAATATGCGTATGCGTGACCATTCAGCAGAAGAACTTTCACACTATAGTAATGCAACAAGTGATATCGAATTCTTATTCCCATTCGGATGGGGAGAACTTTGGGGTATTGCATCTCGTACAGATTATGACCTTAAACAACATAGTGCACATTCAGGTGAAGAAATGCTTTACTTCGATCAAACAACAAATGAGAAATATGTTCCATACTGTATTGAACCATCACTTGGTGCTGACCGTGTAACATTAGCATTCCTCTGTGAAGCTTATGACGAAGAAACACTTGAAGATGGCGATACACGTACAGTATTTAGATTCCATCCAGCTCTTGCACCAGTAAAAGCTGCTATCCTTCCACTTTCTAAAAAATTATCAGAAGAAGCAACAGCTGTTTACCATACATTACTTAAACACTTCAACGTAGAGTACGATGAAAGTGGTTCAATTGGTAAACGTTATAGAAGACAAGATGAAATCGGTACACCATTCTGTATTACTTTTGACTTCGATTCTAGAGAAGACCAAATGGTAACAGTAAGAGATCGTGATACAATGGCACAAGAACGTGTAGCAATTGCAGATCTTGTAAACTATATTGAAAGTAAAATGGAATTTTAATTCCTAAAAATAATAAACAAAAGTCCTAGAACGTTCTGTTCTAGGACTTTTGTTTATTATTTTTAAACTAAACTAAAATAATCATAAAATTTATAAAAGTAAATAAAAAGCACTTATTTATTTATATATGTTAAAAAAGTAGGATAATAATGAAAAAAATCAGCAGATATAGATAAAAAAATATTTTATTTTTGTGTACAAATTATCAAAATAACAAAATTGATTATAAAATAATAAAAAACTATTTTAAAATCAATATTTTATGATATAATGATACCGAAACCAGAAAAATTAGTTATTTACTATTCGTCGCAAAAATAGTTATAACAATTTCTAATGAAAATCTAGGAGGGTACATACATGAGCCAAAAATGGGTATATATGTTTAAAGAGGGAAATGGTCAAAATAAAAATCTTCTTGGTGGTAAAGGTGCAAATCTTGCAGAGATGACACAATTAGGATTACCAATTCCACAAGGATTTACTGTTACAACAGAAGCTTGTACAGAATACTATAACAATAACCAAAGTTTATCAGAAGAAATTCAAGATCAAATTAAAGTTGCTTTAACAGAACTTGAAGAAATCTCTGGTAAAAAATTCGGTGATAATACAAACCCACTTTTAGTATCAGTTCGTTCAGGGGCTAGAGTATCAATGCCAGGTATGATGGATACAGTTCTTAACTTAGGTCTTAATGATGAAGCTGTAGTTGGCCTTGCAACTAAAACTCAAAATGAAAGATTTGCATATGACTCATACCGTCGTTTCATTCAAATGTTCTCAGACGTAGTAATGGAAATTCCAAAACCACGTTTCGAAAAAATCATTGATGGAATGAAAGAAGAAAAAGGCGTTACACTTGATACAGATCTTGATGCAAACGACTTAAAAGAAATGGTTGTTCGTTTCAAAGCTTTATACAAAGAAGTTAAAGGGGTAGACTTCCCACAAGAACCTGAAACACAATTAATGGAATCTATTAAAGCAGTATTCCGTTCATGGATGAACCCACGTGCTATTGTTTATAGAAGAATGAATGATTATCCATCAGATTGGGGTACAGCAGTAAACGTACAAATGATGGTATTCGGTAATATGGGTGAAACATCAGGTACAGGTGTTGCATTCACAAGAAACCCATCTACTGGAGAGAATGCTATTTACGGCGAATACTTAATCAATGCTCAAGGTGAAGACGTAGTTGCTGGTATTAGAACACCAAACCACATTTCACAACTTGAACAAGATATGCCAGCAGTATATAAAGAGTTCATGGAAATTTCAAATAAACTTGAAAATCACTTCCACGACATGCAAGATATGGAGTTCACTGTTGAAGATGGTAAACTTTACTTCTTACAAACACGTAATGGAAAAAGAACAGCAGCAGCAGCTTTAAGAATTGCTGTAGATTTAGTTGCTGAAGGTCAAATCACAGAAGAAACAGCAGTGCTTCGTGTAGAACCAAAACAACTTGATCAATTACTTCACCCAATGTTTGATAGTGCAGCACTTAAAGCAGCTAAAGTAATCGGAAAAGCACTTCCTGCATCTCCTGGTGCAGCGGCTGGTAAAGTATACTTTACAGCGGATGAGGCAAAAGAAGCTGGAGCAAGAGGAGAACGCGTAATCCTTGTTCGTCTTGAAACATCACCAGAAGATATTGAAGGTATGGCAGCAGCTCGTGGTATCTTAACAGTACGTGGCGGTATGACATCACATGCAGCTGTAGTTGCTCGTGGTATGGGTACATGCTGTGTATCTGGATGTGGAGAAATTAAAATTGATGAAGAAGCTAAAACATTCACACTTGGTGGTATGACATTTGGTGAAGGAGATTATATCTCATTAGATGGTTCAACAGGTAATATCTATGGAGAAGATGTAGATACAGTAGAACCAGAAATCACAGGTGATTTTGAAACATTCATGGCATGGGCAGATAAATATCGCACACTTAAAGTACGTACAAACGCTGACTCTCCAAAAGATGCACAAAATGCTGTAAGATTTGGTGCTGAAGGTATCGGTCTTTGCCGTACAGAGCATATGTTCTTTGAAGAAGATCGTATCATGAAAATGCGTCGTATGATCGTTGCTAAAACAGAAGAAGAAAGAAGAGAAGCACTTGATGCACTTCTTCCACTTCAAAAAGGTGATTTCGTAGGTATTTATGAAGCAATGGAAGAAAGACCTGTGACAGTACGTCTTCTTGACCCACCATTACATGAATTCTTACCACATTCAGATGAAGACATCACAGAACTTGCAAAAGAAATGGGTATCACATTCGAAGATCTTAAAGCTACAGTTGAATCACTTCATGAATTCAACCCAATGATGGGGCACCGTGGATGTCGTCTTGCTGTTTCTTATCCAGAAATCGCAGAAATGCAAGCACGTGCTATCATTGAAGCAGCACTTCAAGTAAAAGCTGAAAAAGGATTTAACATTGTTCCAGAAATCATGATTCCACTTGTTGGTGAAATCAAAGAATTAAAATATGTTAAAGAAGTTGTAGTAGCAGCAGCTAACAAAGCAATTGAAGCTGCAGGTGTAGAACTTGAATACCATGTTGGTACAATGATCGAAATTCCACGTGCTGCTGTAACAGCTGATCAAATTGCTACTGAAGCAGAGTTCTTCTCATTCGGTACAAATGATTTAACACAAATGACATTTGGGTTCTCACGTGATGATGCTGGTAAATTCTTAGAAGACTACTACGGAAAAGGTGTGTATGAATCAGATCCATTTGCAAGACTTGACCAAACAGGTGTTGGTGCTCTTGTACAAATGGCAGCAGAAAAAGGACGTAGCACAAGACCAAACATCAAACTTGGTATTTGTGGTGAACATGGTGGAGATCCATCATCAATCGAATTCTGCCACAAAGTAGGATTAAACTACGTATCTTGTTCTCCATTCCGTGTACCAATCGCACGTTTAGCAGCAGCTCAATCTGCTATTAAAAATAAATAAGATCGGATTGAAATAACCTAGAAAGGATAATACCTTTCTAGGTTATTTTTTGTATAGAGTAAGGAAAGAGAAAACAATAAGCGTTATTATACATTTGTTGATTGTTAAATTGATGTAAAGATAGGCTTTTCCAAGTTCTATATGCTATAATGGCTTCATATAAAGAAATGAGGTTGAAAAGATGACACAAATTATATTAGGTGTAGATGTAGGTGGAACAACCACGAAAATTGTTGGATATAGACAAAATAAGACCCTAATAGGTACTTTACAAGTGTGTGCAACAGATCAAATGACTTCTTTGTATGGTGCAATAGGTAATTTTTTAAAGACCTATCAGTGTTCTTTAAAAGAGGTAGTAAAAATTGTTTTAACAGGTGTAGGTGCATCTTTTATAGAAGATAATATTTATGATATCCCAACGTATAAAGTTAAAGAATTTGAAGCCATAGGGTTGGGTGGGACAAAACTTGTCAAGATGGAAGAGGCTTTAGTTGTAAGTATGGGAACAGGAACAGCTTTTGTACGTGTACAAAATGGCAAAGTGAATCATATTGGTGGAAGTGGCGTCGGAGGTGGAACCTTAATGGGATTAGCATCTTTGCTCATAGACAAAAGAGATAGTCATGTGGTTGCAACAATGGGAGAAAAGGGAAACTTAGGCAAGGTTGATTTAGTAATCCAAGATATTACTCATGAACTTATTCCTTCTTTGCCTCAAGACGCTACAGCATCTAACTTTGGATTAGTAAAAAGTGGCGTACAAGAAGAGGATATTGCACTTGGACTTATGAATATGATTTTTCAAACAGTGGGTATGATGGCAGTGTTTGCTTGTCAAAATACGCCAATCAAACACATTATCATAATAGGTTCACTCGCTACATTGTCTAGTGCACAATCTATTTTAAATGGTATTGGACAGATTCATGGCATACAATTTATTATTCCAGAGCATGCTGTTTTTGCAACAGCTATAGGTGCGGTGACGCCTTATTTATAGAATTTATTCCTTTGTCAAGGAAAATTATTAAAAAAAGAGGAAATCGGTCGTTTATGTCGTATAATTATAGTGTGTAAGGAGGCGATAAAGGTGTGTCAACGACAAATTCAAGAACAGTTTGAAATAGATTACTTACAGTCGTTTAGTCAAAAGGCTCGTTATTCAAAGGGGAGAGTACGTATGGATGAAGAATGTGAAGTGCGTACAGCTTTTCAACGAGACAGAGATAGAATTTTGCATTCTAAAGCTTTTAGACGTCTTGCTCATAAAACACAGGTTTTTATATCACCAGAAGGTGACCATTATCGAACAAGACTTACACATACATTGGAAGTAGCGCAAATTTCGAGAACACTTGCAAGAGCTTTAAGATTAAATGAAGATTTAGTAGAAGCTATTGCATTAGGACATGACTTAGGGCATACACCTTTTGGTCATACTGGCGAATTTATGCTACAAGAACTTACAAATCATCAATTTCATCATAATTATCAAAGTTTACGTGTTGTAGAGTACATTGAAAATAAAGGTCGTGGTCTTAATTTGACATGGGAAGTTAGAGATGGGATTATGAATCATCAAACAAAAGGGAATCCTGCTACATTAGAAGGAAAAATTGTTCAAATCTCCGATAAGATTGCCTATGTGAACCATGATATTGATGATGCTATAAGAGGTCAAGTACTAGAAGTATCAGATATACCTGAAATGTACCGATCCGTATTAGGAGAAACCTCTTCTAAAAGAATTGATACCCTTATCAAGGATATTATTGAAAATAGCTATGGTTTGCCACAAATTAGAATGAGTGAACAAGTAGAGATTGCTTTTAAAGGACTTAGAGCCTTTTTATTTAAGCATGTCTATGTAGGTTCAGCAGCCAAAGAGCAGGAACAAAAGGCGAAACATGTGGTCAAACAATTGTATGAATATTATATGGATAAACCTGATAAACTACCACAAAACTACTTGAAAGAACTTGAAGACGGAGAAGATAAAATGAAAGTTGTCTGTGATTATATCGCTGGGATGACAGATCGTTATGCACTCCATGCTTATTGTGAGTTATTTTTCCCGACATCGTGGAATATTTATTAGATTATATAGAAAAGAGGAAGCTAGATGTATTATTCTGACGAGATTATCGAAAAGATCAGGGAACAGAGTGATATTATATCTATCATTTCCGAATATACTGCCTTAACAAGGAAGGGAAGTTCACATGTAGGACTTTGTCCTTTTCATAATGAAAAAACACCGTCTTTTTCTGTAAGTGATGATAAACAAATGTATTATTGCTTTGGATGTGGTGCAGGAGGAAATGTTTTTACATTTGTGATGCAGAAGGAAAATATGACGTTTCCAGAAGCAGTACAATTTTTAGCTGAAAAAGCCCATATTGATCTTGATGGGATGGAAAAACAATATGATGATGGAGGAAGAGCCAATAAAAAAGCACTTTTTCTTGAAATCTATAAGAAAGCAGCAAGATATTATTATTACAGTTTAAATCAAAGAGAAAATGAGCATGCATTAAATTATTTCTATCAAAGAGGCATTTCACAAGAAGTAATTAAACATTTTGGTTTAGGTTACGCACCTGCGGATTATAACATCTTTTATCGTATGATGAAGCAAGAAGGGTATGAAGATGAAGATTTAGTTGAAAGTGGGTTATTTATTAAAAGTAAATCAAAAGGTGTCGTCTTTGATCGTTTTTCAGACCGTGTCATGTTCCCTATTTTTAACATCAATAAAAAAGTTGTAGCTTTTGGAGGGCGTATTCTTGGAGAAGGGCAGCCTAAGTATTTAAATTCACCCGAAAGTCTACTTTTTGACAAAAGTCGTACACTCTATGGGCTTCATATTGCAAGACAAGAAAAACACCCGTATTACATTTTAGTAGAAGGTTATATGGATGTTATCGCCATGCATGTAGCAGGTTTTACACAAACGGTTGCTTCACTTGGTACAGCTTTTACGGAAGGGCATGCAAGGCTTTTGAAACGCCATACAGAGCAAGTGGTTATTTTATATGATAGTGATGGGGCAGGTAAGAAAGCCGCATTACGTGCCATTCCAATACTGCGTTCACAAGGTATCCAAGTTAAAGTTCTACAGCTTGAAGATAGTAAAGACCCAGATGAATTCTTGAAAAAGCATGGAGCAGATGAAATGCGCAAGCTCCTAGAGGAAGCAGAAAGTCATGTTTGGTTTAGAATTAAAGAAATCGAAAGCCAATATCATCTTGATTTACCAGATGAGCGGGTGAAGTTTTTACAAGAAATTGCAAAGTTACTTGGAAACTTAGAAAGTAGTATTGAGCAAAACATTTATACAAAAGAGATTGCGATGAAGTATCAAGTTAGTCTAGATGCTTTAGAAGCTGAAATCAAAAAATACTTTGTGGCAAAGCAGAACATCCCAGTCAAACAAGCGCCACAAGTAAAAGAACAACTAGGAACAGGTACAATTCCAATGCAACTAGAGTTCTTATGTGCAGTCTATAACTATCCTAATATCTATTCATATATCGCGTCCTATATTGAGGCAGATTTGTTTGAAGAAGGACTTATCCGTGAACTTGCAGCAGCTTTATTAAAAGCCCGCAGTGAAGGAAGAGAAGTAGATGCAAGTTACTTTAACAATCGTTATACAGATGTTAAAGAGCAAAAAATTATTTCTACTGTATTTATGAAAAAAGATGCAAGGTATGA
This sequence comes from Holtiella tumoricola, assembly GCF_027857615.1. NCBI lineage: Bacteria > Bacillati > Bacillota > Clostridia > Lachnospirales > Cellulosilyticaceae > Holtiella > Holtiella tumoricola. The sequence goes on from NZ_JAQIFT010000048.1 coordinate 43,350, forward strand.
AGATGAAGATTTGATGCATAAGATGTTAGTTGAGACCATTAAAAGGCTAAATAGTAACTATATAGAAAAAAGGCTTAAAACAACTGCAGATATCCAAGAAGTGCAAGCGTTACTTATCAAGAAGCGTGGCATTGATAAGCTGCATATTGATTTTATAAATGGTTAGAATAGGAGAAGGATAAATGATAGTAAAAGAGGCTACAGAGCAAAAAGTAACTTTTAAATCGAGACTGGAACAACTGATGATACTGGCTAAGGAGAAAAAAGGCGTTTTAGAGCAATCAGACATTGCAGATGCCTTTACCGATTTTGAGTTAGAAGCTAGCAAAGTTGAACAAATATATGAGTTTTTAGAAGCTCATAATATTGATATCATGGGAAGTATGAGTGATTTAGACGAAGAAGCGAGTCTTGACTTTACTTTGCCTGCAGGTATCAGTATGGATGATCCAGTAAGGATGTACTTAAAGGAAATTGGGAAAGTACCTCTTTTATCAGCTGAAGAAGAAATTGAACTGGCAAGACGTATGGAAGAAGGGGATGAAGAAGCTAGAAAGCGATTAGCCGAAGCCAACTTAAGGCTTGTTGTAAGCATTGCCAAACGTTATGTAGGGCGTGGTATGCTATTTTTAGACCTTATTCAAGAAGGAAACTTAGGGCTTATTAAAGCGGTAGAAAAGTTTGACTACAGCAAAGGCTATAAGTTTAGTACTTATGCAACATGGTGGATTAGGCAAGCCATCACAAGGGCAATTGCGGATCAAGCTCGTACGATTCGCATTCCAGTACATATGGTTGAGACAATCAATCGCTTAATGCGTGTCTCAAGACAACTCTTACAAGAATATGGTCGTGACCCACAACCAGAAGAAATTGCACAAGCAATGGATATGTCAGTGAGTAAAGTACGCGACATTATGAAGATTTCACAAGAACCTGTATCTTTAGAAACACCAATTGGTGAAGAAGAAGATAGCCATTTAGGTGATTTTATAGCAGATGACGATGTACCTATTCCTTCTGAGGCTGCAGCCTTCACTCTTCTAAAAGAACAACTGATAGAAGTGTTAGATACATTAACTGAAAGAGAACAAAAAGTACTCAAACTTCGCTTTGGCTTAGATGACGGTAGGGCAAGAACCCTTGAAGAAGTAGGGAAAGAATTTAATGTAACACGTGAGCGTATTCGACAAATTGAAGCAAAAGCGCTTCGTAAATTACGTCATCCAAGTCGTAGTAAAAAACTAAAAGATTATTTAGAATAGAAGTTGAGTCTTCAACTTCTATTTTCTATTGACTTAAATAAACAGACATAAAGTAAAGAGGTGTAAATGTGCAATTATCAAAAAGATTAGGAGCTATTGCAAGCTTAGTACCAGAAGGAGCTAGACTTGTAGATGTTGGAACAGATCATGGGTATATCCCAATTTATTTAACACTTAATAAAAAAGTAAGTTATGCCATTGCTAGTGATATTAACAAAGGTCCACTAGAAAGCGCTAAACGTAATATGGATAAATACGGCCTAACAACCATTGAAACAAGACAGGGAAGTGGCCTTCAAACTATTAAAATAGAAGATGGAATGGATACGGTTGTTATTGCAGGTATGGGCGGTTACTTAGTTCATGATATTTTAGAGTTAGACTTAGAACTTGTAAAATCAATGAAAATTTTAATTTTACAGCCACAAAATAATATTCCTGAAATACGCAGATATCTTCATCAAATTGGTTTTAAAATTGAACAAGAAAAGTTCTTAGAAGAAGAAGGTAAGTACTATAACATTATTGTAGCAGTGCCAGGTGAAGAAAACTATAACAACATTGTGGACTATGAATATGGGAAATATCTTTTAGAAGAAGGATCAAGTTTATATAAAGATTGGTTACAACATAAAAGTAAAGGGTATACTGATATTATTGAAAAACTTAAAAAAATTGAGGGCGACCAGGCTACAGAACGTATAGCAGAATTGACTGAGGTGAATACTTTAATAGAGGAGGCATTAAAATGTATACATTAAAAGATGTGATGACATGTCTTGAACAATTAGCGCCTACTCATTTAGCAGAAAAATGGGACCATGTTGGGCTGATGATTGGTGGGCGTGGACAACAGATTTCACGTGTTCTTTGTGCTTTAGATTTAAATCTTGATGTTATAGATGAAGCAATAGAAAAGGGCGTAGAGCTTATTGTAACTCATCATCCTTGTTTCTTTAAGCCCATCACAGGGATTGACTATGACACCGTTATGGGTCAGATGATTCAAAAGTTAGTTAAACATGACATCGCAGTGTATGCGATGCATACTAACTTAGATATTGCTAAAGGTGGTATCAATGACTATTTAGCTAAACAGCTTGAACTAAAAAGTGTAAGTGCATTGGCAACAACTGCACGTACCTCACTTCAAAAATTAGTTATTTATGTACCACAAACCCACTATAATGTGGTAAGAGATGCTCTTGTAAACACCAATCAGTGTACAATAGGCAACTATAAAGGCTGTACATTTGGTACACAAGGTAAAGGTACTTTTATGCCATTAGAAGGTAGTAAGCCTTATATTGGCTCACAAGGTGATTTAGAAACGGTAGAAGAGGTTAAAATAGAATGTATGATTCATCCAAAAGACTTATCTTCTATTATGGACGCAGTGAAGCAAGTTCATCCTTACGAAGAAATCGCTTATGACGTATTTACACTTGAAAATATTGCCGAGACAGAAGGCTTAGGCCGAGTAGGTATGTGTGAACCAATAGAGATAGAAGCACTGATTAATAAACTCAAACAAGTTTTCAATATTCCCTATGTAAGATTAACAGGTAAGATGGAAGGGAAAGTATCAAAAATTGCATTGTGTTCAGGAAGTGGTTCCTCTTTTATTGGTGTAGCAGCAGCGAAAGCTGAGGTTTATATTACAGGAGATGTCACTTTCCATGAAGCACAAAATGCATTAAATAGAGGACTTACTGTTATAGATGTAGGGCATTATGCTTCAGAAAATGTTGCAATGCCATTAATTAAAAATTATTTAGAAATACATTGCGATAAGTTAGAAATATTATGTTCTACAGTAGATGGTGAAACCTTTAAAACAGTTTAAAGACGATAAAAGGGGGCATAGAAGATGGTAAAAATTCAATTTAACGATGGTCGTAGTATAGAAGTTCAAAAAGGCACAACATTTGCAACCTTAGCAAAAACATATCAGCTAGAGAGTAGTACGCCGATTGTGGCAGCACGTGTAGGTAATGTACTTCGTGAACTTTACATTAAGATAGAAGAAGACTTACAAGATGTAAGCTTTGTAAATCTCTCACAAAAAGATGGGATGCGCATTTATCAACGTACGGCAACATTTTTATTAATTGCAGCAACTCAGAAATGTTTCCCACATGTTACCGTACTTGTTAATCATCATATTACAGGTGGATACTTCTGCGAATTTGACCAAATGGCAGATTGCACACCTACCAATTTAGCACGTATAGAAGCTTGTATGCGAGAAATGGTGGCCAAAGCACTTCCTATTACAAAGACTACAGTACCTATTGATGAAGCATTAAAGTTATTTAATACCTTAGAGATGCCAGACAAAGAAGCACTTTTTAAATATAGAAGAACATCTACGATTAATGTATATCATCTAGATGGGGTAGATAATTATTTCTATGGTTATATGATGCCATCTGTAGAGCAAGTAACTTGTTTCAAACTTCAACCTTATGCACATGGATTTATTCTTCTATTCCCAGACGAAGCAAATCCAACAGAGCTTGCTAAGTTTGTACCACAACCTAAATTATCAGCAGTATTCCGTGAATCTGAAAAATGGGCACGTATTTTAGATGTGGATATTGTAGCTTCTTTAAATAAGGTTATTACCCAGGGGCGCTTACCAGACTTGATTCGTGTATCAGAAGCATTACACGAAAAGAAAATAGCAGGAATAGCAGATCAAATTGCGAAGCAATCTAATGTAAGATTAGTCATGATAGCAGGGCCATCATCTTCAGGTAAAACAACTTTTGCTCAAAGATTATGTATTCAGCTACGTGTAAATGGGCTTAACCTACATGTGATTTCTATAGATGATTATTTTGTTAACCGAGATCAGACACCATTAGATGAAGATGGAAAATACGACTTTGAAGCTCTAGAAGCTATTGATATCCAGTTATTCAATGAGCATATGTCTAAATTGATAAAAGGTGAAACTGTAGAAATTCCTACGTTTAACTTCAAGACAGGACAACGTGAATACAAAGGGCATAAACTTGCACTTGGAGAAGAAGATGTATTGGTGATAGAAGGCATTCATGGTTTAAATGAACGTTTAAGCTATGCCATTCCAAGAGAGAATAAATTTAAAATTTACGTAAGTTGTTTAACACAGCTTAATGTAGATTACCATAATCGTATTCCAACTACAGATACACGTTTAATCCGTCGTATGATCCGTGATAACCAATATCGTGGCATGAGTGCGGAACAAACCCTTGCACAATGGTCTTCTGTAAGACGTGGTGAAAATCGCAATATTTTCCCATTCCAAGAAGAAGCAGATGTCATGTTTAATACGGTTTTAATCTATGAGCTAGCCGTTCTCAAACAAAAAGCAGAACCACTTTTATTTGGTATTGATCGCAAGTCTCCATACTATAGTGAAGCGAAACGTCTGCTTAAATTCTTAGAGTATTTCTTAACAGCAGATACAGAAGATATTCCAAGAACATCTATTATTCGTGAATTTATTGGTGGAAGTTGCTTTCACTAGTTGACACACGTTAAGGAATATGGTATTGTATTAAAGTTGTTAAGTAAGTCAGATGGTCGCGTCTACAAAGTCGAAAGGCTGTAGATGAGGAACGTCCGGGCTCCATAGAGCAAAGGTGCTGGGTAACCCCCAGTGGAGGCGACTCTAAGGAAAGTGCAACAGAAATAAACCACCTGCTGGTTTCAGTAGGAAAGGGTGGAAAGGTGAGGTAAGAGCTCACCGTGTCTTAGGTGACTAAGATAGCCATGTAAACCCCACCTGGAGCAAGACCGGATCAAGACATATGTGGCTGCTCGTCACGTCTTAGGTAGGTTGCTAGAGCATGCAGGTAACTGTATGTCGAGATAGATGACCGTCAAATACAGAACCCGGCGTATAGATTTGGTTAACAACGAGTAAAGTAGCTCAAGGCTTATAGCCTTGGGCTATTTTACTTATTGTCTAGGATTTTGCATCCATAAATCTATAGCCGGATTATAATGTGTCATGTCATTGCTTTGTAAAAGTTATTATATACCATAAAAGATATTTTAATGAACTAATTATACGGTAAAATTTACCATAGAAAACACCCTCATTAATCAAAAGATTAGACGAGGGTGTTTTCTGTTTTATGTATTAAAGATAAAGAGAACTTAATGTATCTGTATGTAAATTAGCAATCGATTCATGATCTTTAGGGACTAGATGTTTATAGACTATTAGAGCATCGCTACTGGTATGTCCTGTGTACTCGATAATCTTTTCAGAGCTAATATCTTTGCGAATACAGTCTGTAATAAATGTGTGACGAAAGGCATGAGGTATAATATTACGAGTATAGTGATGCTGAATATTTGATTTACTTATCCATTTGTGAAACAGATCATTAAATGCACTTTCTGATAAAGGGTTACCTTGTCTACTCATAAATACATATTCATCTGTAAAAGAGGATAAGGCAAGAAGCTTACTTAATGCTGATTTTAGCAAAGGGGGAAGCTTTACAATACCACCATTACAATTTTTGATATGTATAAGCCTAAGTTCATCTTTATAGAAATTTATATGAGACCATTTAAGAGAAAGGACGTCGGAACGTCTTGCACCAGTTGTTATAAGCATTATGAAGATTGTAAGGTCTCTATATTTAAGTTTATCTGTGCTTGAGCTAATACACTTTAGCAATGTATTGATATCAGAGGAGTCAATTGTAAGAGGTAGAGAATCTTCGCCAGCACGAATTTTAAATTTTTTTGCCATTCCTTTGTTACCCCATCTATCATCAATTAAAATATTTTCAATACCATAAGTTTTGTTTAGATACCGAAAGAAAGTTTTTAGTGTATTGAATTTACGCTGAATAGTTGTGATATCATATTTTCCCATATCAATATAAGTAAACAGAAAATCTTTGTATTGTTGAATCTCACAAGTTGTTAAGTTATTGAGATATCTAATCTTATTTTTTAACTTATGCTTAAGAAAGTATTCAAAGAGCTGCATGTCGGAGAGATAGGCTTTAGCAGTACTAGTTGCACAACCTTCAACATATAGAAAATGGCTAAATTTTTTAAGTGCTTGAGTGTAAGTAATTATTTTTGTCATTATTCAATGCCTCATTTCTGTTTTAATTAGTATATAAGGATTGTATTAATATTAGTAAATCAATCAAGTTTAAAATAAATTTAGTAATATATTTTAATTTATAAATTTAGCAGTTCCTTAATTATAAAGGGATAAAGGAAAAAGTATTAATAAATGATTACTTATGTTATAAAAAAATGATGAGAAAAATAAAGAATTAAACCAATAAAATAGGTTGAATTCATTTGATGAACATGATAATATATGTATGTTAATAAAGTTAACAAGCATGAAAAAGCTTATTAATTGAAAAATACATAATAAGAGGGAGCTTCGAATGAAAACTAAGCTTGTTGGTATATATGAAATAGCAGAAGCAACAGGGGTAACTGCTTCGTCAGTAATCAATTGGCGGAAACGATATAAGGATTTTCCATCCCCTATTATAGAGTTAAAATCAGGACCTATTTTTAATGTTTGGGAAATCGAGGCATGGTTAAGATGCAAACCTCAATATCTAGAAATATTTAAACAAAGACTAGGAGGAAAACAAATGAATGGAGCTATGAGAGGGAAAAAAATAGCAATAGTAGGGCCGTCAAGAACAGGTAAAAGTAGAATCTTATCACGCTTTATGAGAGCTAAGTCATTGTATGATACATATTTCACGGGTGGAGGAGGTGATTTTACAGAAATTAATATATGTGTGACGCTGCTTAAAGAATTAGATGAAACAGCTAATATCATTCGTTTTGTTAGTGAAGAATCCTCTTTAAATGGAATATGGGAGCCATTTACACCAGAAGGTGTTAAAAGTTTTTTGCATAATGCTAAAGTGAACGATAGATATAAAGAGGGGCATGAAAATTCAAGGCAACCTAGGGAGAAATGGAATCCTAAAACAGATAGAATTGAAATTGTAACCCATGCAAGCGAATTTGCTATAGAAATTATGGGAGATTCTGAGTTTCTTGAGCTCATGGATTGTCCAGGAGTATCAGGACATGTTGAAGGGCTTCAAAATTTAGCGGATATCGATGTATTCATTTTTACTTTAAGATCACAAAATGAGGATGAGTTTGAAGTATCATTAGATAAAATGGTTGATACATTAGCATCTGCACGTATTCTTTATGTTTTTGGAGATAGGGCAGCTATTTCTAAACGAGAAAGATATCCAAGTATTAAAGCAAAAGCAACGGAACATATCCAATGTTTTGTCAATAAATTACGTAAAAAACTCTCCAAGGGATCTATATTAGAAGATTCTATAGAGCTTTTAAATCCAGATGCTAAAGTGGTTCCTATGGGAGCATTTGAACAAATTGATGAATATTATGAGTACAATCTTGCAGAGAAAATTTTTGATGAAGATTTAAGTGAACAATTAAAGGTAATGCTTAATGAAGACCCTTGTGCTGCACATGAAAAGATTATTCAAGAAGCATATTCTAATGCAACTGAAGAACAACAAGAAGATATTATTAAATTTATTATGGAAATGCTAGGGGTGCATCAGACATCATATACAGGAGAAGAAATGCCTCCTAATTATAAGCCACAATTTTTAAAAGATGGACATGATAGAGTAAAATCAAATGATGGTAATAGAGTTGATTTTGCCGTGAAAAGCAATCGTAATTTACTTATCAAAGATGAACTTTACAAAAAATACAACATGCTTCAAGTAGATACGACTGTTCCAGTAGACCCTAAACTTCAGGCTACAATTATTCAGTACTGCTTCTTGAGACTTTCAACAGCTTGTAGAGAGGATTGTGGGATTTCACGTGGAAACCACATGTGGGAAGACTGTCCACCACTTACGATGTGGGGAGAAGAAGCTGTTTTGGCAGAAGAAATCCTGACAGGAGGGGTATTACAATATACTACCAGTTTCATGAAAGTGATGACACAGAATGGAATTAGTTCAGCTTCATGGAGTTACGTCTTTGCACCAGCATTTTATGTACAGAGTGAAGATTACTATAATAAAAAATTAGAAATTATTGTAGAATGTGGACTAGATAAGTTACCATCAAAAAATATGTATGAATTAATTTACAATACTTATAACCTTTCACTTTTTAAGATAGGTCAGTATAGAGTATGTGAGATGCTAGTTAACTTAACAGGAGCCTCAGATACACCAATGGATTGGTTAAAAACAATAAAATAAGCTATAGAAAGAGTATACGAGTAACTTGAATAAGTTATTCGTATACTCTTTTTAGTTAGTTAGATTTTTGGAAGTAGCAAATTAGAATACCTTTAGTAAAACTTAATAGCATTAAGGTATCTTTTTAGAGGAGGTACACTTACTGTAAGAGCTTACTCTAGAAAGGATGCTATATGTTATAGAGAATAGACTAAAGCGATAAAAACTTTTATATTGTTATAGGTAGTGATTAAAAATATTCTTTGCTTAAGTTAAAGAACTGCTGAAATAGATGATATTTTCAGTGCATGTTTTTAAGAAAATTTGAAGATGAAAAGGTATATAAATGCAACTTATATAATTACAAGATAAAAGGGGAACTTAAGTACAATTTTGATAGGATATAGAGGGACATTGTTGAAGCATATCAAGGTGTAAAAGAAAACATTTGTTATCGTTGACATCTGAGAGAGCTAAAAAAGGCTTATAAAAGTTTAATATATGGAATGAAAATGTTAAAGAAATCAAAATAACCTTTTTGTTGATAAATGAAACGTAAGAAGCTACGATAACTTTAACTTAAGTCTAATAAAAGGAAGCTATGTTAATGGAAGTATACGGATGTACTAGATGTTTAACAGATGAAAGTAAACATGATATTACAAGATACAAAAGAAAACTTAAAGCGCTAGGAATTATAGATGAGAAGAATATATATTGAGAATATGAAAGTAGTACAAAAGTAGGTAGGATAGAATTGAATTAAGCTATTAAACGTTGTGCAACAAGGAGACACCATAGCGACTAAAGAAGTATCACGTATTACAAGAAGTACAAAGCAATTATGTAAAATAATAGAAATAGTGCTAGAGAGAAATCTTAAATTAATTATTGGAGCATTTGTAGTAGACTGTAGCAAAGGTGAGTTAGATCTAATGATTGAAGAAATGCTGATAATAATGGGTGTCTTTGCAGAGATAGAACGTAATATGATTAGTCAAAGAATAAGGAGTCGTGTGCAAAACGTAATTACAAAGGGGAAGGTAGTGGGTAAGACCTACTACAATCATTGAAAATTTACCGGGTAACTTTATTAAGCATTATCCAAAATATAAAGCAAAACAGATTAATCAAGTAGAATTTGAAAGGTTGTGTGATATAAGTAGACAGCCTGTAAGTAAATACATAAAAATTTACGAAGGGCAGGTATGAGTATACTAGCTTATTCATATTTAGTCATATATAGGACTTGATTCAAATATTTAGAGTAGATGTAATTAAAAGGTAAATAGGGGGAGTAAATCTATCCACATAGTATAGTGTTAACGATATGACAATGATGGAAGATGAGTGAGGGAATGATTAGTATTGGAACACGTGTAATTTTGTAGAAGTATGTCGCAACAATTGTTATAATTAAATGTATTAAAGTATAAATATATCTTTAATATATTTTAAAATGGTGTTGAGGGAGAAGCAAATGAAAGATGTTATTAATGAAATGCATGATTATGACAAGAAGCGAGATGCGAGTTCGAAGATACGTGGTTTTATATTTCAAGATTTATTAGCTATAGAAAAATTAATTAGTGGTCAGCATGAATATTTATTATCTGAATGGATAGAAGATGTTTGTTATATAGATAAAAAAAATATACATATTATTCAAGTAAAATACTATCCAAAAACCAGTCCCAAATATGATGAAATATACAAAGAGTTATATTATGACTACTTACTGTGTGAGTTGGAAAATATACAAGCAAGTTTATATTTAGCAATACATAAGAAGACGCCCGTGACTAAACAAAAGTACCAAGATGTTAAGAATGCAATTGAGGGGAAAAAAATAATAGAAACTACAGAACAATCAAAAATAGTCAAAGAAGAAATATGGGCTAAAGGAGAAGCAGAAGGTGCTAGCGTTAAGATAGAAGCTGTACAAGAAGCAACAAGAACTACAGAAGAAGTAGCAGGAACTATAGAAGATACTGTAGAGGTAAAGATAGAGAAAAAAGAAATTGATAAAATCAATATTAAGGATCAATTGAAAAAGATAGAGGATAAATGGGAGAGAATAAAATACGTAATAGAAATACTAGGGAGCGAAAATAAAATAAAGAAATTTTATTGTGCATATCAAGTGGAATATAAAGAGGAGATTACTAAATATCGTGAACAAGTAAGTGATGTTTTGTATGAATATTTCAAAGATAAAATAGGAGAGATTGATTTAGATGAAGAAGAAATAAAAGATATATTATTAGGTACAGCACTTTTATATATCCAAGAAGGATATGATAATGATAGGGGATTTAGTACACGAGCAAGAAATAAAAAAGAACTAGAAGAAAAAACATTAAAATTATTTGTAGTTGATAATAGTGTGATTATTTCACAAATGTGGATGTATGTATATGCATCTGTAAATGAAATCTATTCTGAGTTAGAGGAAGATGCCAGCATAGAAGAAGATATTTTAAAAAGATATAAACAACTATTTGAATCGACCCTTATTTATCTAAAAAAACTTTTTGATAATGATGAGGGAAGGCATAAATTTTTGCTTACAATTACAAATTCTAGAACAATAAACTTTAATGATGTAGATTTAAAGAAAGAAATAAAGTTATTGATAGAGAATAAAAATAATTTCAAGTGTTATATTTTGAATTGCTGGAAAATATTAATGAATATCAAGTGTTATAATTTTGGTCAATATATTGATGAAAATATCCAAGAGTACATTGCATTTAATTTACCTAATGAAGTAGAAAATATTATTATCATGGGCTACCAAATTCCAGGAAGTGAAAGCCGATCAGTGAGTAATGTGTTTAGAAAAATTCATGAATGTAAGAAAAGGCCTAGCAAATGGTACTATAGAGGGAAACATAGAGGTTTAAAAAGTTACACTTGGGATGCTACGGATATTGTTAGTGGTGATGAGGAACAGGCAATAGATAAAATTTCAACTGAAGAGAGATTTTATATTGAATGCTTGGAATGTATTAAAACAGATGAACAAATGGGAGACTTAGAAGAATGTAATAAGTGTATTTTTGGAAAAAGATGTAAAATTGATGGAGGAGAGAAAGGGTTATGGTGAAAATTAATAATTATTTTGAAAATAGTAAAAAATATTCGCTATTATTAGATGAAGCAATTTCTGCATTTTGTAAAGAGGATGGAAGTAAAATAGAACCATTGATAGCAGCATATATGCATAAATCACAGAATGAATTATTTTTAATTCTAGATATAAGAGAAAGAGCTGATGATATACTAAGTATAATTAAAGAGTGGCAATATATCATAAGTGACTTTATTAATTTTGGCGATGAGTTCAGAGAAAGTATTGAGTATTTGAAGTACAATATTAGTTTAATTATGTTATACAAGAAAGAGAATAATTCAGTAGAATTGATTCAAGAAAATGAAAAATCATCTACAATATGTAGAAAAATATTTATAGAATGTGATGAGAGTGGAAATATACTAAATCAAGATGAATTATTACTACCATTTTATTTTGAAGCCATAAATAAAACAGGATCAGAAATATTATATACGTTGGAAAAAGAACTTGAAGAGATTCTACCTAATGAAGAAGTAATGAAGTTTATGTATGTGATAGAAGATATGGACTCTAATAAAATGAAGTTAATTAATAGGTGGGTTAATAATGATGAGAATCAATAAAGTTAAGATAGAAAATTTTAAAACATATAAAGAAAAGGTAGAATTTGACTTTAGAGATAGTAAATTTATTCTTATATCAGGACCGAATGGATATGGCAAGACAACAATTATAGAAGCAATTGAGTGGGGGATTACTGGAAGAATTAGAAGAATTGAAAATAACTTTAATGAAAGAAATACAACCAAAACAGAGAGAAATAGACAAGAGAATAATGCAGGAATTATTAAAAATAGAACGTGCTCCAGTGAAGAATACATTAAGGTGGAGTTAGAAATTGATATAAATGGTCAAGTTATACATATTATAAGAAAACAAAAAGATGATAAATTAGATATAGAATCAGAACTGGAAATCTCAGGAGAACTGTCTGAAGAAAATAGACAGGAACTAATTAAACTAATTAAAGAAGATTCTTTTTATCAGTACCATGTATGCGATACACAAAAGGCCTATCGATTTATGAATATGAAAAGAGAAGATGTAAAAAACCAATTCGATGATTTTTTAAAGAATAGGGAAAAAGAAAATACAATAATTGAAGTATTGGAATGTGCTCAAAAATGGAATATAGACTTAATTGATCAAGAAAAAGGAAAATTAATTTCTGAAGATCAGCTAAAGCAAAAAAACAGTAAGTTGCAAGCACTGAAAGGAGCTAATTCAGAAGAAAAAAATTATCCTTTAAAGAAAATATTCATAGATGAAAAAGTGGACCTAATAAGCGAACCCATGGAAGTACTAATGCAGCAAAAAAAGAGTCTTAAGGAAGTAGGTTATAAAAAGCTAAGTAATTCACTAAATACATTAAAATATAACAATATTTTGAAGCATAAAATAATACTCTTTGAAACTTTGTTGAGTAAGTATAATGAAAATAGAGAAGTAACTAATAAAGCTATTGAGCTTAAGCTCTACAATAATGAATGTATTGATATTTTATCACAAGAGATCAGACAATTACAAGAATTTACATCTAGTTTAACATGTGAAAATTTAGTCAACAAAAGAGAAGAATTAAAAACGTTGTTGACAAATATCTCAGTTAGAATTTTTGAAGAAAATCAAATAGAAATAGTTTCTAATCTCAAGCAGGAAATATTAAATGTTGAGGAAATAATAAAGGATAAACAAGCAGGAAACAATATAATTAAGGTATTATCAGATATTGTTGGAGAAAAACAAAGTCTTATTTTATTTCAAAAGGAAGGGGACAGATGTCCTGTATGTGGTAAGGAAGGGTTTTCGTCTATTGAGTATGATGACATAACTAAAGAAGCAGAGGTATATTTAAGAAAAGCAAGAAGTGATATTGGGACTTTAAAATTAAAGCTAAAGGCTAAACAAGAAGAATATAATAAATTACTATTAGAATTAAAGGAAGAAGCTAAACAAAATTTAAACAAGAAAATAGAAGAAAAAGAAATAAAACTCAAAGAATTCGAAGAAATATATAACAATACAAAAGAGGTGTTTGACTTATGTAAGCAACTAGGTATTGATTATGTTAGTAGTATAATAGATGATGCTATTTTGTTGGAATACCAAAATAGTATTAAATCCCAAATTATTAGCAGTGAGCATGAAAAAAAGATTCAAGAAGAAGTATGTAATTATTTAAATCTTTTAGGTTTGGAAGAAATAGAGTTAGTTGATAACATGAACTATCAAAATAGTTTAGTAAAATTAAATAGTTATATTGAAACAGCAAAATATTATGAGCAATTAGATTTTGAATTTGAATTATTTAGAGAGAAATGGATTGTATTAGAAAAAATATGTAAAAATAAAGAAATAATAGATTTAGAAAATGAAATCATTAAAACAGTTAAAGAAAATGAAAGTATAAATAGTAGAATTTTAGAGTTAACAACTCAAAACACACAAATTAAAAACAAAATTGATATAATTAGGAGTAAACTTTCTGTACTGGAAGCAGAAGAATTACATAGTGTTGGTGAATATTTATATAAAATATTTTACAAGATAATTAAACACACTAGTATTGGTGAATTTAAAATAGTCAGAGATAGAGCCAAGGTAAATGCTGGCACAACTATACAAGATGATAAAAATGTTAATATATTGAATATATTAAGTGAAGGACAATTAAGCACATTTATGATTGCCCTCTTTTTAGGAAATGCATTTAGACGAACAAATGAAACCGTATTTAAAACATATTTTTTAGATGATATAACTAATAGTATGGATGATATGAATGTACTTAGCTTAGTAGAAATAATTAAATATCAGCTTAATATAGAAGAGGGGGTATTTAATCAATTTTTCTTCTCAACATGTGATAATAGTTTAGAAAAAATGTTTATTCATAAAATGAATAGTTTTGGAATAGAATGGCAAAATATTAAATTTAAAAGAGATACACATGGAGTAATAAATTATTATAACAATGAGCAAATTAAGTTTTAGAAATAAATAATAAAGTAAAACCTAATAAAAATAGATACAGTATCATACATTACTTTTGGTAGATATAGAAAGTACTTAAAAGTTAGGTAGGAAATTATTGCAATAAATTAAACTCAGAAATATTTGCTCATGGACTGATTAATATTTATGGTAAAGATTACCAAATTAAGTATCAGAAAATTATATAATAAGGATCAATTGCTCGTGGCAAGATGGATAATATTGACCAACTTTTGGTTATATGGTGAGTAATGGCAAGGGTTAACCTGACAAAATCAGAATATATCGGAATATTAGAGAATGCATAGCAATGTATAAAAAATAGGTAGGCCGATTTAGCCTACTTGTTTTTTATTGGGTAGGAAATTTCGTTTTTCCTACCCAATAAAAAGTTGCCTATAAAGTTTAGACAACTAAAAAAGGGTATAACAAATAAATCTTTGGTGAAAAGTTATTTTTTATATTTATAAGTAGCACCTTGTATTCCAGTATAAGAAACAGGTGTCATTGTACCATCACAAATTTGGCAAAAAGGTTGTGGTGGTGTAGAGGAAGGTAAGCCACTAAAAATATTATCCTCTTCTAATTCTTCTACAATAAAACGTATAACCCATAGGTTGTAGCCACATTTAGTGCAAACAAACTCTACTAAATCATCTTCTTTTGAAAAAACTTCTAGAATATTCATATACAAATCCTCCTTTGCTAAGAAAGAGTATAAGGTGGAGACGGCATATAATTAAGAAGAGGAGATGATTTAGGGATAAAAATATCGAGTAGTTCTAGTGTATGCCCACAAGAACAGCGAAGAGGATTGTTGCCAAAGGCAAGGAGTATCTGCATACGCCAGTTAGAATGCATTTGCCAAAACTTTTTCTTACTAGAAGAAGTTAGACGAAAGAGTTTGGAGGAGTGCTGATGCTCTTTAGCATAAAGTCCATAATAGTTTACCATCTTCATGACGATCATAATAAGAAGTAACAAGCTGCCCGTCATAATCTAAAATACGAGATTGTGCCATAACAGGTTTACCAGTATAGCGAATGATGTAATCAATGGAGATTTTGACAATAGAAACTTTCTCCTTTTTAGCATAGACATAAAAGCTATCCTTATATCTTTCAAACAAAAAGGGCTTGAGAGAGTAAAAATCTTGTCCTAAATACTTATGTAGTAGATGAAGGAGTGTAGCTTGAAAGCGACGACCAAGCATAGTAAAAGGAATATGCTGAATATGACGCCAAACCGTATGATTACCAGAGGCACCTTCAGTAAGAATCATATGAATATGAGTATTCCATTTAAGGTCACGGACAAAGGTATGGAGAGTAGAGATAAAGCTAGGTGTAAAATGCTCTGATTTATTGAGTTTATAAAACCACGCAAACAAAGTTTGGCTAGAAGTTTTAAAAAGAAGATCCAATAAGAATCTATCAAGGCGAAAGAATTTTCTAAGCTCAGCAGGAATAGTAAAAACAAGATGACGATGTTTGCAATTTGAATAGATTAGGAAAAATAAGAGGGTGATTTTCATGTTGTATGGATATGCACGATGTAGCACGTATGAAGGCAAACAAGATGTCAGTTATCAAATTAGATGCTTAGAGGAACAAGGGGTAAAGCGAAAAGACATTCATGTTGAATATGCTAGGGAACTAAGGAGGACCGGATTGAACTGAATAGGATGTTAGACAAAGTTGATGTTGGAGATGTAATTATTACGACTGAGGTAAGCAGAATTACTCGTAGTACTAAGCAGTTATGTGAGATCATAGAAATTATAAGAATAAAACAGCTAAAGCTCATCATAGGTTCCTTTGTTGTTGACTGTACAAATGGGAGATTAGATGTAATGACTGAGGGAATGCTAAAAATGATGGGAGTTTTTGCAGAGTTAGAAAGAAATATGATTAGTGAGCGAGTTAGAAGTGGAATGGCAAATGCAGTAGCAAAAGGTAAGAAGATTGGGAGGCCTAAAACTACTGAGGAAAATATACCATTAGTTTTCTTAAGGACCTATCCAAGGTATAAAAATAAGAATATTAATTTGACCGAATTAGCTAAGCTATGTGGTATGAGCAGAACAACAATATATAAGTACATTAGAGTGGTAGAAAAAGATTGAAATAGCATGTCTTTTAGCCGGACAAGCTGAACGACATGCTAATATGTTCTAGAATGTTTTTATAATGCATAGTATAGAGCGATAAAGATGGTAGTTACACGAATAAGAGAAGGTTAATCATGGGGGATGCAGTTGACACAAGCAGGTAAAGAAATGAAGATATTGATGGGGAGAATATTAGAAAACTTAGAACTAATTTTCAGGCAAAATTATATTAAGTAAGAGCGGTATGTTTGCAACAAACAGAAATTAAATAGCGAAAGTATGCAAATAAAGTATGAATACTGTATGTATAATATAAGATATATAGCATAGGGATAGTGGTTAGGAAAATAAATATATACTGATAAAATCTATAAAGATATACATATTATCAGTATATAAATAATGGCTTAAAGAGGTAAATGAAGATGTATGAAGACATGGATTTAGAATATTTATTTGATGTAGATGAGAAAAGTGTAGTAGAAGATAATATTCTTTATGAATTTGAAAGAAGGAATAAAAAAAGCAAAATAAATGTTTACTTGGTAGAATCACAAAATGGCAGAAGAATTATTGAAATAGTAGAATAGATATAAGTGAGTATATGGCCTATTAGGTGAATACACACTTTATTAAAAAAAGATATTAATTATTAAGCATATTTTAGTTATATTATTTCAGTTGATATGTATAATACAGAAAGCCTTTATTATGAGTTTACAGGTAGAAAGGAGTTGTACATATGAACAATGAAAAATTTTTGAGTGCACCTATAGAAGAGCAAGTGGCGTATATCAACGAACAATTGCAAAATAAGACATTTGATCAAATTGCAGAGGAGATAGGTATATCTAAAAGTAAAATTTCTTCAGTTATGGCTGATGAAAAATATATTTATATAAAATCAATAAAACGTTACTGTAAGTATTTAACAGATACTGAAGAAACGTATGAATTAAATCAAGCAATAAATAATGATACATTTATATTCTTAGAGGAAAATTTAGAACATTTAAAGAAGATGATTGAAACGTGCTCAAATAAAAATGTTGATTTAGACAAACGTATTTACGATAGAGAAAGTACTTTTTCTAATAGGAATATAAAAATAAATGATGTTATTTATAGTGAATTCATTCAACTATGTGAGCAGCAGTATAGTTATTTAAAAGTTCAAGACTTAGTCTCACAGGCCTTAGTGGAATTTGTGTATAATCATAAGAAGTAGGGGACAGATTAATCTGTCCTCTACTTTATTTATGAGGAGAATGTAAAATCTTTAAAGGATTAGGTATATGACTAGGTATTTGGGCATTTACAGGTATTAGAACAGGATTAATATTTAGTGCCTCTAATTGATTTAATATTTTTTTTAGCTTATAACGACTTAATCCATAAGGGGAAGTTGTATGTCGCTGTTTAATTAGAGGTTCCATACCATATTTTGATACTTGAATTAAGAAGTTATTCAAGTCTTTTTTGTCATAATCTTTTAGGGAAGAGGCTTGGATAATTGTTCGTGCTTTGCGAATAGTATAAAAATCGCCAGGATAAAAAATTTGTAGTATGTAGTTTGTCATATATTTTTTGTACATATCTTCATTCATATAATTTTTTAGTGTTTTTTCTATATGGTGATTGCGTTTCAGATGTTTTAAATGATTATTATGTAACCGAAGTTCGAATCTTAAAACATTTTTTTCGTGGTTTTGAAGCGGTTGATGCTTAAATTCCCGTTCTTTAGGTTTATCATAGACAACAGCTACTATACTTTTAGAGTTATAATATAGGCTAGTTTGATATTTTTCGCCTACAGAATGGATAGATTTCTTTTTGCCTTCACAACGTTTTAGATGTTTGAAGTACTCTTTATTCTTTGCAAATAGGTTAAATAGATAATGACGTATATTCTCGTCTTTAATTACAACATCAAGTCGATAATCAATCCTTAGTAGAACTAGCTCTTTGTCTAGATTAAACAAAAGACTTTTTTTTAGATCATTAAGCCTATTTTCAAGGGCAGGATAGTCTGATTGATTGATATCAGCCTTACCTAAAAGCTTTATTGCATCAACAAACAAGTAGCATATATATTCTTTGCTAAAATTTAATTGTTTAAGGTTCATTTTTATTCCTTCATAACATGCTTCTACTTTGAGAAGAACTTCGTGAATGCTTAAAGAGTAATACTTTTCCAAATCTCTTATTTCTTCTAAAGTTGTGTAACAGTAAAATTGTAGTGTGTGTATCATATAGGACCTCCTAGTATCGTGATGAGAGTAATTGCTTATTTAACAAGGAATAAGGCTTATTAATTAAGATGTTTTTTTGCACGACTAACTCATATTTATATTCCTTAAAAAGCAATTCTAATGTATATTAGATAAAAGTACAGAAAGAATTATTAAATAATGCTTAAGTAAAGCAATTAATCTACAAATATAAATTAAATCCTATTGACATATAAAAGAAGAGGTGGATAAAAGGAATGATAAAAATTCATAAAAGGAGTACAAAAATAAATTTTTTATAACCCTTTAAAATAACTTGAAATACATAAAAAAGTAAATATAATGTTGATAGATAGAGATGAACTGGGGTTATAAGATGTACTTTCAGTTGGTAACACTAAAATGTAGAGGTGTTAAATAAAATTGCAAAATAAGGAATTAATAAAAAGGCCACTAAAGATTAAGAAAGATTTAACAGGAGAGAAGTATGGAAGACTACAGGTAATAGATGTAGATTATCAAAAAGGTGGATATACTTACTACAGGTGCCAGTGTGAATGTGGAAGAAGAAAAACTGTAAGGGGGACTTCTCTTAAAGCAGGGGCAGTAAAAAGTTGTGGTTGTTTACAAATTAAAGCGGGCAGGAACAGAAAAAAACATGGATTATGTAAGCACCCTTTATACTCAGTCTGGAGTGCGATGAAGTCACGATGTGAGGATAAGAGTAATATTTATTATGGGGGGCGAGGTATCAAAGTAGCAGATGAATGGTTAGAATTTGAATACTTTTATCACTGGTGTATGCGTAATGGCTATAAACAAGGACTTTCTTTAGATAGAATTGATACAGATGGACACTATACTCCTGCTAACTGTAGATTTATTACATTAGCAGAGCAAAACAAAAATAAACGTAATAATAGGCAATATGAGTATCAAGGGGAACCAATGCTTATCAAAGAGATTTCTGAAAAGACTAGGATACCAATAGCAACATTATGGCATCATTTAAGTAAAGGCAAAAAGGTAGAAGATGTTATACAACACTATTCACCCTATATTAAACCGATAAAAGATAAGAGTCAGTATGAACAAATAAGAAAAAAATTATTAGAAATCTGGAATCTTAATAAAGAACTTCGAATACTTACGAAAAGAGAGTTAGCAGTGGCGATGTTAAAGGAGTACCCTAGATGCATGGTGGCAAGTGTGACAGAAAAATCATATGCAACTTTATATAGAGATTGCAAAAGGTTAATTGAAAATAATTAGAATTAATATTCCCTAGAATGAAAGCACTCAAGGTCATTAACCTTGGGTGCTTTCATTCTAGGGAATATCATTTTCAAAATTTAAAAAATATGATAAGGTATAGATAATTATAACAGAATAAGATTATTTAACGGAGGAGTGTAGTGAGTTAATATGAAATAGTGATTTTTTAGGAAGGAATTAAATAAGCTCATTCAAAGGGATTAAAGTAGTCGGTGTGGCTGATTATTTTGATATCATAGTAACTAATGACATAGATAGAAGATGATAGATATAGAAATAGAGAAGGTAGCATCAACTAATATTTAATTTTCGATGATGGTAACAAAACAAGAAAACATTTCGCTGAATCATATTATGCAGATTCTTGTAAAATAGGTGATAGAATAGTTATAGAAAGACAGTGATTTGATAGAGAGGGTAAGACAACTGTTAAACTATTAAAAGTTAATAGTGGAAAGTACATGTACTCTTGTTTGAACGGGACATAATATCTTTATTATAGAATAGAAGAGATTTATAGAGAAATGATTCGAAAAAGAGGGAGGATTTTATGATTTATACAAAAGAAAAAATTAAAGTATTTATTAGTTCTGCCTGTGGAGAGGGCTATGAAAACTACAATATAGCTAGAGCAGCTTTAAAAGCATTGATTGAATCAACGGGCATAGCTACTGTATATCTTTTTGAAGGTGAAGGAGCATCCATTATATCTGCAGGTGAGCATTATAGTAGTGCGCTTGAGGAATGCGACGTATGTATATTCCTCATTGATAATAAAGATGGAATACGGCCAGGAGTTCAGATAGAAATAGATTGTGTTAATAAGTATAAGATAAAAGCATTATATTATTTTTGTGACAAAGACTCAACAGAAAAAACACCATTGCAAGAAAGTATTATGGGATATAATTTTGCAAAGAGTAGGGTGATTCATTCATTTGAAGAGTTTATTACTAGTGGTGCACAAGATTTAATTAGTGATTTAATAGGCATATATAAGAAATACTGTAAAGGGAGATTGGAAAATGTAGAAAAGATAGAAGAAACTATAGAATCATCAATTTCATTATCTTTTGGCTTAGAAGCAACGATTGCAACTAAAAATACTATTGCTAATATTGATAAATGCAAGGTATATTTTTTAAAGATGTTACAAGGGTATGGAAAAGAAATAGAAAATACTAATTCGTTAGATGGCTGGTATTGTAAATTTCTTACTATTCTTTTTGAAAACAAATCTATTCAAGAATTTAATACTGGACTTTTTTTAAAAGATTTAGAGGTATATCAAGATACAGAGTATCATAGTCTTGTCAAAAAACGTTGGGAAGCTATACAGGCATATTTTCAAGGGAATTTGGAGGAATGTATTAGATTGCTAGAACAAGCTCTTGATATGGCAAAGAATCAATTATTTCCAGATTGGATTATAAAGGATATTCTGATTGACCTACGTAATCAAAATATTTTTCTCAGTCAATTTCAAAATGAATATTTTGTATATAAACATCAAGATGAGATTAATAATAGTGAACATGCTTTATATTATCCGTTATTAGATAGGTTTGATAAAGAATTAAATGAAATGTATATTGCTGATTCATTAAATGAAAAAATTAAATCTCCATATACATATTCGTTTGGAAAAAATTTAAGTTATTATACAGATTTAATTTCTAATATTTATGTTATTTCTATGTTTAATGGATCATTAACTCATATAATGAAGATCTATGACAGGATAAAGTTTTTAACTTTTCATTTATGTCAACAATATTCTAACTGGGAGATACGTGTATTACTACTAAAAACCACTTTGATTAACTGTAATACAAAAGAAATTGATGGAATCATTTATGAAGCAGAAGATATACTTGGAAAAATGAATGCAAAGGATGCACTTGATATTTTTAATTTTACTAATAATCACCCTATAGAATATCAACGTCAAATTAGTAATCTTGAAGCACTGAAAAGTGTGGGCTACTTCTTGGCAGACAAGGATTTTGATAATATAATAGACCAAGTTAGTGAGTTTATAAATGATTGGTTAGAAGATGATAAAGCTTGTATCTTATTGGGTGGACATATAATTAGTGCCTTAGATGGGGTTGCAAGAAGAATAGATCCAAATAGATTGGTAGATATATGTTGTAAGTTTTTAGAGAGAGGTAGAGTTAGATGGGAAGATGGGTTATTTAAGCTAATAGGACAGCATATTAAGCTTTCGCAGTTAAATCATATAGTATGTGAACGATTGATTGAGCAAATTAGAATGGTTGTAGAGGATGAAGAAAAACGTAATCATTCAAATAATTTAGGGTATTTGTTACAGTGTTTACGTAAACAAGACAAAATTCTTACACAAGAACTTGATGAGACTATAAGAAAAGAGATGCCTAAATTCTATGAGGAAGATTATAAGCTTGAGACATCAGAAGATGATAAAGAAATGCCTTTGTTTATTAGTAAGTATATTGATAAAATTAATAAGCGTAATATGAAACAGGGGGAAAATGGAACCTATTCAGGATATGGGGATCGTGCTCATATAATAATAAAATCTATTATAACTAATTCGGATAATATATATAGTGAAGAATTATTAAATGCTACATTTTCTGCTGCAAGCAATACATTGTTATCAAAAAGACAAACGATAGAAGAAAAGTGTGATGCAATAGAACTTTTAATATTTTTATGCAAAAGATTCCCTCAATTAATGATACATAATGAAGTAATAATAGAAAAATTAAAAGATAATAAAGAGATTACTGAAGATGGAAAAGTCTTAATGTCTAATCTATCTATAATAGCACTTAAGTTTTCTATATTATTCTTATATAATTGCTTCGGAGAAGATATATATCAACCTATGATGGAAATGTTGCCTTTTTTGGTAGACGATATCCCTACACAATTACAAGTAAGTAAAATAATTTTAACATTTTTAGAAGCTGATGAAGAAGAAATACCACAAAATGTTGAAATACTTCTTCTACAACAAGTCCTAACATGGTGTAAGTCTAATCAAGTAGATTTGCGATGGAAAGCAATTAGAATACTGTTCCAATTGCTTCGTAATAATAATAACCAGAGTATTATTTCGAATCAATTAATTCAGTTAATGGATTCAGATAATGTTTATATTAAGAATGGTATTATTAGGTTAACTGCTAAAAATCACAAAATGGCAAAATCAATAGCTGATTACTTACTACAAAAAGCAGCTGTTGATCCTAATTATATGGTGAGAAAAGTCTGTGAGGAGATACTAAGTCAACAATAATATTATTAAAACTTTACAGAAAAAATAGGTATTCGAGTCAAAACAAATTTTACAAGATTAATAACTGTGAAAATAGATGAATTGAAAAGAAGATAATGATATAAAGTAGCTAGGTCAGTGCTTATGACCTTAGTTATCTAAAAGGTGATTTCTCAATTTGTTTTTTTAAATGTTGGGTATTAATATGCGTATAAACTTGAGTTGAATTAAGATCTGAATGACCTAATAATTGTTGAACACTTAATAAATCGACACCTGCTAATACTAGATGAGAGGCATAAGTATGACGAAGTTTGTGCATGGTAAATCCCTTACCTGTAAGACCTGAACGTTTAAGATACTTAGTAAAACGCGTTCCAGTAATAGAAGGGGATATACGGTTGCCAGCTTCACTTAAAAATACTGCTTGAGTAGATAATGGAAGCCTTGTTTGCAGGTATTCCCAGAGCTTTTCAGATAAAGATTCGGGCATAGGAACAACTCGGGATTTCTTACATTTTCCCATATTAACAGTAATAGTGTTATTTCCGAAGTTAATATCACTCCAATTAAGGTTTATAGCTTCTTGGCGACGCAGACCAGTATATGCCAATAATTTAAAAAAGCAAAAATCGTGTAAAGCATTTTTAAGACCTGTTGATTCAATCGTTTTCAGAAATAAATTGAGCTCAAATTCAGTCATATAAATGGGAAGGCGTTCTACACGTTTTGGAGCATGAATAGACAAAGAAGGATTTTTGTCAATGTATTCTTGTTCTGTAAGAAAGTAAAAGAAGCTTCTTAGAGCATTGACTTTGCGACGAATAGATTCGTTCTGGTATTCTTTATCGTTTTTTAGGTAGATTAGATAGTTTCGTAAATCTCGAGTTTTAATTTTACTCATATCAAGGGGGAGACTCTTGAGTAATAAGAAGTGGGTAAAAATCTTAAAATCACTTGTGTAATTATCTAATGTGTATTTGGACACGTTTTTTTCGGCAGAAAGGTAGCCTAAATATTCTTCAAAATAGGTCGTGAGTTGGGACATTTCAGTCATTGTTATACTCCTTGTTATAGATTAGTGTAGTTCTAAAAAATAAGGCTATAACCACTTATTGTCCTGCTTTTTGCAGAACATAGAAAGCACAATGCTTTGAAGTGGATCATGAGGCCTTATCTATACTGTATTTTGGACTACAAATAAAACAATAACTATGAGCTAAACATACCCCGGCGTATAGACTTGGTTAACAACTTAATAAGGATTTAATAGGCAAGAGATTGAGGAAACTCATGAACTTGCCTTTTTTATTTTCGGCATAAGAAAAGAGGTTGCAGAAATGTAACCTCTGTATCTTTAAATTTTTCTATGGATTATTTGATGACAGAACAAGAAATATAACATTAGTTTACACAACAAAAGCCAACCTAAGCTGCCTTTTCCCCTCCAGAATACAGGCAAACTTAAGTTGGCTTTTATAGGTGACAAATGTATGTAGAATACATGAAATAAGTAATCAACAACAACGGTATGTAAATAGTTATTTAGTCCCTTCCTAGCCAGTTCTCGTTCTTACTAAAGTACCTAGTATCTGGTTGATGAAAGAGGTCATAGGACTTTACACCATTCATGATCTAGTAGTTTGTAACCCATAAGTTGGCTATCCGTTTCATTTAAACTTTTTAAATAAGTAAGTGTTGTTAATTGTATAAACATGAATTCTTGTAAAACATATTCATCCGGCTACTGTGATGTCACCGTCAAAGTAGGGATGTCTAAGAAAAAGTTGTTTGCTTTTGGGAGGGGAGACAAAAGTTTTCAAGCTTCTTTCCTAGTAGTATAGGAGACTAGTATCTAGAATGTAGTCACTCTATACTTTTATATTTTGATAAATTTATTATATGTGAATGGAAGGTTTGTTGCAATTGACTAAATATATAAAATAATTTTCAAGGATTTGTCTAATAAAAAGATTGTATTTTCAAAAATCTTTCTTCGAAATCAGGAAAGTTAATTTCTAGATTTGACATAAAATGAGGAAAGACTAACAAAGTGCACAAGTGAAAGATAGAAAAGTATACAAACTAACAAATAGAGAAATAAAATTCTCCCTGTAGTACAATCAAAAAATTAAATTTCATAAATTCCCTTGTTACCCAATAGGATGAAACCATTTTTTTCGTAGAAATGAATGCGGTCTTGCTGTGTTAAAGCATTTTGAAGAATACCATAAGGTACAGCATTAACTAAAACATATTTTATAGGATCATTAATAGGTCTATGATGGGTGTTGAGATAAGGAATAATTTCTTTGAGTAGAGTTTGTACTAAAAAACTTCCCATACCTCTACGTGTCATGGAAATGTCTTTGGCGATAATATCTAGGAAGCAAAGTTCGCTATGTCCTTTAATGGGCTCATAATGGGGGTAATAGGCCTGAATATTACCATCTATAGTTGTAAAAAAGCTATTTGAAGTAAATTGTGCTCGAACATAAGAAAGGGTATCGTAATATTTTCCCCAAAATACTCTCAAATAAACATTGTCATCGGTACCTGTAGAATCATATTCACAAATAAGAAGAAGTGGATTGCCATGATGATCAAGACCTGTTTTAATCAACAAGTTACTTAAGTTACACTTTTTTCCTACCTGAGGAAAGAGTACAGTATCGGCATCTTTTAAGACGCAATAAGCTGTATTGGCTGAGTAGACTTTCCCAGGTTTAATGGTGGTGTGAATGAGCTTTGCTAAATCGCTTATTTGTGTACAGTTTAATAAATCATTACTTAATTTCTTCATAAATACTCCATATATTAATTTATTTTAATCATTAATAATAAAATATACGGGAGACAAGAGCAAAATATGACATGATCCAATAGAAGATGTGACGAGAAGATAGGGTAGTTAAATGGGGTTCATAGGACATGCCAAAGAAAAGAACGTGTTCAAAATGTAGCTATGGCTACCTCCTGTTCATCAAGAATGATGTAAGATGGATGCATATTACACATAGAAAGTAAGAAAAGGAGAATGATATGAATAAGATAAATGATAATCAAGTGATAACAAGTATTGAGATCATGAAACAAGAACACGAAGAGATTAGGCGTATGCTAAAAATAATCCGTAAAGCATGCAATAGAATTTTACAAGGTGAACCTATTAATTTTGAGCATTTTAAGATGATCATTGATTTTATTATGAATTATGCAGATAGTCATCATCATGGTAAAGAGGAGAAGTTCTTATTTGCAGAAATGGAGAATCGTTTAGGGCCATTAGGAAGTAAACTGATTCGTAATGGCATGTATGTGGAGCATGATCTAGGAAGGTTATATGTGAAAGAATTAGGAGAGGCGCTAGAACGTGTTAAAGAGGGTGATGAAGAGAGTAAATTAGATGTGATTGCTAATGCAGTGAGTTATACCCATCTTTTAGAAAGACATATAGCTAAAGAAAATGAGGTTGTATACGGCTTTGGTATAAGTAAGTTACCAGTGGACGTCTTAGAGGCAATTAATCAGCAAACAGCATTTTTTGAAGAAGAAGCAGCAGATAAAGGGATACAAATTAAATACTTAGAGATACTCAAGATACTAGAGGCGATTTATTGAAATAATGTAATGTATCATCTATAATCAACTATATCATTATACTCATTCAGGGGGATAGCCCTTGTCATATGCATAAAACTTTTGAGTGTTGGTGTAATAGCTTTTTAGAGAAGAAGTGAACTTAAATAAAAATGATAATAATAAAAAGCTGCCAATGGCAGCTTTTTATTATTGTTCTGAATTTTGAATTTGAATAGTTTGTGTTGGAAAAGCAATATCCACATCTAGTTCCTCAGCCAGACGCATGATTTCTAAGTTAACTTGTTGCTTGAGAGCAGAATAACTTTTTAAATCGGTTTGGAAAGTGTAGAAAAGGACAATAATATTTAAAGAGAAGTCGCCGAAGTCATCAAAGTAAACAAGGCTAGTATCCTTTTCAATTGTATCAAATTGAGCTAGACTTTCTTTGAGCTTGCTCATAAGAAGCTCTAACTTCTGTCTTGATGTTGAGTAGGTTACACCTAAAGAAAAGCGAACACGTCTTTTTGGCATAGTAGACCAGTTAAGAATGTTATCGTTAGCAAGAGTAGCATTAGGCACAATGACTAAACCTTGCTCAAAAGTACGAATACGTGTACTTCTAAAGCTTACATCTTCAATGATTCCTTCAATAGAACCACATTGTACCCAATCACCTATGGTGAAAGGCCTATCAACCATAAGGACAACACCGCTCATAATATTGGTTAAGGTATCTTTTGCAATAAATGTAAAGGCAACTCCTCCTAACCCAACTCCAGTAAGAATACCAGCAATATTTATATTAAGTTGAGAAATCATGAGCATAGCACCTAATATAATGATGGCTAAACGAATAATTTTAGAAGTAAAGCGAATGAGTAAGGTATGATCAAGTGTGGTAAATCTTGAACCAATACCAACAAGGGCCATTTCATAGAGATTGACACTATTATAGGTTCCCCAAGTAATTAGAGCAATACAAATAAGTCCATAGAGGGTATGTACTAAGGTAGTTGGGAAAATGGCAAAGCTAAGTTGGAGCGTTTCGTTGATATACAGTTCAGTCTGAGTGAAATGTGTATAGATGACAAAGGGCGACATCAATAAACCAATATAAATACTGGTTAAGCGTAGCCAGTAATCAAGTGGTTTAGCAATGGCCATATTCAGTTCTTCTAAAAAGTTAGGGATTTTGTTATCGAAGTGTGTAAAAAATTTAATAATCATTTTACGTAATGTTTTGCTCAGTAAGAGCAATGCTAAAGTTACAAATAAAGCTAAACCTAAATGAATGTAGAATTGATAAGGTTTAGGTATAGAAAATAAATCAAATAATTTCATATCAATATTCCTTTCCATGATGTAAAACTTAGAGTGTCCTTATCTATTATAGTAAAATTTTGCAAATATGAAAAGCATCATATAGTCAAAATATGATGGTTTATGATATAATCATTTATAATTAGCTAAAACTATATGCTAGTTAAAATTAAGGAGGAGGAACATGAAAACGTCAAGGTATATTCAAATAGACCCTAATCTTCCTTACAAACGTTTCTATCCTAAATTAATTAAAAAGAATAAAGGGCCAAAAAGTATATATGTGCTTTGTACACCACCAGGTGAAGGTAATCTATTTGAAATCATTACGTGTAATCAACTTGGTAAAAAATATAATAATAGTTTTATCTTAGGTATTAGTAAAGATAAAACCTGGCTCGTTAACTATACTGTTACATTGATTGATCAGCTTTATAACACTAAAAACTTATCTTATGATATGTTACAGTCAGAGTAAAGAGGTGGGTAATGACTATATTATGGCTTATATTAAAAATTATATTATGGATTATAGCTATTTTATTTGGGCTTATTCTACTGATTATTTTAGGGTTGCTCTTTTTACCTATTAGTTATTGGTTAGAAGGAGAAAAACGAGAAGAACTTATAGGACGTATACGTTTGAATCTGTTTGGGATTGTACAGATTGATTATGATACTGACCGAGAAGAGCAACTAAAGCTAAAGCTTTTTGGCATCTATACACCGAAGCTTTCTAAAAAGTTACTAGGTGCTGCTGATGACTTAGAAGAAGAAGCTGTACATCTAGGCAAAGTCATAGGGAAAGAAGCTGTAGATCAAACAGAAGAAGTAGCTGAGAACACAGTCACAAACGAAGAAAACCGCATAGAAGGACAAGCATCACAGATACAAGAGGATACTTCAACTAAAACACAAAAAGAAATATCTACAAATGTGGATAGCAAAGAGCAGAAACGACAAAATATAGATAGAAAGGCTAATAAGGAATCTAAAAAAAAGCCTAAAAAACATCCAACAATAACAAAGCCTATTGGTGTAAAAGATATATGGAGTGAACTAAAAGCTTTATGGTATGCGGATAGTCGTAGGCCATTCTTTAGAGCATGCAAGAAATTACTCAAAAGCTGGTGGTATGCCTTAAAGCCTAGGGGTTTTTATTTTGAAGTGCTTTTTGGACTTGAAGATCCATCAGAAACAGGATTGTGGATTGCTAAGCTTATGGCACTCTATCCATTCTATGCACCGTATGGGAATATTATGGGTAATTTTGAAGAAGCTATATTTGAAGGGTGTATCCAAATGAGAGGGCGCACAAACTTATTTAAGTTTCTATATCCTATGCTTGTATTTATCTTAAATAAAGAAGTAAGAACTATGATTAAAATGATAATGAACTTTGGAAAGGAAGATGAAGATGGACTCAAAACTCAACAATAATTTAGAAGTATTATTAGGTCAACTTGAGCACTTTATTAATACAAAAACAGTAGTAGGTGAACCTATTCATATTGGGGATACAATTCTAGTACCACTTGTAGATGTAAGCTTTGGTGTAGGAGCAGGTGCGGCAGCTGCAACTAAACTACAAGAACGTAACAAAGATAAAGAAAAAAGTATTGATGGAAACTCAGATAAAGGTGCAGGCGGCTTAGGTGCACGTATTACACCAAGTGCAATGCTTGTTATCCAAAATGGTACAACACAACTTATTAATATCAAAGCTCAAGATAGTTTGTCAAAACTTATTGATATGGTTCCAGGTATTGTTTCAAATTTACCAGATACATTATCTAAGTTTACCAATAAAGGTGGAACACCAGAAGTACAAGAAGATAAATATCATCACATGGATAAATAAAAAGAGAGGTTACATGATGTAACCTCTCTTTTTATTTCTATTAAGATTATACGTTGAATCTGAATAGGATGATATCCCCATCTTTAACAACGTACTCTTTACCTTCAAGACGTACTTGACCTTTTTCACGAGCAGCATTGTAT
The DNA here is from genome assembly GCF_027857615.1 of Holtiella tumoricola. Lineage (NCBI taxonomy): Bacteria > Bacillati > Bacillota > Clostridia > Lachnospirales > Cellulosilyticaceae > Holtiella > Holtiella tumoricola. The sequence goes on from NZ_JAQIFT010000048.1 coordinate 73,782, forward strand.
GAGCCTGCTTCTACTAAGTCATGGAAGTTAACAATTTCAGCACGGATGAAACCACGCTCAAAGTCGGAGTGGATTTTACCAGCAGCACCAGGTGCTTTTGTACCCTCTGTAATTGTCCAAGCACGTACTTCTTTTGGACCTGCTGTTAAGTAGCTGATAAGACCAAGAAGCTTGTAACTTGCTGCAACAAGAAGATCAAAACCAGTATTGTGGAGGCCAAGGTCTTCTAAGAATACAGCTTTTTCTTCGTCAGATAAGTCAGCAAGCTCTTGTTCGATTTGAGCACAGATTACGAATGTTTCTGAGCCTTCGCTAGCAGAAAACGCTTTAACTTTTTTTACGTACTCGTTATCTTCACCACTAATTAAGTCGTCTTCAGATACGTTTGCAGCATAAAGTACTGGTTTTGCACTGATAAGACCAAGTGATTCAATAAATGCATCTTGATCAGCATCTTCACCCATAAGGCTACGTGCTGATTGTCCTTCTTCTAAAGTTGCATATACTTTTTCTAAAATAACAAGTTCAGCAGCTAATGCTTTGTCGTTTTTAGCAACTTTTTTTGTTTTAGCAATACGACGTTCAATAAGTTCCATATCTGAGAAGATAAGTTCTAAATTGATTGTTTCAATATCACGAAGTGGATCAACGGTTTTGTCAACGTGAATAATATTGTCGTTTTCGAAGCATCTTACAACTTGTACGATAGCATCTACTTCACGGATGTGTGAAAGAAATTGGTTACCTAAACCTTCACCTTTACTTGCACCTTTAATAAGACCTGCAATGTCTACGAACTCTACAGCAGCTGGTAAGATCTTCTCTGAGTTGTACATTTCTTTTAAGACATCTAATCTTTTATCTGGTACGGCTACAACACCTACGTTTGGTTCAATTGTACAGAATGGGTAGTTTGCTGATTCAGCACCTGCTTTTGTAAGTGCGTTAAATAATGTACTTTTACCAACGTTTGGTAGTCCTACAATCCCTAATTTCATTTGTTTCATCCTTTCTATGTGTATACCGAAGTATAAATGGCTTATTGCACTAATTTTAAATTATAAAGGATATGGAATGAGGTTGCAATGGCGATTATAAGAAAAAACTGCAACAGTGTGCAGTTTTTAGGGTTTAATCATTATTTCCGACAAAATAACCTACGGCAAAACTGAGTAAAATACTAGAGATATAAATAAGTCCAAATAAAAATGACATTTCTCTTAAAGAGTCTTTTGTAAGGATTAAATCTTGGTTCTCTAATTCTTTAGTACGTTCTGCTACACGGTAATGACGTTTTGACTGTGCCATAATTAGCCCTCCAATCCAATGAAATAAACGCTTATTCATTAGTATATTATAGGAAAGAAGAGATGAAAATATGCAAGCCATCTGTTTACAGAATGTTTATTCAGGCATATAATAAGTAAAAAGCGGACAGGAGGAAACATATGCCAAATATTTATTTTCCGTATTTAAATCTATCATTTCATATTGACCAGGTTGCCTTTACTGTATTTGGAATTCCAATTTACTGGTATGGCATTATTTTAACATCAGGAATATTACTAGGGCTGGCAATCAGTATGTATATAGCTAAGAAAGAAGGTGTTTCACCAGATCATATTTTCGACTTTCTTCTATATGATATTGTTTTTGCCATTATTGGAGCGAGGACATACTTTGTAGCATTTAATTGGGAGTACTATAGTCAACACTTAGGTGAAATCTTTAATCTGAGACAAGGAGGTATTGCTATTTACGGTGCTATTATTGCTTCTTTTATAGTAGCAGTCATTTATACACGTATGAAGCACATTAACTTATGGCAGTTTGGTGATATTGCAGCTTATGGTTTATTAGTAGGACAAGCCATTGGTCGCTATGGTAACTTTGTTAATAAGGAAGCTTTTGGTGACTACACCGATAATCTTTTTGCAATGCAGATTATGAGAGATGAGGCAGCGACAAGTATAACACAGACAATGCTTGATAATGCAGTTATAAGAAATGGAGTAGAGTTTATTCAAGTACATCCAACTTTCCTTTATGAATCATGTTGGAATTTTGTATTACTCATTATTTTACTTATTTATAGGAAGTATAAAAAAGCTCATGGAGAGATTTTCTTCCTTTATATAGCTGGTTATGGTGTGGGGCGTCTTTGGATTGAAGGACTTAGAACAGACCAACTGGTTGTACCGGGTATTAACATTGCAGCATCACAAATTGTAGCAGTCTTTTCTATAGTTGCTGGAATTATTGGAATCATTTGGTGTCGAAATAAATCTAAAATTAAATTCAAAAAAATGTAAATTAATGTTGATTAATTCCAAAAGTAGGACTATAATAAAACATATAGAGAGAGATAAAGAGAAAAACAGAGAAATATTTACTTTTGGAGGGATTGAAAAATGAATACAACACAAGGACAAATCGTAGACCTACAAGTACGTCTAAATGGTTTAGTAGAGAACAGTTCGGCTTATACAGATGATATGATTGAACTTTATAAGGTCAGTCAACAACTAGATGAATTAATTGTAAGATATTATAGAGAATATAAAGCTTAAACTAGTGCCTTAGGCACTAGTTTTTTTTTATCTTTTAATCAAAATGACTTGAAATGTTAGCTAGAAAGCAATAGAATAGAAGAAAGTGGTTGAAAGTGGTTCGAAGTGGGGAATAAAGGGGGAGAAGTGGGGCATGTTCATTGGTGAGTACCAATATAGTTTAGATGACAAAAGTAGAGTTGTCGTACCAGCTAAATATAGGGAACAACTAGGAACAAGCTTTATACTTACAAAAGGCTTAGATGGATGTCTATTTGTTTATCCCCAAGATGAATGGACAAGCTTTGAACAAAAGTTAAAGGAACTTCCTTTAACGAATACGAATGCCCGTAAATTTGTACGATTTTTCTTAGCGGGAGCTGTAGAATGTACACCTGATAAACAAGGAAGAATTTTAATTCCTAGTCATTTGAAAGTATATTCCAGTATAGAAAAAGACATAGTATTTATAGGTATGGGAAATCGCATAGAAGTTTGGAGTAGTAGTCAGTGGGATGCCTATAATGACGATGCTTTTGATGCAAATGCCTTAGCAGAACAAATGGAATCATTAGGAATATAGAGGTGAATGACAATGAATTTTGAACATGTATCAGTATTATTAAATGAATGTATAGAAGGACTTGATATTAAAGAAGATGGCACTTATGCTGATGGCACTCTAGGTGGTGCTGGACACGCTGGAGAAGTATGCAAGAGATTAAGTGAAAAGGGACACTTTATTGGCATCGATCAGGACACAAACGCACTAAAAGCTTCAACAGAAAGGTTAGCACATGTGAAACCACAAGTTACATTGGTTCATAATAACTTTTCAGAGGTGGCAGAAATTTTAAAAGAGCATGCTCCAGATGGAATAGATGGGATGCTTATTGACCTTGGCGTATCTTCTCATCAATTAGATGAACCTTCTCGTGGTTTTTCTTATATGCATGATGCACCACTTGATATGCGTATGAATCAGGAAAGTGATTTTTCAGCTTATGAAGTGGTCAATGAATATAGCGAAGATGAACTCTTTAAAGTAATTAAGTCTTATGGTGAAGAAAATTGGGCTAGACGTATTGCGCAATTTGTTGTAGAGACAAGACAAGAAAAGCCTATTGAAACAACACATGAACTTGTGGATGTCATCAAAAGAGCAATTCCAGCAAAAGCACGTAAAGACGGCCCACATCCAGCTAAACGTACATTCCAAGCTATTCGTATTGAAGTAAATAAAGAATTAGATATTATTAGACCTACTATTTTAGATGTAGTACCTTACTTGAAAAAAGGTGGAAGACTTTGTATCATTACATTCCACTCTATTGAAGACAGGATTGTAAAACACACTTTTAAAGAATTAGAAGACCCTTGTACATGCCCAAGAAATATACCAATGTGTATATGTGGTAAGACACCACAAGTGCGCGTGATTACAAGAAAACCTATTCTACCATCAGAAGAAGAACTTGAATTTAACCCTAGAGCAAGAAGCGCGAAATTAAGAATTATAGAGAAATTATAAAAATAGAGTATCGGGAGGGAATTTAGATGGCTGACTATCCAAAACGAAGATATCATTATCAATACGGATCTGAAGCACCTAACTATTTAGACTCACCTTATCGTTTACCAGAAACGAAACCAGATTCTACACCGTTAAAACGTCCAAAACCACAAAAACGTTCAAAAGAAGATATTATTTTTGGATGTAAAATGTCTGTATGTGGACTTGTTCTATTTGTAGGCGCTTTTTGTTTTGTAAGCGTAACTTCAGATTTAGCTATTAAGCAGCGTGAGTTAAAGCTTATTAATACGGAGTTACGTGAAACACAAAGCGCTATCAATAGTGTACAAGCTACAATTGCGGCAAATCTTAACTTAGAACATATTCAACAAGTAGCAAAAGAGCAACTTAATATGTCTGAGCCACTTCCACATCAAGTGGTTTATCTAAGTTTAGATCAGGAAAGTTATACGGTTTATGATGAATAAGAGGCTAGAAAATGAGTAAAAAAGTAAACAAAAAGAAGAAAAACGTCTATGGAACAAAGCAATCAGATTATATGAAACGTATGCAAATACGTATGAGGTGGGTCAAAGGACTGATGCTTTTTTGCGTAGCACTTTTAGTATACCGTATTGGATACTTTAAGATTGTTAAAGGGGAAGAGTTTGAAAAGCAAGTAAGATCAAGGTTAATGAGTACAGAAAAAGAAGTAGATGCTCTAAGAGGAAGTATTGTAGATCGTAATAATAAGACGATTGCAACAAGTATGCTTTCTTATCATGTTATTTTAGATCCGATTAACATTTTGAAGCTAGTAGATGAGCAACAGGAACATACTTATAATACCCTTGCTGAATATAGTAAGAAGAGTGTAGCGGATATTAAAGCTATTGTTGAAGGTGCACCAGATAGTCATTATCGTATATTGATGAAAGATATTAGTGCAGAAGATATGATGATGCTTAAAGATGCTAAAGTAAAAGGTATTTATTTTGAAGAAAGTTTTGTGCGTAATTATCCAAAAGGTAGCTTAGCAGCTCAAACTATAGGGTTTTACAACAAGACGGAAGGTCAATATGGAATTGAACAAGCATATAATCAAGAAATGCTAGGGAAACCTGGGCGTATCTATTCTAAGTTACAAGAGGAAAGTATTGTGACAACAGAAGTAGCTGCACCACAAAAGGGAGATACGATTGTACTTACTTTAGATGAGGTGATTCAACAATATGTTGAGCAAACTATGAATAAGTATGTAGAAGAGGTTAAACCACTTAATGCTGCAGCAATTATTATGAATCCTAAAACAGGCGAAATCTATAGTATGTATTCTTATCCATACTATGACCCTAATACATATACTAATTTAACTGAACAAATGGGTAAAGCGGCTTGGGATGCACTAACAAGTGAAGAACAAGCTGCAGCCTTAAACCGTGCATGGAAGAATTACAATATTCAAATTCCATATGAACCAGGGTCCACATTTAAACCGCTTCTAGTAGGAGAAGCTATAGAAGAGGGATTGATTGATTTAAGCGCACACTATAACTGTACGGGCGTAAGTCAAGTAGGACCAGATAAAATTAGATGTTGGAAACGACAAGGACATGGTGTACAGACATTAGAACAAGCTATTGCAAACTCTTGTAACTCGGCGATGATTGAAATTAGTCAACATATTCCCGATGAGATTTTTTATGAGTATTTTGTAAAATTTGGATTTGGTGAAACAACACAGATTACTTTACCAGGTGAAGCAGCAGGGATGATTCATAGCTTAAATGGATTAGGACCAGTTCAAAAAGCAACAAGTTCTATTGGACAGACTTTTACAGTGACACCGGTTCAGCTTATTACGGCATTTTCATCATTACTTAATGGCGGGAACTTAATGCAGCCTTATATTGTTTCTAAAGTGATTGATAATGAAAACAATGTACTAAGTGAGGCAATACCTCAAGTAAGACGTCAAATTTTCTCAGATGCGACAACAAGTCAAGTTCAGCAGTATATGGAATCAGTAGTAAAGACAGGTACAGGTGCGGCAGCTGCTGTGCCAGGCTACTCCGTTGGGGGTAAAACAGGTACAGCGGAAAAATTACCACGTGGTGAAGGAAAGCATATCTTATCCTTTATGGGATATGCACCAGCAGATGACCCGGAAGTAGTTGCACTCGTCTTATTTGATGAGATTGGAGAAACAGATCCGACACCTAAATTGGCATTTAAAGAGATTATGGAAAATGTACTCCCTTACTTAGGCATTGAACCAACAGGTGATGATAGTCTTCCAATTGTAGATATGTCAATTGTGCCAAGTGTTGTAGATTTAGATCTATATGATGGTATTAAACGTCTAGAAGTTGAAAACCTTAACTATGAAGTGATAGGGGTAGGAAATAAAATCGTCAACCAATATCCAGTAGAAGGAACGAAGCTTCCATTAGAGGATACAGTTAAACTTTATCTAGAAGCGGAAGAAGGAAAAGAAATTTCTCTTGTTCCAGAGCTAGAAGGTTTAACAGTAGATGAAGCAAGGCGTATAGTAGATGGTGTCTTTAGTTTAGAAGGGGCATCCGATGGTACAATTAGCCATCAAGTACCTAAAGCAGGAACCAAAATTGAAAAGGGTAGTAAAATAATTGTACAAACAATGCAATAAATGAGCATAAAGCCTCCCTTATAAAAATACATTTAATAGAAGATGTATTTTTATAAGGGAGGCTTTTGCAGTGAAAAAACAAGTACCAACAACGATTAAAAAGCGTATTATGATCTGTAGTGTTCTATTTGCCGTCGCTTTAATTGCTCTCATTGTAAGGCTAGGATATGTGCAAATTGGCATGGGAGGCTTTTTACAAGATAAGGCATTTGAACAACATACAAGGGACCGATTAATTTCACCAACAAGAGGAACAATTTACGATCGAACAGGGAAGGTCCTTGCACAAAGTGGTTCTGTATCCACTATTGGTGTCGTACATGCTCAAATAACAGACCCTGCAATGGTAGCAAAAATTCTATCAGAGAAACTAGAGATGAACTATGACGAAGTGTACAAAAAGGTTACCAAGCGTGTGGCATTTGAACGTATTAAGACTAAAGTAGATAAAGATATTGCAGATGAAATTCGAAATATGAATTTACCAGGGGTTAAAGTAGATGAAGACTCAAAACGTTATTATCCATATGGCTCACTTGCAGCACAAGTTATTGGATTTGTAGGAAAAGATAACCAAGGTATTGTAGGCCTAGAAGTTCAATATGATTCTTACCTAAAAGGTACAGAAGGTAAAATCTTAATGGAGACAAATGGACATGGAGAAAGAAGAGAAGAAGAAGTAGAAGTACGTATTGACCCTGAAAATGGTACTAACTTAGTAACCACACTAGATGTTACCCTTCAAGAATATGCAGCACAAGCAATAGAAAAAGTTGTAACAGAGAAACAAGCCAAACGTGGTAGTATTGTATTGATGAATCCTCAAAATGGCGAAATCTATGCAATGGCCAACTATCCTACATATGATCTTAATGAACCGTTTACCATTAATGATCCCGAGCTTTCTGCCAACTGGCATACATATACATATAAAGAAAAGCAAGATTACTTAAATGCAATGTGGCGTAACTTTACGATTAATGATACTTATGAGCCTGGTTCTACATTTAAAGTATTTACATCAGCTATGGGACTAGAAAGTGGTGTTATTACACCAGAAAGTGAATTTAACTGTAATGGAAGTAAAGTAGTAGGTGGACGTACGATTAAGTGTTGGAGAAGTCCAAGGAATCATGGACATCAAACTTTCGTACAAGGCGTACAGAATTCTTGTAACCCTGTATTTATGGAAGTAGGTGAAAGAATCGGTGCAACTAGATTCCATGACTATATGGTCCAATTTGGATTTAAAAAGAAAACAGGTGTTGATCTTCCAGGAGAAGCTGTAGGTATTATGTACTCAGCAGATAAGATGGGGCCAGTAGAACTTGCAACTATGTCATTTGGTCAGTCATTTCAAATTACACCCCTTCAACTTCTGAGTTCTGCATCAGCTATTATCAACGGTGGATACACTATTACACCTCATTTTGGGAAAGAAATTGTAGATGATTCTGGAAACGTCTTACAGGCATTTGAGTATGATAAAGGAGAACAAATTATTTCAACTAAAACCAGTGATCAAATGCGTGTTATCTTAGAAAGTGTAGTAAGTGAAGGAACAGGTAGCAAAACTTATATTCCAGGTTACCGTATTGGTGGTAAGACAGCCACATCACAAAAATTACCTCGTGGTTCTGGAAAATATATTGCTTCCTTTATGGCATTTGCACCAGCAGATGACCCTCAAGTGATAGGGCTTGTTCTGATTGATGAACCTAAAGGTGTTTACTATGGTGGTGCTGTAGCTGGTCCAGTTATGCAAACAATTATGGCAAATACGCTTCCTTACTTAGGTATTGAGCCAGTCTATAATGAAGCAGAACTTAAGTTAGATGAGACTCAAAAAGTAAAAGTACCTGACTTTAGAACACTACCTTTGAAAGATGCCAAAATTTTAGCAAATTCATCACAAGTTTTAGTCGAATTTATTGGTTCTGGAGACTTAGTGCTTAACCAATTCCCACTTCCAGGAGAAGAGATTAATAAAAATAGTAAAATTCTTCTATATACAGAGTAACTTCTCTTTTTAATCCTAGCAAGTCATGGTATAATAACTAAGATATTTGTATATTTACATGAGGAGGACATTATGAAGCTCATAACGTTATTAAAAGATATTTCCTACGACTTGATTATGGGTCAGCCTAATCAAGAAGTTGATTCAATCATATATGACTCACGTATTAAGACAACAAACGGGCTCTTTATTGCTATTAAGGGGTTTAGTACGGATGGACATAAGTACATTGATGCAGCGATTGAAAATGGTGCCAAAACCATTGTGGTAGAAGATGAAGTAGAAATTAAAAAAGAAGGTATTACAGTGATTAAGGTAGATAATACACGTACTGTAATGGCACGTCTTGCAGTGAATTTCTATGACAATCCTTCTAAGAAACTTAGTCTTGTTGGGGTAACAGGCACAAATGGTAAAACAAGTATTACATTTTTACTTGGTCAATTATTAGAAGCTTACAATAAGAAGATTGGTATTATTGGTACCATTGAAAATCGTATCGGTAGCACCATTTTAAAATCACAACATACAACACCAGAATCAGCAGATCTACAAAAACTTCTTGCTACAATGGTAGATGAGGAAGTAAGTCATTGTTTAATGGAAGTATCTTCTCACGCTCTTGCCCTTCACAGAGTAGATGAATGTGCTTTTAAAGTAGGTATGTTTACAAATTTAACACAAGACCATTTAGATTTTCATAAAACAATGGATGAATATGCAAAAGCGAAAGCTTTATTATTTAACCGTTGTGAAGTAGGTATTCTCAATGAAGATAGTGAATATGTTCAAGTAATGAAGGAGAATGCAACATGTAAAGTTATTACCTATGGTATTGATCATCCTGCAGACTATAGAGCCTCAGACATTCATATTACAGCTCAGGGTGTAACCTATACACTTACAACAGATGAAGGAACGTTCAAAGTAGAAATTCCAATTCCAGGTAAGTTTACAGTTTATAATACACTTGCAGTGATTTGTGCTGCTAGACAATTAGGTCTTTCAATGGACTTTATTGTAGAGCACTTAAAAGGTGTAAAAGGCGTACCAGGTCGTGTACAATCTTTCACTTCACCAAAAGGCTATAGTGTACTTGTAGACTATGCACATACACCAGATGGACTTGAAAATGTACTTGAAACCATCAAGCAATTTGCAAAAGGTCGTATTATCACAGTATTTGGTTGTGGTGGTGATCGTGATAATACAAAACGTCCACTCATGGGAGAAGTAGCAGCGAAATACTCTGATGAAGTCATCATTACATCAGATAATCCAAGAAGTGAAGATCCCTTTGCCATCTTAGATCAAGTTGAAGTAGGCGTAAAGCGTCATCAAGTAGACTATATTAAAATGGAAGACCGTAAAGAAGCAATTTACCATGCATTAAACCGTGCAGGAAAAGATGATGTTGTATTGATTGCAGGAAAGGGACATGAAAATTATCAAATTTTGAAAGAACGTATTATTCACTTTGATGATTCAGAAATCGTGCGCGCATTTATACAGGGGGAAGAGTAATGAAACTGCTTTTACAAGATATTATTGCCGCTATTGGGGGGAGATGTTTAAACACTCCTCCTGATGGCAATAACTTTATAACAGCCATTGAAACAGATTCAAGAAAAGTAAAAGAAGGAAGCTTATTTGTTCCTTTAAAGGGGGAACGCTTTAACGCACATGACTTTATTACCTCAGTGGCAGAACTTGGTGCAACTGCAACGTTGACAGAGGAATTAACAGTTAGGGATGAGCGTCTGTTACATATTTTTGTTGCAGATACCAAGAAGGCATTGTTAGATCTTGCGGCATATTATAGAAGTTTATTTGAAATTCCGGTTATTGGGGTAACAGGGAGTGTTGGTAAAACTTCTACGAAAGATATGATTGCTGCAGTTCTTAGTGCAAAATTTAATGTTTTAAAAACGCAAGGTAACTTTAACAATGAGATAGGTTTACCACTTACATTATTTAATTTAAGACCTGAACACCAAGTAGCAGTTATTGAAATGGGAATGAATCATTTTAATGAAATTCATCGTTTAAGTGTTACAGCACTACCAGATGTAGCTGTTATTACAAATGTAGGAACTTCCCACATTGAAAATTTAGGCTCAAGAGAAGGCATTTTAAAAGCTAAACTGGAAATTCTGGATGGCTTAAAAGAAAATGGGTTACTTTGTCTAAATGGAGATAATGATTTATTAAGTCAAGTAGAAGTGACTAAATGGCCAATGATTAAATTTGGTGAAGGAGAAAACAACGATTATCGTTGTGAAAATGTTTCAGCAAAGGGACATGATACTTATGCAACGATTATTACACCACATGACAAATATGATGTAGTGATACCAACACTTGGTATTCATATGGTTTATAACAGTTTAGTAGCCATTGCTATTGCTGAAAAATTAGGTATGACACAAGATGAAATTAAAGAAGGTCTTAAGTTATATACACCGAGTAAGATGCGTATGAATATTTCTAAGACAAAAAATGGTATTACTGTACTAGATGATGCGTATAATGCTAGCGTGGACTCTATGTGTGCTTCTTTAAAAGTTTTAGCTGAATACGAATCACAAGGAAGAAAAATTGCAATTTTAGGAGATATGTTTGAAATGGGAGAATTTGCTCCAGAGCTTCACGCACAAGTTGGTGACTATGTGGCAGAGCTTCCAATTGATGTACTCTACGCAGTAGGCGACCTTGCAAAATATATTGCAGATGGTGCAAATAAACATAAAAAAGATACTTTAATAGTAAACTACTATAAAGACAAAACAGATTTAATTCTTGACCTTCATAATATTCTTCAATCAGAAGATGTCGTGTTACTTAAGGCATCACGTGGCATGCAATTTGAAGAGATTGTGAAAGCAATAGGAAAGGTGAATGATAATGAATAATCAAGTTTTTTATGCAGTTATTATTGCATTTTTATTAAACATCGTTATCAGTCCATTTGTCATTCCGTTTTTAAAACGACTGAAATTTGGGCAAAATGTACGAGATGATGGACCGAGTACTCATCTTAAAAAATCAGGTACACCAACAATGGGTGGAATCATTATTTTGATAAGTATGACACTTACAAGTTTACTTTTCATAAGTGGTAACAAATCATTACAAACTATTTTGTTTGTTACACTTGGGTTTGGATTTATTGGTTTTTTAGATGACTACATCAAAATTGTTAAAAAGCGTTCTTTAGGTCTTACACCTATGCAGAAAATTATAGGTCAGCTTGCAGTAACTTTTATTTTTGCATACTTATTATACTTCTATGTAGGTATAGACACTCAAATTTTATTACCCTTTACAAATGGACGTATGTTAGATGTTGGTATTTTATATTGGCCACTTCTTATTGTAGGTGTCATTGCAGTAGTTAATGCGGTTAACCTAACAGATGGATTAGATGGTCTAGCATCAAGTGTTACTGTTCTTGTAGCGACATTCTTTGCAGCAGTAGCATTTGTTACATTGAGTGAAGTGACACCTATTGCAGGAGCAGCAGTAGGAAGCTTACTTGGCTTCTTACTCTTTAATACGTATCCGGCAAAAGTATTTATGGGTGATACGGGTTCATTAGCTTTAGGAGGCTTTGTTGTTGCAACGGCTTTTGTTATGAAAATGCCACTCTTTATTTTAATTGTAGGACTCATCTACGTAATTGAAAACTTATCTGTTATTATTCAAGTGGCTTACTTCAAGAAAACTAAAAAACGTTTCTTCAAAATGGCACCAATTCACCACCATTTTGAGTTATCAGGTTGGCCAGAAACAAAGGTTGTAACAGTTTTTTCTATTATTACAGCTATGTTATGTTTAATTGGTTTAATTGCACTATAATAGGGGGCATAGATGATGGAAAATAAAAATGTAATTATTGTGGGGTGCGCAAGAAGTGGTCTTGCAGCAAGCAAGCTTGCAAAACGTAATGGATGTGAAGTGACCGTTTATGACCAAAAGGCATATAGCAATTTCCACCAAGACGTACAACAAGATATTGATGATTTAAGAGCAATGGGCATTCAATTTAAATTGGATGAAAATATATCACTCTTAGATTATGATCTTATTATTTTAAGCCCAGGAGTGCCAACTGATCTACCATTCTTGGAAGAAGCAAGAAATAGGGGTAAAAACATTATAGGTGAATTAGAATATGCTTCAACTTTTTGTAAAGCACCTATTGTAGCTATTACAGGTACAAATGGAAAAACAACAACAACAACACTTGTTGGTGAAATAATGAAAGCTTATAACAAACATACCTATGTGGTTGGTAATATTGGTAGAGCTTTTAGTGAAGATGTACTAGATATTCCGGAAGATGGAATTGTTGTAGCGGAAGTAAGTAGTTTTCAATTAGAAACAACCAAAACTTTTCATCCTAAAGTGGCTGCTATCTTAAATATTACACCAGATCATTTAAATAGACATAAAACAATGGAGAACTACTGTCAGGCCAAGTATGATGTATTCAAAAATCAGACGGTGGCAGATACTATTGTATTAAATGAAAAAGATCCTTATTTTGAAGAGGCAAAAAAACTTGCACCTTCAAATGTGATTACCTTCAATAGTGATGTGCAAACAGCACAAGGGGCTTATAAAGAAGCAGATACACTTTATGAAAATATTGGGCAACAAACTGAAAGAATTTGTGCAGTATCAGAATTAAAAATTGTTGGGGCGCATAATATAGAAAATGCCCTAGCGGCGATTGCAATATGTACAGCTTTTGGAGTACCACGTTCTATTATCATAGATGAACTTAAATGCTTCATGGGTGTAGAACATCGTTTGGAATATGTGTGTACTAAAAAAGGTGTAGATTATTACAATGACTCAAAAGCAACTAATGTAGATGCTGCTATACGTGGTCTTTTAGGAATGAGTAAGCCAATTCACTTACTTGGTGGAGGAATGGATAAAAAGATTTCCTTCGAAGAGTGGGTAAAACTTTTTGATGGACGTGTTAAGAAGCTTTACGTAATTGGTGAATGTAAAGACCAAATTATAGATGAGTGTAACAAACAAGGTTTCATAGCTTATGAAGCATATGAAACTTTTGCACAAGCGATTAAAGCGGCTTATAGCGAAGCACAAAAAGAAGAATGTGTCCTTTTATCACCAGCTTGCGCAAGTTGGGATATGTTTGAAAGTTACGAACAAAGAGGAGATTTATTTAAAGAAATAGTGAATCATTTGGAAGGGTGATGTAAATGGAAACATCTAAAGCACTTACCAAAAGAAAAAAGCCACCGGTCAAGCATTCACCGGACTATTTACTTATTGCAATGATTGTGCTCATTGTAGGATTTGGAGTGGTTATGGTTTATAGTGCCAGTCACTACCATGGAATGACAAACTTTGGAGATGCATTTCATTTTGCTAAAAAGCAATTAATCTTTGGAATTGTAGGGATAGGAGCTATGATGTTTGTAACCTATTTCTTCAACTATCGTATGTTAGCTAATATTAAGTTAGCAAGTATACTTTATGTGGTGTCTATGATTTTAGTAGGATGTGCCTATGTATTTGGTACAGAGGTTAATGGTTCCTCTAGATGGATTAACCTTGGACCAATTCAATTCCAACCTTCAGAGATTGTTAAGATTGCGGTTATTATTATGCTTGCGACTTATATTATGAAATACCGTAAGAAGATGGATCAATTGAGTTATGTTATTGGTGCATTTGCACTTGTAGGTATTCCGGCATTACTTGTTGCAAAAGAAAACTTAAGTTCTGCAATTGTTATTGCTTTTGTAGGTTTTTTAATTATTTTCATCTCAACGCCTAAATGGTGGTATTACATAGCGTTAGTTATAGTAGGTACCGTAGTGGTATTTGCAGTATATTACATAGCCGTAAATAACGTACAGTTTGAAGGACCATTAGGTGAGATTTTAGCACCTTATCGTCTTGCACGTATACGTATTTGGCAAGATCCATGGATCGATCCCGTAGGAGGGGGCTATCAGCCAATTCAGTCCCTTTATGCTATTGGTTCAGGTGGACTCTTTGGAACAGGGCTTGGGCAAGGCATCCAAAAGCTAGGCTTTATACCAGAGCCTCACAATGATATTATCTTTGCAGTTATCTGTGAAGAATTAGGACTTGTAGGTGCGGCATTACTTTTACTTGCATATGGTGTACTCGTTTTAAGAGGATTTAGTATTGCAGCACATGCGCAGGATTTCTTTGGTGCACTTGTTGCAACAGGCATATCAGGAATGATTGCTGTACAAGTACTCATTAACGTAGCCGTAAATACAAATACCGTACCAACAACAGGGATGCAGCTGCCTATGGTCAGCTATGGTGGTACAGCTCTTTTGATTTTATTAGGATCTTTAGGGATCTTGGTTAATATATCGAGAACGTCAGCGATTGGCAAACCGAAAGAGTAAGTAAATAAAGGGGTTGTTACACTAGGTTTATAGTGGAACAACCCCTTTAAAAAAACTTAAGATAAGTAGAGGAGGGACTTATGAAGAAATATAAGACAGTAGAATTTACTAAATGGCTTTATGGCATTGGAGCAATTATATTATTTGTAGTTATTATTCTCTTTTTACCAGTATGGTATATTCAAGAGATTGAGCTTGTTGGAAACTATTATTATAATGGAAATGAAATTTTAAAGGTAGCGGCACTGGATAAAGGGATGCATCCTTTAAGTATTGATACAAAGGATGCAAAAAAAGCTATTGAAGGCTTACCTTTTATAGAACATGCAAACGTAAAATATCAATTTCCGAATACACTTAGAGTAGAAGTGAATGAAAAAAGACCATTAGGTTATGTAGCTTTTCATGATAGTTATTTATGTATTAACGGAGATGGGACTGTTTTAGAACAAAGTAAAGAAAAAAGACTTAAGCTTCCAGTGTTAGAAGGGTTACAATTTGAGTACTTTGTGTTAGGGGAAAAACTAGGTACAGAGAATGCAGAAAAGGTCAGTACTATGAATGAAATGATGGGTGTATTCGATAAATATGGTTTTACAGAGAAGGTAACGAGCATAGACCTTTCAAATCTAGAAGAAATCCACTTGTATGTTGATAAATTAGATGTTATAATTGGTAATATCAGAGATTTTGACAAAAAGGTAAAATGGTTAGTAAAGGTAAATGATGGGTATTCTATGGGTATATTAGATTTAACATCTATCGCACATGGACAAGCTGTACTTACACCATTAGACTAATACGACTTTTTATCCTACATAAAGTTGAATTATATTGAACCTTAATATAGTGAAGAGAAATTAGCAGAGGGGGAGTCAGTTGTGCTCGAATTTTGTATGGAAAATGAATGCCAAGGGGCGCAAATTAAAGTAATAGGTGTTGGTGGCGGTGGTAACAATGCTGTAGATAGAATGATCGAAAAAGGTCTTGCAAGTGTAGACTTTATTACAATTAATACAGATCATCAAGCGTTAGCACGTTCTCAAGCACCAACAAAAATTCAAATCGGTGAGAAAATGACAAGAGGATTAGGTGCAGGTGCTAATCCAGAAATAGGAACAAAATCAGCCGAAGAAAGCCGTGAAGAAATTATCCAAGCTATTAAAGGAACAGATATGCTCTTTATTACAGCTGGTATGGGTGGTGGTACAGGTACAGGTGCTGCACCAGTTATTGCAAGTATAGCAAAAGAACAAGGGATCTTAACTGTAGGTGTTGTAACAAAACCTTTTGGTTTTGAAGGTAGAAAACGTATGCTCAATGCTGAAAAAGGTATTGAAGAACTTAAAAAATCAGTTGATACACTTGTAATTATTCCAAATGATAAAATTCTTCAAGTTATTGATAAGAAAACAACAATGCTTGAAGCTTTTAGCAAGGCGGATGATGTACTTCAACAAGGTGTACAAGGTATTGCAGACCTTATTTCAAATCCAGGTGTTATCAACCTTGACTTTGCCGATGTACGCACAATTATGAATAACAAAGGTGTTGCCCATATGGGTATTGGTCGTGCTTCAGGTGAAAATCGTGCTGAAGAAGCGATCAAACAAGCAATTAGCAGTCCACTTCTTGATACAACAATTGACGGTGCAAGATGTGTACTTATCAACATGGCAGGTGGTGAATCACTTGGCCTTATGGAAGCAAATATGGGAGCAAACCTTATTTGTGAATGTGTTGACCCAGATGCAGAAATCATCTTTGGTACATCTATTAATGAAGAACTTGGTGATGAAATTATCATTACTGTTATTGCAACAGATTTCCACAATAAAGAAATTATTCCTCAACGTTTTGAACAACCAAAACAAGCTGAAGAAGCACCAGTTCAACGTGTAAGAGCAGAAGAACCAGCTCCAGCTAGAAGAGAAGAATATGGTAGAACACAAGAAGTTCAAGTGGAAATTCCACACTTCTTAAGAAGATCTAGATAATCACGAAAAAAGATACGATAATTGTCGTATCTTTTTTTTATACTTTTCTTTGTTTTTACAAAATTTGTAAGGGGAATACTATACAATAGTGCTGTAAGGAGGGAGGGTCTTGCAAGTTATATATTTAGATGTGTTATTTATAGTTAATTTTGTAATGGATTGCATGATCTTTATGAGTGCTGCTATCTTCCTAAATAAATCTCCTTCTAAAATACGCTTTCTAGTAGGAGGTTTTATCGCAGCATTACTTTATTGTTTAAGTATCTTGGTACCCATACTTAGTCAACTACCATTTTATATTTATGATTTTTTAATTCCTATTATACCTATTGTGATTATATATAAGGTAAAAAACTATAAGGAATTTTTCAAAACTTTTATTGCATGTCATTTTGCTTCTTTTTTGATAGGCGGAGCGATTTGGAATGGTTACTATATGTTTCTAAGTCAAGGTAAAGATCAAAACTTATCTCTTGTACTTGTCTTAGGAATAGGTACATTAGTTTTGATGATGTTATATGGCATGAGTGCTTATATTAGAAGGCGATTTATAATGCCACATTTTGAATATATAATGACACTTAGCCATAAGGGAAAGCAAATCTGTGTAAATGGATTTTTAGATTCAGGAAACTGTCTCTATACACTTACAACCCATAAACCTGTTACAGTAATGACTTATGAGGCAGCCAGTGAACTCTTATCTACAAAAGAAAAAGAATTGATACAGATATACCAGACACAAGGCATAGAAGGCTTGTTAGAAAAGAGAGGACATGAAAAAGTATATCTCATTCCTTATGAAAGTGTGGGCTGTAAATCAGATATCTTAGTAGGCTTTATGATGGAAAAAATTATTTTGGAAAAGGGGATGTTTCAAAAGACATTAGATCATTGTGTAGTAGGTATTGTATCCCACGAACTTTTTGGAGGACAAGATTATAAAGCATTGATTCATCCTGATTATATGATGGTATCTTAAGGGGGCAGAAAATGATTTGGAATAAGTTTTTAACAAAATGTAAAGGTTGGATAAATAAGATAATTGGACGGTTTATAATAAGTAGAAAACAACCTGTTCACTATATTGGAGGAAGTGAAGTTTTACCACCACCTCTTACAAAAGAAGAAGAAGAATCCTTAGTAATGTGTATTACTAAATACAAAGATGATTTAAAAACTTTAGGGCATGTTAAAAATGTACTCATAGAAAGAAATTTAAGACTTGTTGTATACATAGCTAGAAAATTTGAAAATACAGGTATTGGTATGGAAGATTTAATATCTATAGGAACTATTGGTCTTATTAAAGCAATTAATACTTTCAATCCTGAAAAGAAAATTAAGTTAGCAACTTATGCATCAAGGTGTATTGAAAATGAAATTTTAATGTATTTACGCCGTACCAATAAATTAAAAATAGAAATTTCTATTGATGAACCGCTTAATGTAGATTGGGATGGAAATGAACTGCTGTTATCAGATATTCTGGGGACGGAATCAGATATTATTTATCGTAATATTGAAGATGAAGTAGATAAGGCGCTTTTAAAGCAGGCACTAGAGAAGTTATCCTCTAGAGAACGTGAAATTGTTGAACTTAGATTTGGATTTAATACTCAAGGTAAAGAAAAGACACAGAAAGAAGTTGCTGATTTACTGGGAATTTCTCAATCTTATATATCAAGATTAGAAAAGAAGATTATATCCAGATTAAAAAAGGAAATAACTAGAATGAGTTGATTGGATGAATAAAATAATATGGGATGGAAATGCTTATTTATATGCTTATGTAATACTTAATGGTATGACTAGGAGGAATCTGCATGGCTATTAATAAAGTAGAAATCTGTGGTGTAAACACAGCAAAATTACCCATCCTTTCCAATGAAAAGAAAGAAATCCTTTTTAAACTCATTGAAGAAGGTGATTTACACGCTAGGGAAGAGTATATTTACGGAAATTTAAGACTAGTACTCAGTGTGATTCAACGTTTTAACAACAGGGGAGAGCATGTTGACGACCTCTTCCAGGTCGGTTGTATTGGGCTCATTAAAGCAATTGATAACTTTGATGTTACACAAAATGTTAAATTTTCCACGTATGCAGTACCTATGATTATAGGGGAAATCAGACGTTATTTAAGAGATAACAACTCTATTCGCGTTAGTCGTTCATTAAGAGATACGGCTTATAAAGCTTTACAGGCAAAAGAAAGACTTACAAAACAAAATGCAAAAGAACCAAATATACAAGAGATTGCTGCAGAACTTGGTATACCAAAAGAAGATGTTGTATTTGCATTAGATGCAATACAAGATCCTATTTCTTTGTTTGAACCTGTATATCATGATGAAAGTGATGCCCTTTATATTATGGATCAAGTAAGTGACGAGAAGAGTCAAGATGATATTTGGCTCGAAAATATTTCTTTAAAAGAAGCAATGAAACGTCTTAATAATAGAGAAAAACATATTTTAACTTTACGTTTCTTTGCAGGAAAAACTCAGATGGAAGTTGCTGATGAAATTGGTATTTCTCAAGCACAGGTTTCTCGACTTGAAAAAACAGCACTTAAACATATGAAGAAGTATATATAAAAGAGTAGAGGGGGAATTAGCGAATGCGTATAGGTGATATGAAGCACAAAGAAATTATTAATACGTTAGATGGAGCAAGATTAGGTTATATCTGTGACGTAGAGATTGACTGGACAACAGGACAGGTTAAAAAATTAGTGGTACCTGGACCAGGAAAAGTAATGGGCTTATTTGGACGAGAAACAGAATATTTAATTCCTTGGGAAAATATTAAGAAAATCGGAGAAGATATTATACTGGTTGAACTTCAGGGTAGCATGCCAATTAAGTCAGATGAATATTGACTTTAATAAGATACATATGTTATGTTAAAGTATAATACATGTGTAGGAGGATAACCTATGAAGTGTCCTTTTTGTGGATATGCTATGTCTAAAGTACTTAATTCAAGACCTACTGAGGACAATAAGTCAATAAGAAGAAGAAGACAGTGTGAAAAATGTGAGCGTAGATTTACCACGTATGAAAAGATTGAAAGTATGCCTATTATGGTGATTAAATCTAACCAAACAAGAGAAACTTTTGACCGTGATAAACTACTCAAGGGTATTTTACGTTCCTGCAATAAGCGTCATATTAGTTTAGAGCAAATAGAAGCAATGGTAAGTGAAATCGAAAACCAAATCTATGCATCTGAACGAAAAGAAATAAGTTCATCTGAAATAGGTGAAATTGCTATGGAGTATCTTAAGCAAGTAGATGAAGTTTCTTATATTAGATTTGCTTCAGTCTATAAGAAGTTTAGAGATATTGATGAATTTATAGTAGAACTTGAAAATATTAAAAAGAAAAAGCACAAATAAAAAGAGTTATTGCATCTTAATGCATAGCTCTTTTTATTTGTGTCTAATTAGGGAGGATTTGCATTATTATCTAATATGTTATATCATGTAATGGTTAATATAAAAAATATGCTAAGTCATTCTTAGTATACTAAGAAGGTAGTTGTTAAATACATAATATAAGGAGAACTAATGGAAGGGATAAAAAATTATACGGAAGATATTGTAGAGTTAATATTAAATAGTGTATTAGATGAATATAAAGATATATGTAAATGTGATTATTGTAAAAGGGATATTGCTGCTATTGCTTTAAATAGTTTACCGACTTATTATGGATCAACAAAAAAGGGTGAAGTTATCGCTAAAAGTCATTTACTAAGTTCACAAATGGAAATTGACGTGATTGCAGCAATTACAAAAGGTGTTGAAAAGGTATCAAGAGATGTAAGACATGATAAATAAGGTGATTGATAGGGAACTATTTCATTAGAGAAATAGTTCCCTATTTATATAGAAGGAATTTAATAAAACTTGCGATCAAGTAGTCTATAACCAATGGCTTCACACATAACATCTTCGTCAATTAGTGCTTTATCTTCTAAATCACTAATAGTTCGAGCTATACGCAGAATTCTAGCATAGCTTCTAGCGCTTGCGCCTACGGATTGAAACCAGTGGTCTAAAAGACGCTCTGCATCAGAATCAAGCGGACAGTATTTACTAAGAAGATGAGTAGGGATTTGGTGATTAGAAGTAAAGGATTCACCTTTATAACGTTCTTCTTGGCGTGCCTGGGCTTGCTTTACGGACTCACGAATTTGGGATGAAGAAAGACAAGAACCTTTTTTTAGCGATAAGAAAGAGACAGGTTGTATTTCTAAATGTAAATCAATACGGTCTAAGAGAGGGCCAGACAATTTACTTAGATAGCGTCTAATAGTAGGAACATCACAATGGCATCTTGTTGTATCAGGGTAATAACCACATGGACAAGGGTTTGTAGCTGCAATAAATAGAAAATGAGCAGGGAAAGTCATGTGATCATTAGAGCGTGCTAAAGTAATACAACCATCCTCTAGTGGTTGTCGTAAAGTTTCTAAAGTCTTTTTGTTAAATTCAAGGAGTTCGTCTAAGAAGAGTACGCCCAAATGGGCAAGGCTTAATTCTCCAGGTTTTGGGTGCCTGCCTCCACCTGCAAGGCCGGCTAGAGTAACTGTATGATGAGGTGCTCTAAAAGGATGCTTTATAATAGGAAGAGATACGTCCAAATAGGAAGCTAAACTATAAATTTTAGTGAGTTCAATTTGTTCAGATTCAGTAAGAGGTGGTAAGATTGTTGGAAGACGTTTAGCCATCATTGTTTTGCCACAGCCAGGAGGACCGATAAGTAGTGTGTTATGATGACCAGCAGCAGCGATCATTAAACCTCTTTTAACATTTTCTTGTCCATGTACATCAGAGAAGTCTAGTGAGAAATCAAGTGAGGAATGAGATGGAGAAAGTTGAGAACTAGGAAGTGGTTGGGTAGGAAGTATATTTCTAGATAAATAATCGACGACTTCTTTTAAAGTATGAAAATAAAGTAGAGTCTGGTGTTTAGCAATTTGAAGTTCAGAGGCGTTTTCAAAGGGGAGAATATAAGGAAGTGTATGAGCCTTGCCATAAACAATAGGAATAGCACTGCTTACATGTCTTAGAGTGCCATCTAGAGCAAGTTCGCCTAAAAAGATTTTGTTTTCAAAATGAAGGGGATCAATGATACCCATACACCCTAAAATTCCAAGAGCAATGGGAAGGTCGTAAAGACTTCCTTCTTTTCTAATATCAGCAGGAGCTAAATTTATGGTAATGCGTTTAATGGGGAATTCATAACCACTATTCTTAATAGCACTTTTAACACGTTCTTTAGATTCTCGAACGGCACTATCAGGTAGACCGACAATATCAAAAGAAGGGAGCCCGTCACATAGATCAACTTCTACTCCCATCTGTACAGATTCTAAACCATTTAAACAATAACTGATTAATTTGCAAAACATAAGGGTATCCTTTCTAAAAATTACTATTAAAGCTTTAACCCAAAATTTAGAGTTTTAATCATCTTTATCATATTTTTAGAGATTTATTAAAGGAGTTTTTTGAATGGAAAATAGAATGAATGAAGTTTTGATGTATTGCCTATGGTTTCATCTACTACCAATAAGTGAAAAGATCAAATATAAATGGTGGCAAGAAACAGGTAGTTGTAAAAATTTTTTTGAAGCAGATAGTAACATTTATATAGAATTAGGCATAGATTTAGAAAATATACACATGATAGAAGCAACTAAGGAAAATCATAAAACTGTTATACAACTCTATACAAGTATACAAGAACAAGAGATTCATGTCATAGGTATAGATGAAAGTGAGTATCCTATTTATCTAAAAGAGATTGTTGACCCACCCTTTGTTCTATTTTGGAAAGGAAATACTTTTATCAATAAACCAGCACTAGCAATTGTGGGTTCAAGAAAATGTTCAGAATATGGTTATCAAGCAGCTATAGAACTTGGATATGAATTGACTAAAGTAGGTTTCTTAGTAGTAAGTGGTATGGCAAGAGGTATTGATGAAGCAGCA
The DNA here is from genome assembly GCF_027857615.1 of Holtiella tumoricola. Lineage (NCBI taxonomy): Bacteria > Bacillati > Bacillota > Clostridia > Lachnospirales > Cellulosilyticaceae > Holtiella > Holtiella tumoricola. The sequence continues at coordinate 96,964 of NZ_JAQIFT010000048.1, forward strand.
CATAAAGGTGCTTTAAAAATAGGAGAGACACTAGCAGTCTTAGGCACTAGCGTAGATATCTGTTATCCTAAGCAAAACTATAAGTTATATCAAGATATTTTGCATACAGGATGTGTCGTATCAGAATTTGTACCCCCGACAGAACCAAGGGCATATCAATTTCCTAAGAGGAATCGCATTATTAGTGGAATGACGTTAGGTACGATCGTAGTAGAAGCTTCTGAAAGAAGTGGGTCTTTGATCACTGCACGTTTAGCTTTAGAGCAAAATAGAGAAGTTTTTGCAGTGCCTGGGAATTTTAACAGTGCACTGAGTAAAGGCAGTCATAGACTTATTCAATCAGGTGCGAAATTGGTCACTTGTGGGAGTGATATTGTACAGGAAATTATGCCTCAAATATCGATTCATATGACCAATTTTACAAATAATTGTGTAAAGATTCCTACACAAATACTTGATAAAGTTGAAATAATGGTATATGATTACTTAAGTTGGCAACCTAAAGAATTAGTAAATATTGCAAATCAAATGAATATGACAGAAATAACGATAGAAAAAATCTTATTAAAATTAGAGATAAAAGGAATTATTATGCGTCTACCTGGTAGGCGATATGTTCGTTTGAATTAGAGTATTAGGAGGTTATTATGGCAAATAACTTGGTTATTGTGGAGTCAGCTGCCAAAGTAAATACAATAAGTAAATTCCTAGGGAAAACTTATAAAGTAGAAGCTTCTATTGGACATGTTAGAGATTTACCTAAGAGCCAACTTGGTATTGATGTAGAAAATAACTTTGATCCAAAGTATATTACCATTCGTGGTAAAGGGGACTTACTCCAAAAATTACGCAAAGAAGCTAAAGCTGCAAAATGTATTTATCTCGCAACTGACCCCGATAGAGAAGGGGAAGCGATTTCATGGCATCTATATCATGCCTTAAAATTAGAAGGAAAAAAAGTTTACCGTATTACTTTTAACGAAATTACAGAACAAGCTGTAAAGGAAGCAATTAAACATCCACGTGAAGTAAATATGGACCTAGTAGATGCACAACAAGCTAGAAGGGTGCTAGACCGTTTAGTAGGGTATAAAATTAGCCCGATATTATGGAAGAAAATCCGTAAAGGTCTAAGTGCAGGACGTGTTCAATCTGTTACATTACGTCTGCTCTGTGACCGAGAAAAGGAAATTCAAGAGTTTATTGAACAAGAATATTGGTCGATAGAATCTTTATTTAAACAAGGGAAAACTAAAGGTTTTGAAGCAAAACTTGATAAAATAGGTGATAAAAAAGCTGATATCAAAAATGAACAAGAAGCCCAAAAAATTGTGGATGCTTGTATGAATCAACCTTTTGAAGTTATTTCAACAAAAGTATCAGAACGTGTTAAAAATCCAGTGTTACCTTTTACAACAAGTACAATGCAACAAGATGCTGCAAAACACTTAGGATTTTCAACACAAAAAACTATGAATATTGCCCAACAGCTTTATGAAGGGGTTAAAATAGGTAAGAAGGAAGTCGGTATTGTTACTTATATCCGTACAGACTCCGTAAGAATTTCAGAAACAGCTAAAGAACAAGCAGTAGAGTACATTACATCTAAATTTGGTAAAGAGTACGTACAAGACGGAACAGCAAAGAAGCAAGTTAAAGCAGCTAAGATTCAAGATGCCCATGAGGCAATTCGTCCAACTTATATTACGTATGAGCCACAAGAAATTAAAGAATATTTAAGCCGTGACCAATATCGTCTGTATCAAATGATTTGGAGTAGATTTGTGGGAAGTCAGATGACACCAGCACGTTATGAATCACATGCAATTAATATTAAAAATGGTGAATATACTTTTAAAGCAACTTACTCTGTACAACTTTTTGATGGTTATTTAAAAGCATATGCACTTGAAAATGAGCAAAGCGGTAAGGTTACTACGATTAAAGTGAATGTAGGTGATCAATTAGAATGCATTACACTCACACCTAATCAACACTTTACACAACCACCAGCACGTTACTCAGAAGCGAGTCTTGTAAAAACGTTAGAAGAGAATGGGGTAGGTCGTCCAAGTACCTATGCACCAACTATTACCACTCTGCTTGCAAGAGGCTACTTAACAAAAGAAAATAAGGTACTTTATCCAACTGAACTTGGTGAAGTCGTAAATAATATTATGCTTTCTCATTTTGATGAAATTGTAGATGTTGAGTTCACAGCACAACTTGAAAAAATATTAGATGAGATTGCATCTGGAAATGTACAATGGAAAGAAATCATAAAAGCCTTCTATCCAAACTTTGCAAAAACTGTTTTAAAAGCAGAAGCAGAAATAGAAAATATTGATTTAACAGAAGTGACAGATATTCCTTGTGATAAATGTGGTGCACATATGGTTGTACGTTATGGAAAGTATGGTAAGTTCTTAGGGTGCCCGAATTTCCCAGAATGTAATTTTACAAAACCATGGTATGAAGAAGTTGGCGTAAAATGTCCTCTTTGTGGAGGAGAAGTTATCCTTAAGAAAACGAAAAAAGGCCGTACCTATTATGGGTGTGAGAATAATTCTGATAATTGCGATTTTATGTCTTGGCAACGTCCGACAGGAGATAAGTGTCCAGTATGTGGTGATGTACTCATTGAAAAAGGTTCAGCCAAAAATAAACACGTAGTTTGTCGAAATAACACTTGTAATTATGGAAAAAAAGGTCAACAAGTGACAAATGAACAAAATGCACAAGAAAAAATGTAAACTTATGTAATTCTTTGTAAAAGAAAGGGTTGAGTTTTCTTTTTATTTATGATATTATGATTTATGTGTAAATGATGATTTTTTGGGGGGACAAAGTTGAATATTCAACTTTGTCTTTTTAGTGGAGATAAATGTATAAAGTGTATAGTGTTTAAATTTTTCGAACATACTAACGGTAGAAACTATTAAGGAGGAATATTTATGTCAATGGAATTACTACAAAAAATGCGCAAAGTGAATAGATTATTACAACGTGTAGGATCAGATCGCGTAATCTTCTCAGATATTTGCGAAGTAATCAGTGATGTAGTTCAATCAAACGTATTAGTAATTAGCAATAAAAGCAAGGTGTTAGGTATTCATAACCTATTTGCAAATGACATTGTTAATGAAGAACAATATATCGGTTATGCAATTAATGACCAACTTATCTCTATGATGGACGTAAGAGATAACATTTCTATGGAAACTATTTTTGCAGATAGTGCAAATAGCGGAAATTACATTGGGTGTGTTGTACCAATCGTAGCAGGTGGACAAAGACTTGGTACATTCGTACTTTACAAACAAAAAAATCAAGGAAGCTATGCAACAGAAGATATGATTCTTGCTGAATATGGTGCAACAATCGTAGCTGTTGAAATGCTTACATCTCTTAAAGATGAAACAGATGAAGAAGCTCGTAAAATCGCAGTTGTTAAATCTGCAATTGGTACATTATCATACTCAGAGCTTGAAGCAATCTTCCACATCTTTGAAAAACTTGATGGAACAGAAGGTTTACTTATCGCAAGTAAAATTGCTGATAAAGTTGGTATTACACGTTCAGTTATCGTTAATGCACTTCGCAAGTTTGAAAGTGCTGGTGTAATCGAATCACGTTCTCTTGGTATGAAGGGAACATACATTAAAGTATTAAATGATGCTTTAATTGAAGAATTAAACAAGCTTAAAAAATAATATAAAATGATTAAGAGTCTTAGGCATTTAGCCTTAGACTCTTTTTTATTGTTTAAAAAGTTTGCAAAAGAATAACTTTAATACTTATACTTTGAAATTTTAGAGGTAAAAAAAACTTTATGCAATTTCTTGAATACAGGACTATAAATTTCTGAATAATTAGTTAGGTTGAATAAAAGTATTTATTGCACATTGTTATAAATACTATAAATCCTATAGAGATTTATAAATATAATGCGTAATTTATAAAAAAAATGAATTTTACTAGACAAAAAAAATCATTTTAGATATAATTACTGTATACATAATAATTTATATTTATACTATATATAAATAATATTATAGACAAGGGGGGGTCACATTTATGCAAAATGAATTAGCTTTGTTCTTATCCTATTTGAATGATGTTAAACATTCATCTGTCAATACCATTCAATCTTATGAGCGTGACTTAAAATATTTCTTTAAATTTTTAAGTGAACATCAAATTGATCAAGTGAATGACATTAGTTGTGAATGGATTCAAACATACTTAGATTATATGAGAAGTTTGAATAAATCTTCATCTACTATTTCAAGAACCTTAGCTTCTATTCGAGCATTCTTTTTCTATCTCATTAAAGAAGGTAAAGCTTATGAAAATCCAGCAGTTGCTATTGAAATGCCAAAAATAACAAAAAAGGTGCCGAAAATTTTATCTGAAAATGATATATCTGTATTACTAAATGAACCACATACAACAGATATTAAAGGAATACGTGATAAAGCCATGCTAGAACTCCTTTATGCAACGGGGATAAGAGTGACAGAACTCATTACATTAAAGGTGACTGATATTAACCTCAATCAAGGGTATATTATTTGTAGGGATCAAAATAAAGAACGCTGTATACCAATTGGCAAACCAGCCATTACTGCATTGAAAAATTATTTAACAGATGTACGATATGCTATGATTCGCGATCAGCATGAAGAAGCACTTTTCGTTAATTGCAATGGATTACCATTAACGCGTCAAGGCTTCTGGAAAATATTAAAAACCTATGCAAAGAATGCACATATTGAAGCAGAAATTACACCACATATGCTGAGGCATTCATTTGCAGCACACCTTATTCAACATGGGGCAAATTTAAAATCCGTTCAACAAATGTTAGGGCATTCGGATATTTCAACAACACAAGTTTATACTCATATAGCTAAATAAACTATAAAATAGAAAATAACAGGGATAAAACCCTGTTATTTTTTTGTTATTTGGTATACAATACGACTATAACCAAATAATTGAAATATATGGATAAGGATGTGATTGACGTGAACAGAGTTATTTGGATTGTCTTAGATAGTGTTGGAATGGGTGCTATGCCAGATGCCCATTTATATGGTGACGTGGATACAAATACACTTGGTCATGTTTATAATATGAATAAAGGTCTTAGCTTACCAAACCTTACAAAATTAGGACTTGGTAATATTGAAGGGATGCAAGAACTCGATAAGGCTGATCAACCTATTGGGACTTATGCAAGACTTGGTGAACTTTCAAAAGGAAAAGATACAACAACAGGACACTGGGAAATGGTTGGTATTCATACTGAAGTACCGTTCCCAACTTACCCAAATGGTTTCCCAAAAGAAATTATGGATGCTTTTGAAGCAGCTATTGGTACTAAAACACTTGGAAACTGTACAGCATCGGGAACAGCGATTTTAGATGAACTTGGTGAAGAACATATGAAAACAGGATATCCTATTGTTTATACATCAGCAGATAGTGTATTCCAAATTGCTGCACATGAAGAAATTATTCCACTTGAAAAATTATATGAAATGTGTGAAATCGCTAGAAACCTATTAAAAGGTGAGCACGAAGTATCTCGTGTTATTGCAAGACCGTTTTTAGGAACACCAGGCAACTTTACACGTACACCTAACCGTCACGACTATGCAGTGACACCACCAGCAGACAACTTACTTGTTTATGCTAAAGAAAAAGGTTTAGATGTAATCGCAGTTGGTAAAATAGAAGATATTTTTGCAGGTCAAGGTGTAACTTATGCAACACATACCAAATCAAACGAAGATGGGATTAAACAAACGATTGATTTAATCAAAAAAGATAGTCATGGACTTATCTTTACAAATTTAGTTGACTTTGATATGAAGTGGGGCCATCGTAATGATTGGGAAAACTATGGTAAAGGCTTAGAAGAATTTGACCGTTACTTACCAGAAATCATGGCTGCAATGAAAGAAGATGACCTTCTAATCATTACAGCTGATCATGGCTGTGACCCAACAACCCCAGGAACAGACCATACAAGAGAATATGTTCCATTACTTGCTTATAGCAAACAACTTAAAGAAGGTCGTGATTTAGGAACACGTAATAGTTTTGCAGATATTGGTCAAACAGTATGCGAAATCTTTGGATTACAACCACTTAAAATTGGTGAAAGTTTCTATTCACAACTATCCAAATAAGAGGGAGAGGATTCCATGAGAATTTATGACATTATTGAAAAGAAAAAATTAGGTGGTACTTTAAACCATGAAGAAATTCAGTTTGTTGTAACAGGCTATACAGATGGAAGCATACCAGACTATCAAATGTCAGCCCTTTTAATGGCCATTTACTTCCAAGGTATGAACGATGATGAAACTGCTCACTTAACAGAATGCATGGCTAAAAGTGGGCAAATGCTAGATTTATCAGCTATCTCTGGTATTAAAGTGGATAAACATAGTACAGGTGGTGTAGGTGATACAACAACGATTGTACTTGCACCTTTAGTTGCAGCAGCAGGTGTACCAGTTGCCAAAATGTCAGGTAGAGGTCTTGGACATACAGGTGGAACGGTAGATAAATTAGAATCTTTCCCAGGTTTCAAAGTAGAACTCGGTCTAGATGACTTTATTAATAATGTGAATAAACATGGTGTTGCAGTTGTAGGACAGACTGGTAACTTAGCACCAGCTGATAAAAAAATCTATGCTCTTCGCGATGTAACAGCAACTGTGGACAACGTATCTTTAATTGCGGCATCTATTATGTCTAAGAAAATTGCTGCAGGTTCTAATGCAATCGTACTGGATGTAAAATGTGGAAGTGGTGCCTTTATGAAAACACTAGATGATGCTAAATTACTTGCAGATACGATGGTGCGTATTGGTAAAGCAGTAGGTCGTGATACAATTGGTATTGTAACAGATATGAACCAACCTTTAGGTAACGCCATTGGTAATAGTCTAGAAGTTATTGAAGCCATTGAAACATTAAAAGGTGAAGGACCAGAAGACTTAACACTTTTAACAGTGACTTTTGCAGCAAATATGTTCCTTTTAGCACATCGTGTTGAAACATTAGAAGAAGGTATTCAACTTGCAGAAGAACTTATTGCTTCAGGTAAAGCCATGGATAAACTTTGTGAATGGGTAGCCTCACAAGGAGGCAATCCAGATTCAGTACGTGATTATAGCCTTTTACCATCAGCTTCAAAAGACATGGAAGTTGTGGCAAAACAAGCAGGTTTTGTAGAAAGTATTGAAACAGAGCTTATTGGAAAAGCGGCTTTAGTACTTGGTGCAGGTAGAGAAAATAAGGAAAGTGTTATTGACTTAGGTGTAGGCCTTATTATGCATAAGAAGATTGGTGATCAAGTAGAAGCTGGTGATTCACTAGCAACACTTTACTACAGTGACCAATCTAATACAGAAGGCGCAATACGTTACATCTATGAAGCTTATAAATTCAGTCAAGATAAAGTGGAAAAACCACAACTTATTTATACAACTATCCGTTAGGATACAAGCAGAGAGAAGAGTAAAATCTTCTCTCTTTTTGTATACCCTTTAATCAATTAAATACTTGGTTAGGTGTAAGGGCGTGTGGATGATCTTATCACATGCTTGAAGGTTTTGCCTTCCAAGAAGAAACATTTACTTCTATCTCTTCACCACGGTGTACTACTGGAAGTGAAAACTTACCTAGCTGAGTAGAAAAGTACGGTGATGGGTGGGTGATCTCCATGTAGATTTTTTCCAGAATGGACTTAGAATGTGTTAACGAATATGAAGGAAGGGTTTATGCGAGTGTGTGAGTGATAGCGAGTTTTCACGTGTTCTAACTGAATAGGAGTTTACACATTCTTAATCCATTTAAGCAAAAGTGAAAGGGGTAAAATATTTATTTTATAAATGTAGACTAATTTCTTACAATACATAGTATATTTTGACGTAAATAACAAATAATAGAAATAAATTGTAAGGAGGTAGAAAGATGTTAAGAAAAAAAATCATTGCTACCATACTACTTCTTACATCCCTTGCTAGCGTATTTAGCGTATATGCAGAACCAGCAGCAACTGGAGCTGGTATGGCTGAAACAGCTAGAAGTTATGTACTTATGGAAGCAAGTAGTGGCAAAATTTTGCTAGAAAAAAATATGGATGATGAAGTTCCACCTGCTAGTATTACAAAAGTTATGACGCTTTTACTCATTCATGAAGCAGTAGCAGCAGGGAAAATTAATTGGGATGACCCTGTAACAGTAAGTAGCCATGCTGCAGGTATGGGTGGTTCTCAAATCTTCATGGAAGAAGGCGAACAACAACCTGTACGTGACCTTGTCAAAGCAATATGTATTGCATCTGCAAATGATGCTGCTGTTGCAATGGCAGAGTATATTGGTGGAAGTGAAAGCCAGTTTGTAGATATGATGAATGCACGTGCAAAAGAACTTGGTATGGAACATACAACATTTAAAAATGCTTGTGGTTTACATGTAGATGGACATGTTTCTTCTGCTCATGATGTTGCACTTATGTCTAGAGAACTTATTAGCAAATTCCCAGAGATTTCTAAAACACTTACAACATGGATGGACACCATTACACACCATACACGTAAAGGTGATACAGAATTTGGTCTTACAAATACAAATAAAATGATTAAATGGTATAATGGTCTTACTGGTCTTAAAACAGGTTATACACCACAAGCCAAACACTGTGTAAGTGCAACAGCAAATCGTGATGATATGAACTTAATCGCTGTTGTTATGGGGTCTCAAGATGGTAAAATTAGATTCCGTGAAGCAGCACAACTTTTAGATTTTGGTTTTGCAAACTACAAAGTTAAAAAGGGCCCAGAAGTAGGTGAAGTACTTGGTAGTATGAAAGTTAAAAAAGGTGATATGAAAGCAGTAGAGTTTACAATAGAAAACTCTATGGCCTTTGTCGTGCCAAAAGATCGTACAGAAAAAGAATTTTCATATGAAATCAAATATGATGATGAAAATGTCATCGCACCAGTCTATAAAAATCAAAAGCTTGGAACCATTGTTTATAGCTTAGATGGTGAAGTGGTGGGTGAAGCACCTCTTGTAGCAGCTTTTGATGTGGGTAAAGCTAAATTTAATGATATGCTCCCTTATATGGCGATGCGTTATTTCAGATTAAGCTAGATAAATATGCCTTAGAAGGTAGAGACTAAACAAAAGGTCTCTACCTTTTTTATAGTTTATCTTGCAATATGGTGTCGAAATAGCTTAAACTGTTAATAGATTGTTGTCAGTAAGGAGAAAATGAATGAGTGTAACATTTAAATTAGAAGATTTTGAAGGTCCTCTGGACTTACTCCTTTATTTGCTCGAAAAGAACAAAATGAGTATTTGTGATATAGAAATTTCTTCTATTACAGACCAGTATTTAGCTTATATAGAAAGTTCAAATACACTTGAATTAGAACAAATGAGTGAATTTATCGTGATGGCGGCAACTTTACTCTATATTAAATCTAAAATGCTTTTACCTAAGCCTCCTAAAAATGAAGAGGTTAACGAAGAAGACCCTAGGGAAGAATTAATTAGAAAGCTATTAGAATACAAAAAGATTAAGTACGTTTCTCATGAATTAGATGAACGCCAAAATGGTTCTTCAGATTTCTGTTTTAGAAATCATGAAAGTAACGATAAGATAGAAGTACCCGTACCAACTACAGAAGATATCTTAATTGATGTTACCCTTGAGCAACTTTATGAAGCTTTTCAGAACTTAATGAAGCAAAAGCAAATTTTGGTGCATCAAAAATCTAAGAAAATTGATTCTTCTATATTAAAAAAGGATACCTATACAATTGAGCAGAAAGCACTCTACATTTTAAACTTATTAGAGTTAAATGGAAGAGTATCTTTTTTTGAGTTGTGTACAGTAAGTATGCCAAAAGTAGAACGTATTGTAACTTTTATGTCCATCTTAGAATTAGTACATAAAAAACAAATTCGAATTGTACAGGAAAAGCCTTTGGCAGATATTATTATTACAGGAGTGAAAGAAGATGCAAAAGACTGAACTTGAGAGTGCATTAGAATCCATTCTTTTTTATGTAGGTGATAGTGTGCCAAGTGGCAAGCTCTCAGAAATTTGTGAAGCAGAAGAAATTACCATTCATATGGCAATTTACAGGCTAAATGAATGGTATGAAAAGACAGGAAGTGGCATTGAAATCATAGAAGTAGACAATGGTTATCAAATGTGTACAGTACCACGAAATATTGGTTATATTCAACGCTACAAGCAAAAGCCAGTGAAGAAGCTACTTACCCAAGCCTTGCTTGAAACATTGGCAATTGTGGCCTATTCTCAGCCGATTACAAAGGCACAAATCGAGGACATTCGTGGTGTAAGATGTGAGCACGCTGTTAGTAAACTTTTAGAATATGATTTGATTGAAGAAGTAGGAAGGCTCAATGTTATTGGACGTCCTATTTTGTTTGGTACCACAACCAGCTTCTTACGTCACTTCGGCTTTAAAAACATTGAAGAACTTCCTAAAGTGAAGGAAGAGTTAATTGAGCGTTTTAAAAAAGAAATAGAGGAAGAAATGAATTATATTTCTGAAGAAACAGCCAATGAACAATTAAAGAATGAGCTAGAAAATAGTGAGGAAACAGATGCAAACGATAAAGAATAAGCTCTAATAAACCTATTAAAATGTATAAAATGGAATAGTATGAGGTATGCTGAATCATAGAATATACATTGGTTTTGAGGAGACGATTAGAATGAAAAAACGACTTAAAAGTATCGTTGCGTTAACACTTTTAATGACACAATGTGTTTATGCGAGTGAAGGTCCAGGAACAATCTATTCAAAAGGATCTGTTTTAATAGAGAAGGATAGTAAGCGTATTTTATATGAACAAAATGCACATGAACCACTTCCTATGGCGAGTACAACAAAGATTATGACTTGTATTGTAGCCATTGAATCAGGTAAATTAGATGAGATTGTGACAGTATCTAGCCGTGCGGCACGTGCGCCTAAAGTAAAATTAAACCTTCAAACAGGTGAAAAACAAAAACTAGGTGACTTACTTTATTCACTTATGTTAGAATCACATAACGATACAGCTATAGCTGTAGCAGAACATGTAGGCGGAAGTGTAGAAGGCTTTTGTGAAATGATGACCGAAAAAGCAAAAGAATTAGGTGCTGAAGATACTTGTTTTGAAACACCTAACGGTTTAGATGGTCCTAATCATCATGCAACAGCTTATGATATGGCCCTTATTGCAGCATATGCCTTAGAAAATCCAAAATTTGTTGAGATTATTACAACACCTGAAAAAAGCATTCCAACAGAAACAGTTGAAGGAAGCAAACCTCATCAACTTAGAAATAAAAATCGCTTTTTAAGTCAATACCAAGGTGCAGAAGGTGTTAAAACAGGATTTACAAACAAAGCAGGTCACTGTTTTGTAGGTGCCGTTAAAAAAGATGGTATGGAGCTTATTGGTGTTTCACTGGGGGCAGGTTGGAATGATAAAGGTAAATCACGTAAGTATACAGATGTGATCAAATTAATGAATTATGGTTTTGATAACTATAAAAAGTATCAAGTTATTGAAGATGGTGAGAACTACGGTGTTGTTCCTGTTATAGAAGGAAAAGAAGAACAAATTGAAGTGCATCCAAAAGAAGATATTATTTTGCCATTATCAGCAGAAGAAAAAGCAAGTGTGGAAATCAAAAAAACACTTCCAAATGAAATAGAAGCACCTATTGTAGAAAATCAAGTGATAGGTAAATTAGAAGTGGTATGTGGCAATACTATTATTGAAAAAACAGAGCTTTTAGCAAATCGCAGTATAGCGAAGGCTACTTTGATGGATAAAATCAAGAAGTTTTTCAATATAGAAGATAAATAAAGGTATAAACACAGAATAAATAGGCAACAACCCTAATAACATAGACATACAATACAGACAAAATAGTAGGTAACAAAAGAAAGGGTAGATTTATGCGACTACAAAAATATTTAGCCCAATGTGGCGTTGGATCAAGAAGAAAATGTGAGCAGTATATTGCAGAAGGTAAAGTAAAAGTAAATGGACAAGTTGTAACTGAACAAGGCGTACAAGTAGAGGAAGGGGATGAAGTCCTCTTTGAAAATCAGCCTGTACAAGAAGAAGAACAATTAGTATATTACTTACTTAATAAACCAACAGGTTATATTACATCTGTAGCAGATGAAAAAGATCGTCCAACAGTTTTAGACTTAGTAAAAAACATTCCTTATCGTATTTTTCCAGTAGGACGTCTTGACTATAATACAACAGGACTTCTTATCTTAACAAACGATGGAGAGCTTACTTATGCCCTCACACATCCAAAACACCATGTAGATAAAACTTATGTTGTTAAAGTAAAAGGTGATATACGTCCATCAACACTTCAAAAGCTTCAACAAGGTGTAGTCATTGATGGTTATTTAACAGCACCAGCAAAAACAAAAGTTATTCGACAAAATGGTGCAACAACAACTTTCAGTTTAACTATACATGAAGGTCGTAATAGACAAGTTAGAAAAATGTGTGCAGCAGTAGGTTATGATGTCCTACGTTTAACACGTGTATCTATGGGATCACTTGAACTTGGCGATTTAGAATCAGGATCTTATAGACCACTGACCAGACAAGAGGTTAATTATTTAAAAGGATTAGGTGAATAAAATGCTCAGTCGTAATATGACCAATAACTTACATCTTCTTATTGAACAACACCTCAAAATGTGGGGGAAACAAAATTTAACAGCAATGGACGGAACTCTAGGTAATGGTTATGACCTAGAGTTTTTGCATAGTCAAGAACAGGTTTCAACCCTTTATGGCTTTGATATACAGCAGCAAGCCTTAGATAATAGTAGAGAGAAAATAGTTAGTTCTACAAAGGAAGTACATCTTATTTTAGATTCTCATCATCATTTAGAGCAGTATATAGAAGGCGAAATTGATTTAGCCGTATTTAATTTAGGGTATTTGCCTGGAGCAGATAAGGGTGTTGTGACTCATACAGAAACCACTTTAGAAGCCTTACAAAAGGTAATGGACAAACTATCAGATGGTGGTCTTTTAGCTGTTATGACTTATCCAGGGCATGAGGAAGGCCGTAATGAACATGAACATATTGAAACCTTTTTGCAAAGTTATCATGTTAGGGAATTTTCTATTTTACATTTGAATGTAATGAATGTAAAAAAGCCTTGTCCTAATTGTTTCTTAATTTTGAGAAAAAAATAACGATTTGTTTGAAAAGTCGAGTTAAATGTCACAAAATATAATATATAATATAAAAATATATTGTATATTATATTTTTGTTTAGTATACTGTAATTGGCAATCTTTATACTTAGTTTTTCAAATTTTTTTACTAATTGGAGGGTATCAGATGAGCACATTACAAAAATTATCTGAACTGGAAGCTCACAAATCAGCCATTCAAAATGGTTATGATGAAGCAGCTAAAAAAGCAGTTTTAGATAAAGGTAAACTAACTGCTAGAGACAGAATTACACATTTACTTGACGAAAATAGTTTCGTTGAAATTGGTGCTTTCATTACAAGTAAAACCACAGCTTGTAAAGGGGAAAAAGTACAAGCACCAGCAGACGGTGTAGTATGTGGCTATGGTACAATCGAAGGCAATCTTGTTTATGTATATAGCCAAGATCCAGCTGTATTAGGTGGATCAATAGGGGAAATGCATGCGAAAAAGATTGTTAAGACATATGATGATGCAATCAAAATGGGTGCACCTGTTGTAGGCTTTATTGATACAGTAGGACTTCGCCTAGAAGAAAGTATTGAAGCACTAAATGGGTATGGAATGATTTTTGGTAAAATGTCAGAAGCTTCAGGGCTTATTCCACAAATCTCAGTAGTATGCGGAGATTGTGCAGGTGGTGTTTCCTTTATAACAGGATTATCTGACTTTACATTTATCTCAACTAAAAATGGACAGATGTACTTAAATAGTCCTAATACCCTTGAAGATAAAAAAGCATCGTTTGATACAGTAGCAGCATCAAATGTACATTTAAGTCAAAGCGGACTTGCACATTTTGGCCAAGCTGATGAACAGGTGTTAATTGGAGAAGTACGTAACCTTATGAGTTACTTACCTGCAAATAGTGACGATGAAGCACCTTGTTATCAATGTGTGGATGATTTAAATCGTGTAGATGAAGCACTTAATCAATTTGACTTTGAAGTAGCAAATGCCAAAGACATTGTAACTTCAATTGTAGATGACTGTACATATGTAGAAGTAAGTAAAGAATACGGTGCAAAAGCTTTAACAGCGTTTGCAAGAATGAATGGTGTAACAGTTGGTATGATTGCAAATACAGAAAAAACTGTTGATCTTCAAGCAATAGAAAAAATAACTCAGTTTGTAAATTTCTGTGATGCATTCAATATTCCACTAGTAACCCTCTCTCAAATTGAACGTATTGAATCCACAGTTGAAACAGAAAAATCGGGTATTATTAAGGCAGCTAGTAAATTAGCTTTTGCTTTTGCAAATGCCACTGTACCTAAAGTCAATGTCATCTTAAAAGAAGCTTATGGAATGGCATACACCCTCATGAATAGTAAACATTTAGGTGCGGACTATGTTTATGCATGGCCAACAGCTGAAGTTTCTACAATGAATAGTGAAAGTGCTGTTAAAATCATGTATGGGGAAGAACTTGAACAAGCTACAGATAAAGTAGCAGTAATGAATGAAAAAATTGCTGAATTTGAAGCAACTCATAGTAGTGTTTATGCAGTAGCTGCACATGGCTACATTGATGATATTATTGAACCAGCTGCAACAAGAAAACGCGTTATTGCTGCCCTTGAAGTGCTTTATACAAAACAAGTGGCAAGTACACTTAAAAAGCACCCAACAGTATAAGGTAGGTGAGCCAAATGGAATTTAGTTTGAATTTTGGTGCCATGGTAGATGGATTAAGTGTTTTCTTAATCGGTGTGTCAATGGTATTCGTAGTGCTTCTTATATTAATTGCTTTAATCAAAGTAACAGGTATGATCGTTGCAACAATTGAGAGTAAGAAGGATACTAATAAAGAAGTAGCAGTTACAGTAGTACAAGAAGAAGTACTTGTTGTAGAAGCAGTAGATGAAACTTCAGAGCTTGAACTTGTTGCTGTGATTACAGCAGCTATTGCAGCAAGTCTTGGTACAACAGCAGATCAGTTACAAGTTCGTTCATTAAGACAAATTAACAGACATAGAGCATAAGAAAATAGGGAGGGTTCAAAAATGAGAAAATTTCAAGTAACAGTTAATGGGAATACATACGAGGTAGAAGTTGAAGAATTAGGTGCAGGTGTAAGCACATCAGCAGCGCCAGTAGCTCAAAGACCAGTGGCACCAGTAGCGATGCCAAAAGCAGCGGCACCTGTGACACCAGCAGCTCCAGCGGCAACAGGTCAAAATAAAGTTGTTGCGCCAATGCCAGGTAAAATCGTAGATGTAAAAGTTAAAGTAGGTCAAGTTATTAAAGAAGGTGATCTTGTTGCTATTTTAGAAGCTATGAAAATGGAAAATGAAGTTTTTGCATCTGCATCAGGTACTATTGCATCTGTAAATGTATCTTCAGGTGCTATGGTAGAAGCAAACGATGTGATTGTTTCTATTAACTAATCTTTTGACCTAACGCTATAGAGGGGGAAACAAAAATGAATATATTGAATGTCTTCGTAGACGCGGTCAAAGAATTCTGCATGAGTTCGGGTATTGCGCAAATGGACTGGAAATATGCAGCCATGATTATTATTGCCTGTGTATTACTTTACTTAGCCATTGCAAAAGGCTTTGAACCACTTTTACTTGTACCTATTGCATTTGGGATGTTACTTGTTAACTTACCAGGCGTGGGCATTACAGCACATGATGCAATGAATGAAGTAACAGGTAAATTAGAACCAGGTGGACTTTTATACTACATAGGTATGGGTAAAGAGTTAGGAATCTTCCCACCACTTATTTTCATTGGTGTAGGTGCGATGACAGACTTTGGTCCACTTATTGCCAATCCTAAAAGCTTACTTTTAGGTGCTGCAGCCCAACTTGGTATTTTCGTAGCTTTCTTAGGTGCACTTTTACTTGGATTCACAGGTCCAGAAGCTGCATCAATCGGTATTATCGGTGGCGCAGATGGTCCTACATCTATCTTCGTAGCAACAAAGCTTGCACCACACTTACTTGGAGCAATTGCAGTATCTGCTTATTCATATATGGCGCTTGTACCACTTATTCAACCACCAATTATGAGATTGTTTACAACTAAAGAACAACGTATGATCAAGATGGAACAACTCCGTCCCGTTTCTAAAATAGAAAAAATTGTGTTCCCAATTGTTGTTACAATCGTTGTATCTCTTATTTTACCATCAGCAGGCACTTTAGTAGGTATGCTTATGTTTGGTAACTTATTAAAAGAAGTTGCTTCTACAAATCGTTTAGCGGATGTAGCAAGTAATGCAATGATGTCTATTATTACTATTTTATTAGGACTTTCAGTTGGTGCTTCAACAAGTGCAGAGAAGTTCCTTAACATGAATACACTTGGTATTTTATGTTTAGGTTTATTTGCATTTATCGTGGGAACAACAGGTGGCGTACTCTTTGGTAAGATTATGTACTATGCAAGTGGTAAGAAAATTAATCCACTTATTGGTGCTGCAGGGGTATCAGCTGTACCAATGGCTGCACGTGTTGTTCAAAAAACGGGTCAAGAAGAATGCCCAACAAACTTCTTACTTATGCATGCAATGGGTCCAAATGTTGCAGGGGTTATTGGATCAGCGATTGCAGCGGGTGTACTACTATCAATTTACGGTTAATAAGGGAGGCACATTTACATGTCAGAGAATATTGTAAGACCTGTTAAAATAATGGATACAACCTTACGTGATGCGCATCAATCACTTATTGCAACACGTATGACAACTGAAGAGATTTTACCAATTGCTTCTAAAATGGACCAAATTGGTTTCCATGCAATGGAAGTATGGGGCGGCGCAACATTTGATGCTTGCCTTCGCTTCTTAAATGAAGACCCATGGGAAAGACTTCGTAAAATTCGTAAAGAAGTTAAAAATACAAAGCTTCAAATGCTTTTTAGAGGACAAAATATTTTAGGTTATCGTCATTATGCAGATGACGTAGTAGAATACTTTGTACAAAAAAGTATTGCAAATGGTATTGATATTATCCGTATCTTTGATGCTTTAAATGATATGAGAAACTTAGAAACAGCAGTAAAGGCAACACATAAAGAAAATGGTCATGCTCAAGTTGCGATTTCTTATACATTAAGTGATGTACATACTTTGGAATACTATGTTAAACTGGCTAAAAATATTGAAAATATCGGTGCACATTCTATCTGTATTAAAGATATGGCTGGGCTTTTAGTACCTTATGAAGCAGAACGTTTAGTAAAAGCTTTAAAAGCAAATACAAATCTTCCTATTCAACTTCATACACACTATACAAGTGGGGTTGCTTCAATGACTTACCTAAAAGCAGTTGAAGCAGGATGTGATATCATTGATACAGCTATGTCACCACTTGCTATGGGTACATCTCAACCAGCTACAGAAGTTTTAGTTGAAACATTTAAAGGTACACCATATGATACAGGTATTAATACAGAAGCATTAAGTGAAATCACTGAGTACTTTAGACCAATGCGTGAAGAAGCACTTGCAAGCGGTCTTATGAATACAAAAGTATTAGCTGTAGATATTAATACACTTCGTTACCAAGTACCAGGTGGTATGCTTTCTAACTTAGTATCTCAATTAAAACAACAACATGCAGAAGATAAATACTATGAAGTATTACAAGAAATTCCAAAAGTACGTGCAGACTTTGGTTACTTACCACTTGTAACACCAACAAGCCAGATTGTAGGAACACAAGCTGTACTAAACGTACTTGCAGGCGAACGTTACAAAATGGTTTCTAAA
Source organism: Holtiella tumoricola (assembly GCF_027857615.1). Taxonomy (NCBI): domain Bacteria; kingdom Bacillati; phylum Bacillota; class Clostridia; order Lachnospirales; family Cellulosilyticaceae; genus Holtiella; species Holtiella tumoricola. Next base: position 115,005 of record NZ_JAQIFT010000048.1, read on the forward strand.
GAATCTAAAGGGATTGTACGTGGGGAGTATGGTTGTACACCAGTACCAATCAAAGAAGAAATTGTTAAAAAAATTATTGGTGATGAAATGCCAATTACTTGTAGACCTGCTGACTTACTCACTCCAGAACTTGATAAACTTGAAAAAGAAATGGCTATTTATAAACAACAAGATGAAGATATCCTTTCTTATGCTCTATTCCCACAAGTTGCAATGGACTTCTTTAAGTATCGTGAAGCACAGGGGAAGAAAGTTGACCCAACAATTGCGGACAAAAAGAACAAAGCTTATCCAGTGTAAGTAGTAAAATGCCAAAAAGACTACAGGAATACCTATCCTGTAGTCTTTTTATGCGTTAATTCATAAAATATCGTTGTAAAAAGTAAAATATAATATATAATGATACTAGATAAAAGATAAAGAAGGTATTTGAAAGGAAATGAATATGAATAATGATTTAATTCATCGCATTAAGAAAAGTATGCCTAAACTCAGCAAAGGGCAGAAACTCATCGCTAATTATATTTTAGAACACTACGAAAAAGCAGTGTTTTTGACAGCGGCAAAACTAGGAACAATAGTGGGGGTAAGTGAGTCAACAGTTGTACGTTTTGCAAACGAATTAGGATATGACGGGTACCCTAAGTTCCAAGACGCATTAGAAGAGCTTGTAAAGAGCAAATTAACTGCGATGCAAAGATTAGAAGTTACTACAGATCGTATTGATGTGAATCACGTTCTGAAAAGTGTACTTCAAACAGATCAAGAAAAAATTGCATATACCATTGAACAAATAGATGAAGAAACTTTTGATATGGCAATTGATAAGATACTAGCAGCAGACACGATTTATATCTTAGGGGTAAGAAGCTGTGCAGGTCTTGCAAGTTTCCTAGGATTTTACTTCAATATTATTTTCCCAAGGGTTAAAGTGATTAATACAAATAGTATTAGTGAGATCTTTGAGCTTTTACATCATATTAGTGAAAACGATGTCATTATTGGTATTAGTTTCCCTAGATATTCAAAACGTATTCTCAAAGCATTAGAATATGCACGCTCAAGACAGGCTGGTATCATTGCGATTACAGATAGTTATATTTCACCGATTGCACAATACGCAGAGCATACTTTAATTGGACGTAGTGAGATGGTATCTTTTGTAGACTCACTTGTAGCACCACTTAGTATCATTAATGCAATTATTGTTGCAGTCAGCTTACGTATGAAAGATGAAATTTCAACCAACTTAGATAATCTTGAAACAGTTTGGATGGAATATGAAGTTTATGATGATACAAGGGAAGTGAATACACCACATTATACGACCCCAACAACAGTTAAGGAAAAATGCGATTAAAGAGAGGGATAAGATGAATAATACTATTGCCATTAGAGGTGCTATTACAGCTGAAAACACAAGAGAGTCTATTCTATGCCAGACAAAAGCACTCTTAGAAGCTGTATTAATGGCCAATCAGGTAAAAATAGAAGAAATTATACAAATTACATTTACTTGCACAAAAGATTTGGATGCAGCTTATCCAGCTATTGCAGCACGTGAGTTAGGTATTACAGAAGCTGCACTTATGTGTATGCAAGAGATGGAGGTAGTGGATTCACTTGAACACTGCATCCGTATTGCACTCATTTGTACAAGCAGCATAGTAACACAAAAAACTGCAAGGCACCAATATTTAGGTGAAGCCTGCAAATTACGTCCAGACCTTGCAACTTTTTCTCTTGCATTAGACGGGCCAGCAGGTGCAGGTAAAAGTACCATTGCTAAACGTATTGCGGGAGAATTAAGTTGTACATACATTGACACAGGTGCAATGTATCGTAGTGTAGGACTATACTGTATACAAAGAGGTATTGATTATACGATAGAAGCTTTAGTTAATGAAGCTTTAGAAGATATACACATTGATTTAACCTATGAAAATGCAAATCAACGTATTTACTTAAACGGTGAAGACGTAAGTGAAGCCATAAGAACACAAGAAGTAGCAGCTTCTGCATCTAAAGTAGCAACTTACGAAAAAGTACGTATCGCCTTAGTTGAGATGCAAAGAAAATTAGCACAAACGAAGTCTGTTGTTATGGATGGACGCGATATTGGTACAGTTGTACTACCTAATGCTACATTAAAAATCTTCTTAACAGCATCTAGTAGTGAGCGTGCAAAAAGAAGGTTAATGGAGTACCAAGCAAAAGGTATGGAAGTAAGTTTTGAAACATTATTAGAAGAAATTGAAGCACGTGACTATCAAGATATGAATCGTAGTGTTTCACCACTTAAAAAGGCAGAAGATGCAGTAGAAGTAGATACAACAAGTCTTACAGTAGAGCAAATTGTTGAACACATCATAGGATTACTTAAACAAAAGCAATAGGAGCTGATAAGATGAAAGTTTTACTTGCAAAAAGTGCAGGATTTTGTTTTGGTGTAAAACGTGCAGTAGATATGGCATTTGATACAGATGCTACTAAAACAACTTATACACTAGGACATATTATTCATAATGAAGCGGTAATTAATAAGCTTCATAACAAAGGAATTCATTCAGTAGAAGAATTAGACAATATTCCAATGGATCAGGTGATTATTCGTGCCCATGGTGTACCAGAAGATGTGTATAAAGAAGCGAACGATAAAGCCATTCATGTTGTTGATGCCACATGTCCTTATGTAACTAAAATTCATAAGCTTGTCAATAGACATGAAAGGGATGGATACAAAATTATCTTGATTGGTGATGCAAAACATCCAGAGATTATTGGGATTAATGGATGGACAAAAGAAGGTTGTATCATATTAAAAAATATTGATGAACTAGACTTAAGTAAGTTAAGTAAAGAAGAACGGTATTTTGTTGTTTCACAAACGACTTATAAGAAAGCAGTAGTAGACGAAATTGTGAACACCTTAGAACAAGCAGGTTACGACATCAAATTTACCAATACAATTTGTAGCGCAACATCAGAAAGACAAGACGAAGCACGTGAAATAGCTGGTCAAGTAGATGCTATGGTTGTAATAGGAAGTCGTTTGAGTTCTAATACGCAAAAACTTTATGAAATTTGTCAATCCATATGTCCGAATACACATTGTATTGATGATGCTTCTATGTTAGAAAAAGAATGGTTTGATGGAGTAGAAGAAGTTGGTGTAACAGCAGGTGCTTCTACACCTAGTGATGTGATTAATGAAGTCCTCACAAAACTAGAACAAATCTAATAGATGCATGGGAGAAGAGCATGAACTATACAGAATTTAAGACAGGTATATTAAGGCTTACCGGTGTGGATTTAAATGCTTACAAAGAAAATCAAATGAAAAGACGTATTGATGCTAATATACGTAAGCATGGATGTAAAGAATATGAGGACTACCTAGCATTACTTAAAATGAATAGAACCCTTTATGATGAATTTTTAAGCTATATTACGATTAACGTATCAGAGTTCTTCCGTAATCCCAATCAGTGGGTCACATTAGAAACAGAGATTATTCCCATGTTGCTTAAAAAGAAGGGGAGCATTAAGATATGGAGTGCAGCATGCTCAACAGGTGATGAGCCTTATTCATTAGCTATGTTGTTATCCAAGTTTATGCCCCTTCATCAAATTAAGATTATTGCTACAGACATAGATCAAGAAATACTTGCCAAAGCTAAAGCTGGCGAGTACATAGATAAACATTTAACCAATGTACCTAAAGATTTACGAGACCGTTTTATCATCCAAGAAGGGGATAAATACGTGATTTCTCCTGAAATCAAAAAATGTATTCAATTTCAACAGCACGATCTTTTAAAAGATCCTTATCCAGAACGTATAGATCTTATTGTATGTCGTAATGTACTGATTTATTTTACAGAAGAGGCTAAAAATGATATTTATACAAAATTTAGTCGTTCTCTAAATAAAGAAGGTATTTTATTTGTTGGAAGTACAGAACAAATCATTGGTTCACAAAAATTTAATCTAAATCCTTATCGTATTTTCTTTTATGAAAAACAATAAAAATAGTATTTTAATATAAAAGCCCTATCTTACTGGCATACGATCGCGAGTAAGGTAGGGCTTTTGGTTATTGGGGTGAAGCACTAGTAAGTTTAGATAGTCCCTTTAGGATTTGTCTAAGAAGGGAAGGAATATGAGGTGCAAATGTATTTGGATCATAGAGCGTATAACATACCTTGTTGCAATCTTGCCAGGAGCGTTCAGATTCTTCTAAGGTATAAGGGAGATAATAACCTTCTTGTTCTAAATAGCATTGATCTTTTGCAACCTTTTGGCGCATGGAAGCTGGAAGAAGTTTAGCTAGGGATTTGTGCATCAGTTCACCTTCAATAAGATAATAGTCTTTAGCTGGTAAATAAGTTTTAAGAGTGAGAAGATGTGCTTCTAGTTGAATCTGAAAAATGTTTTGTTCTGTATCATAGTGGCATACTACATGCTTACACGTTAAATCAAAAGATTTTGAGTAAGTAAGTGTAGGGGAGAGGCGAAAAACTAAAGACTGTTCTTTTAGAACTGTTTCTTTTAAGTCATTGCTACTTAAGTGTTTAAGAAACTGTAAGTAGTTAAAAAGAGCTTGTAAACTTAAAAGTTCTTCTCGGTTGTGTTCTAAGATAAGTGTTTGATAGGCCTCGCTTGGTGTTTGTAAGGAGAGTTTTGCAAGTTTTGCTAGTTCTTTACCTGTACTTGTTTGTAAACGCTTAAATCCTGCTTGAGACTCTAAGGTGGTACGTTTAGCCTTAGATGGCTTAAGATCTACGAGATGACAAGCAGTTAAAAAAGAAGCATCCAAATCATAAGCTTCTAATTTAAAAGTTAGAAAAGGCCATTCAAAATGTTTACCGCCATAAGTGTAAATACGATTGAATTTGTGTAATGTTTCCATAAGTGTATAAAGAAGTTTGATTTCTTCTTCAGTGTTTTCAATGAGCCACTGTTCAAGGAGAAAATCTCCTTCATTTAATGAAGCAAGACCGATGCACATAATGTGATCATTCTGTTTTGATAAACCTGTTGTTTCAAAATCTAAAAAGCAAGTGTCTTTAGAAATGAAAGAATCCGTCACAGGTAAAGACTTTTTTATGTAAATCATCAAAGAATCATCCTTTCTTGTATATTTTTATTTTACAAAGACTTTATAAGGCTTTCAAGAGGTATTAAGAAAAAATATAAGGTTTACGTAAAAATGATATAGGTGAAATGAATTATCTGTAAAATGAAGAGTTTTATATTTTTGGATTCATGAAAAATAATTATATCTAACATAAATCGAATAAATATATAAAATTTATTATAAATTTGTCTTGAAATTGAAATATATATTAAGTATAATTTCAAATATAAATATAAAGATTGACGGAGGGATATTATGAAAACAAAAAGATTATTTGCTATGGGATTAGCAATGATGATGAGTTCGATGAGTTTTGTAGGATGTCAACAATCAGGAGGAAATGGAGATACCATTAGAATTGGTGCAAGCTTCGACTTAACAGGTTCTTGTGCACAATACGGTATTGCAGCAAGTAATGGGGCAAAACTTGCTATTGAAGAGTACAATGCAGCAGGTGGTATACTAGGCAAACAAATTGATTTTATCTTAGAAGATAATAAGGCAAATCAACAAGATGCAACCAATGCTTTCAAAAAATTAGTAGAAAATGATAAAGTCGTGGCATTCATTGGTTCTGATATTAGTAGTACAACAGAAACCATTGCTCACTTAGCAGCAGAAAAAAACATTCCAATGATTACACCAACAGGTACCAAGGAAGGGATTACCGCAATTGGTAACAATATTTTTAGAGCATGTTACATAGATCCAGCACAAGGTGAACTTCTTGCTAAGTTTGCAACAGAAGATCTAAGTGCAACAAAGGTTGCAATGCTTGTAAACTCAGAGTCTGATTATTCATCAGGTATTGCAGAAGCATTCGAAGAGCTTTTTGTAGCAAATGGTGGTGAGATTGTTAGAACTGAAAAATATGGAAGTAATGATGTAGACTTTAAACCTATCTTAACAAATATCAAAAATGCCAACCCAGAAGTTATTGTTATTCCAGATTACTATGAAACCATTGCGAATATTGCAACACAAGCAAGAGAAATTGGTATTACAGCAACACTTATTGGTGGTGATGGATGGGATGGTGTAACAGAAAAAACTGTAAACAACCCAGAAGTTGTAGAAGGCAGCTATTTTGTTAACCACTATACGGTAGAAGATACATCTGATATCGTACAAAACTTCATTACAAGTTACAAAGGGAAATACAATGAAGAACCTAATGCTTTCGCAGCACTTGGTTATGATGCAGCACGCATTATGCTTGAAGCGATTAAAACAGCAGGTTCAACAGAAGCGGATGCGGTGGTAGCAGCTATGCAAAATACATCTTTAGCTTGTGTAACAGGAGATGTTACATTCGATGAAAACAGAAACCCAGTAAAATCTGTATCTGTTATTCGCATTGAAAATGGCGAAAACAAACTTTACAAAAAGTTAGATGCAGTTAAATAGAAAGTAGATTGATGAGGGGTTGTTGTATAAGTGCAACAGCCCCACATTTTAAAAGTTTAGCACGAGTTATGTAAAATCAAGAGGAGAGGGGACTTTGTATGGACTATGGTACACTTTTTATTCAGCAAATATTAAATGGTCTACATATCGGTAGTATTTATGCGTTGATTGCATTAGGATATACGATGGTATATGGGATTGTAAAACTTATAAACTTTGCACACGGAGACATTATGATGGTGGGGGCATATATTGCTTTTGTCATGATTGCCGTATTTGGCTTGCCGCTTCCAGTTGCTATTATTATTTCTATGGTGTCTTGTGCAGTGATTGGGATGGGGATTGAGAGGATTGCTTATAAGCCTCTTCGTAATGCACCAAGAATGTGGGCGCTTATTACAGCCATTGGTGTAAGCTTTTTCTTAGAAACGTTATTCAATATTTTATTTGGAGCAAGCTCTAAACCCTTCCCAACCATTTCTTTAGAACCTATTCAAATTGGCCAGCTACAAATTAGTAAGATTATGTTGATTTCTTTAGGTTTATCTCTTTTATTAATGGTTGCCTTAGAACTTTTCATCAAAAAGACAAAACTTGGGAAAGCCATGCGTGCAGCATCAGAAGATGCACAAGCAGCATCACTTATGGGAATCTCAGTTAATAAAACCATTTCTATTGCTTTTGCAATTGGTTCAGCTCTTGGAGCAATGGGAGGGATTCTCTTTGCCATGGCCTACCCACAAATTAAACCTCTAATGGGGGTTATGCCTGGACTTAAAGCCTTTATTGCAGCTGTACTTGGTGGTATTGGTGTCATACCAGGTGCCATGCTTGGCGGTTTCTTACTTGGGATTATTGAAAGTTTGGCAAAAGGATTTTTCTCTGTATTTTGGGCAGAAGCTTCATCTTGGGCAGATGCCATTTTATTCTTAATCTTAATTTTAGTACTCTTACTTAAACCATCAGGTATTTTAGGTAAGAATATACGAGAGAAAGTGTAGGTGAAAAAAATGGAAAAACTTAAAACGAACAAAACACTTACCTTTTTAATAGGAACTATCTTGATTTATGCACTTTTGATGCTTGGTATGAGCGTAGGCATTATTAATTACTACTATACAGGTGTACTTATTTCTATTTTAATTAATGTGATTATGGCAACTTCATTAGCACTTGTAACAGGTTACTTAGGGGAACTTGTACTCGGGCATGCAGGGTTTATGGCAATTGGTGCGTATACTTCTGCACTTATTACAATGAACTTAGATTTGCCTATGTTTATTGAGTTTCCAATAGGACTTATTGTGGGGGGAGTATTTGCTGCTTTTATAGGGGTTTTAATAGGGATTCCAGCACTTAGACTACGTGGAGATTATTTAGGTATTATTACACTTGGTTTTGGTGAAATCATTCGTATTGTCCTTAATAACCTTAAAATTACTAATGGAGCAAAAGGTCTTTCAGGTATTTCTAGTTATAGTAATTTTTCAATCACATTTGTTATTACAGCTGCAATTGTAGCAACTTTATTCTTACTTATTAAATCCAGACATGGCCGTGCTATTATTGCTATTCGTGAAAATGAGATTGCAACAGATTGTATTGGGATTTCAACGTTCTATTACAAAACTTTTGCCTTTGCTATTGCCGCCTTTTTTGCAGGTATTGGTGGTGGATTGTATGCCCATTACTTACAGGGGCTTACGCCAAGTAGCTTTGGATTCTTAAATTCGATTGAGTACTTAATTATCGTTGTACTTGGAGGAATGGGCAGTTTAAGTGGTACCATTATTGCAGCCATTGTTTTAGGCATATTAAATGAAATGCTACGTGCTTTTTCAGAATACCGTATGCTTATTTATTCAGTAGTACTTGTTGTAATGATGATTTGTAAAGCAAAAGGAATTACTTTTAAAAGTATCTTAGGGAAAGTGGGATTAGAAGGTAAATTCAAAAAAACAGTAAGCTTAGGAAAGGAGGAATAGTATGTCACTATTAGAAGTCAATAAAATGAGTGTCAACTTTGGAGGGATTAAACCTGTTTCTGAATTAGACCTACATATAGAGCAAGGGGAACTCATAGGACTTATTGGTCCAAATGGCGCAGGCAAGACTACAGTATTCAACCTCCTTACTGGTGTTTATACACCTACAGAAGGCTCTATTACATTTGATGGTGAACGTATTGATCGACTTAAAACCCATCAAATCGTAAAAAAAGGTATTACACGTACATTCCAAAATATCCGTCTTTTCAAACAGATGACCGTTATTGATAATGTTAAAGTAGCTTTTAATAACCGCTTAAGTTATAACACGGTAGAAGGGATTTTAAGATTACCACGTTACAAAAAGCAAGAAGAATGGTTACAGGAAGAGGCTATGAAACTGCTTAGGATTTTTGAACTAGACGGTTATGCCAATGAGCTGAGTATGAATTTACCTTATGGTAAACAACGTAAGTTAGAAATTGCAAGGGCATTAGCAGGGAAGCCAAAGCTTCTTTTGCTTGATGAACCAGCAGCGGGGATGAATCCAAATGAAACCAACGAGCTAATGCATACAATTAAAATGATTCGAGATGAATTTGGGATTGCTATTTTGCTTATTGAGCATGATATGCACCTTGTCATGTCTATTTGTGAACGTTTAGTTGTTATTGATTATGGGAATGTGATTGCACGTGGAACACCAGAAGAAGTACAAAATAATGAAAAAGTTATTGGAGCTTATTTAGGCCAGGCTTAAAAGGAGGTAACTATGTTAAAAGTAGAAAATCTAAATGTACATTATGGCAATATCCATGCCTTGAAAAATATCTCTTTTGAAGTGGCAAAAGGTGAGATTGTAACGTTGATCGGTGCTAACGGTGCAGGGAAAACCTCTACCTTGCAAGCTGTAAGTGGGATGCTTAAACCAAGTGGGGGCAAGATCACTTTAAAAGAACAGGACATTTCACATATTGAAGCACATAAGTTGGTTCCTCTTGGAATGGCACATGTACCTGAAGGCAGACGCGTATTTGCTCAAATGACAGTAGAAGAAAACTTAGAGTTAGGTGCTTATATTCTCAACAATAAAAAACAAATAAGTGAAGATATTGAAAAGATGTATGCACGTTTCCCACGTCTTAAAGAAAGACGTAAACAGTTAGCAGGGACCATGAGTGGTGGGGAACAGCAAATGCTTGCTATGGCACGTGCACTTATGTCTCGTCCAGAAATTGTTTTAATGGATGAACCTTCTATGGGACTTGCACCTATTCTTGTTCAAGAAATTTTTGATATTATTAAGGAAATTAATACTACAGGCACAACCGTATTACTTGTTGAACAAAATGCGAATATGGCCCTTCAAATAGCGCATCGTGCTTATGTGCTAGAAACTGGGGAAGTCGTTCTTTCAGGAGTAGGTAAAGAATTGCTCAACAATGCTCAAGTTAAAAAAGCTTATTTAGGGGCATAATGCTCAAAGTAGAAACTTTGTCTATAACTATTATAAACACATTTAGAAGGAATGTAATAGAGATAAATAGAGGCTGTCACAAATTTTGTGGCAGCTTTTTTTAATTAATTTCATATACTGAATACAGGGGAGGGATAACGATGATTCGAATTCTATCAATAGATGGAGGCGGTATAAGAGGTATTATTCCTGCAACAATATTAGTAGCTTTTGAAAGTTATCTAAAAGAGTATAGTGGAAATAGTGAAACACGTGTTGCAGACTATGTAGACTTAATAGCAGGAACAAGTACAGGTGGGATTTTGACTGCACTATATACTTGCCCAGATTTAAAAAATCCAACCAAATCTAGGTTTAGTGCACAAGAGGTTTTGGATTTTTATCTTCAACATGGTCAAACTATTTTTAAGAAGAACTTTTTGCATAGTCTCTATGCAGTATTTGGTCTTGCCAATGCAAGATATAACAATAAAGGTTACTTAGAGCTGTTAAATAGTATTTTAGGAGAGATCAAACTGAGTGAGCTTATTCGTCCTTGCCTTATTTGTTCTTATGATATTGAGAGGAGGCAGGCTGTTCTATTTAATCAATTAGACCCTTATCGCAGTGATGAAGGCGATTTCTTTGTAAAAGATGTTATACAAGCAACGAGTGCAGCACCTACGTATTTTCAGCCAGCTCTTATCCGAGATTCTAAAGGAGAGAACTATTCTTTAATAGATGGTGGTGTATTTGCCAATAATCCCACACTTTGTGCCTATGCAGAAGCTAGCAAACTTTCTAGGGATAGAGGAGATAACTATTCTATTTTTTCACTTGGAACAGGAGCCATTTTACAACCTTACCCTTATTCTGAAGCTAAAAACTGGGGAGGAGCAGGATGGGCTAGACCTTTATTTTCTATTCTCTTAGGAGGGGTAGCAGAGACAGTTGATTATCAAATAAAAGTTATGTATGAAGCAGGAGGAAATGTTAAAGATTATTTGCGTATCCAAACTTATCTAAGCAAATCAGAAAAAGAATTAGCACAGATGGATAATGTAGATGAGAAGAATATGCAAAATCTAAAAGCCATTGGAGAACAGTTGGTGAAAGAAAATGAAAAGGAATTAAGAAAGATAGCAGCTAGATGGGTTAAAGAAAGTAATAGGTCAAGATTGAGTATTCAAAGATAGAAAAAGCTGTTGTTACAATCAAACCAATAGGTGAATTGTAACAACAGCCTTTTCTTTTATTTGAATATTTATTTTACAGAGAGTACTAATTCTGTACTTGTACTATTATTAGCGAAGTCTGTTACAGTAAGCCCAATGGTATAGTCACCTTTAGTAGTTGGATCTAAAGTGCTGAGATCTGCAGTGATTGTTGATAGAACATTGAGACCATCTGCATCAACAGCAGATTCTACAAAGTCATTCCAGTTGATTTTAGAAGTGTCTTCATCAAGGCTGATACTTCTGTATTCTTCTTTGAGCGTAAGGACAGGTGCTTCTTTGTTGGCTGGGTCGTAAACAAAGATATTAGCTTTAGCTTTGCCTGTATTTTCTGAGGAGTCATTGATTGTTACAACAATGCCGTCTTTGTACATACCTACGGTATTGAAATTGGTAAGGCTTGTGTCAAAGGTAGCAGTGGTAATATCAAGTGGACCATCTAAATTATCTGTTGCACTGAACTTATCAGTCCAAGTGAGTGTACTCGGATTTGTACTTACAGGAATAGAGAATACCTCTTCTGCTGTTTTGTCAACTTGTGGAGAGATGTTATCTTTGATTTCTTCTGTATTTAAAAGGGCTTCAATGGTAGACAGTTTATCTGTAATCTTGTTTTTATTAGATTCCCAAGCCACATCGAATCTTGGAGAACCATTAGCTCCCCATAGAGAATCACCTGCAATCTCCATGAAGTTCCAGTACACACCAACCATGATACTATACTCGTTTACAGGAGCACACCAGTTATTGTAGATTTCTGCAGTATCGGCACCAATTTTTTCATGGAAAATATCAGTACCTTTTAAGGTTTTTGTATCGTCTTCCCCTAAAGCAGCTTTAAGTTCTGCTTTTGCCTTGGTAACTTTTTCAGTAAAAAGGTTATAGGTAGCGATGGCAATTGGAATTTTTTCTTCAGATATACCTTTTGGAATGATTGTACTACTACCTTTTGTTACAGAAGGTTGGTAGTTAGGATCATCTGCTGCCATATGATCTGGTCTTGGGAATGGGATAAATCCTATAGATTGACCACGATCAGCAGCTTTACTAGCAGCTTCACCTAAACGCCAGTCTTCAATTTCAGTAAAAACTGTTTCGCCCAGGTTGAAGTTGGTTGCTTGAGAGGCCCAAGGTGTATTACTTGTTCCTTCTATAATATTAGCTTTAAGTAAGCCTTTGTTAATTAACTCTTCTACGTAAGCAACAGCTTGTTTCACTTCAGGGGTATCAATTTGAAGACCTTCATCTCCATAAAGTGCACCACCATTTGCGTGGATTGCTTCAATAAGGGTCTCTGTGTAATCTGTCCTAAAAGCATCAATGCGATATTCAGGCCTTTCAGGTGCTTGACTATTGGCATAGTGTGCATCGATTGTAGCAAGGTAATCGGTAAATACACTCCATGTCCAGTTGCCATCATTGAAAAGGTCTGTTGGATACACGGTCTCACCGTTCACTTTGAGTGCTTCAACAGCTTCAATATAATCAATATTGTAAACAAGAGGTGAAAGTGTCCATGCCATGCCACTTGCTGCTGACTCTAAGAAGAAGTGTTTGCCATAGATTTTAGGAGATGGATTATCACCTAATAAGTCAAGATAGTCATCTAAAGGTTGGATAACGTTTTGAGCTAAGATTCTACCTTGTGAGTTGATTTCTAAATCTACAAGATCAGCGAGAGGATCACCGGCTAATACACTTTGAAGAAGTACTTCCCAGATTAAACCAGGGATGGCTACAAACTGAAGGTCTACATTAAGTTCTTCTTTAATTTCTTCTAAGATTTGGATGTAGACTTGGCGTTCATTTTCTTTCATGTAGTATTCACCAGTAACAGGGTCTTTGTAATAAGGATCTTTTTGATCCCTGTTGGTACAAGCGTAGGTAATGACTATAGGTGATTCAGATTTATTTGCGGATTCTGTCTGTTTGTTTGATTCAGCTTTTGGTGTAGTTGTCTCAACGGCTTGTTTGGTACTACAGCCTGTTACCAATACAGCTGATGCTAAAGTTAACCCCATAATACGTCTCATTTTTTTAAACACGTTGCTTCCCCCCTAAATTTAAAAATTGAAATGCAGTTAAATTAAACTAAAATTTAATATTAATTTATATTAATTTATTAAATAATATTAAATTTATAATTTAATAAAAATATATTAACACAAAGTTAATAAAAAAGTAAATATATTATTTAAAAATTTGTGCAATATGTTTTTGGAGTGAAAGAGGTATAAAAAAGTTAAGTAACAAATAAAGGTTATAATTGGGTGATTTCTTATAAAGAAAAATTTTAAAAAGCGCTAGCACTTAGAAAATAACTTTACCAAGATGATGCAACAAGAGCTTTTCGTGTTTTTAACGGAGAAGGCAATGATTTAAAAGTTGTATTTATTAAAAAGCATTGGATAGAGAATAGCCCACACATTTCGACAAAGATGTTGAATGGTGTGGGCTATTTGAGATTAGTAATACTTTTGAATGATTTCTACGAAAGCATGAGGGTTTTCTTTGATAGCCCAATGTTTGCATTTGGGGAAAATATAGAGTTTGCCATTGGGAACCTTTTTGAGTGCAGCCTTAATATCTTTTAAAGGAACAAGAGGATCTTTTTCGCCGGCAAAGAAAATAACAGGCATCCTTAATCTTTTGAGTTCATCACTATAAAAGGGGAGAGTACCTGTTTTACTACAAGAGCTACGTTGAAAATCTTGCATGGATTTACCGGCACCATCACGAGCACAAGCTTGTAAGACTTCGTCAATAAGTGGTGCTGTAATATTTTTTCTGTTTCCTATAAGGGAGTAACCAATAAAATATTTAGCTAGGTGTTTACGCTTAACAAGCCAGTTATATTGATAAAGTGTACCATTAGTTTTGTAAATATACCAGTTAGCGACTTTTTGGAAGGGAAATCTAGGTGAAAGTCCCCATGAAGCGACAGGAATTAGATATTTGACCCTTCTTGGATATTGTAAGGCAAAGCCAATAGCAATGGCACCACCCATAGAGAGTCCCACTAGAGCAAATTGATCTAATCCTAGAGCGTCTATAATTTCCTTTAGACAACCAATATGAGTAGAATAAAAAGCTGTACCAATGAGATTTGTTGGTTTGTCACTAAGTCCATAGCCAAGATGATCAGGTGCATAAATGGTATAGTCATTAGGAAAGACTTCCATGATTTCACGCCAAGAAAGCATGGCACTGTCACAGCCAGCTCCATGAAGGAGTACAAGTGCCTTTGGACCATTACCTCTACTATAGAGATGAATCCTACCATAGGAAGTAGTGATATATTGTTCTTTCAAAGTAATTTCCTCCTTTGAGAATTGAGAATCGTAAGTATAGAGTAGGTAATTAAAACATTGTGTTTCTAGTATAGCATAGTAAAAAAAAACTAGATTGAATAGGTAGGGGAGATTATAAAAAGAAAGCTTATATAGAATCTAAAATACATAGATTCTATATAAGCTCAAATAAAGTTTACTTAACAAACTGCTACATTGTAATCATTCTACAAACAAAAGGAGTGCAATTACATATAAAATAAAAATCTTAATATATACTTAGATACCAACGCTTACAGATTCGGGTAAGGTGCTTCCACCATCAATAACATTTTGAGTACCTGTTAAATAACTTGACTCGTCACTACCTAAGAAAGCAGCTAATTCACCAACTTCTTGTGGAGTGGCGAGACGCCTTAGTGGGATAGCCTTTGCCATTTCAGTAAGAACAGATTCGGGATCAGAAGGATTTGATTGTTGGGCGATGGATTCTGCCATAGGTGTTCGCACATAGCCTGGACAAATAGCATTAACACGAATACCTTGTGGAGCAAACTCTACAGCAAGGGATTTAGTAAAGCCAATAAGAGCAGCTTTACTTAGTGCATAAGCGGTTTCACCAGGATCCGCTACCATATCACCTGTTACAGAAGAAGTGATGACAATACTTGCACTTGGATGGGTACAAAGTTCAGGTAACACTGCCTTAACTGTATTCCAAGTCCCTTTGATGTTGATATCAATATGAAAATCTCTATCCTTATCACTCATTTCTAAGAAGTTACCAAGTCTACAGACACCAGCATTGGCAACCAACACATGAATAGTACCATAGATTTGTTTCGCTTTATCAACTGCGATTATAAGATCTTGAAGTTTAGTAACATCGGCTATAATTCCTGTTGCTTCAAAGCCTGATTGAGTTAAAGTGTTAGCTACATCAAGAATTTTATCAGAAATATCCACTAAAATAAGCTTAGCACCATGCTTAGCATAGACTTCAGCAATACCTTTTCCGATACCATTTGATGCACCTGTAATAAAAGCTACTTTTCCGCTTAATTTACCCATCACATACACCTCTTTTGATATATTATATAGAATAGTCTAACAATAATTGAGTGGATTAGCAAGCTACCTTTACTTGTATAGATGTCATAAATTGCATTAATAAAGCAGTAGGCAACCTTGATTTTCTATAGCCTGCTTGAGTGTTTCAGAAGGTTCTTGATCTGTAACAATGGCATGTAGCTGAGAGAAGGTACAGATGCGATGGAAAAAGTGGGTGCCTATCTTAGTATTATCAACAAGGAGAATTGTTTTTTTAGCATTCATTAACATAGCTTGTTTAATTTTGGCTTGTCGAATATCTGCATCATAAATACCATCAGCATCTACGCCTCTACAAGAAATAAAGGCAAGATCTGCTTTCATATGAGCAATCCAATCAGTTGCTTCTTCTCCTAATAGGGTAGCAGAGCGATTAAGTAGCTGCCCACCAGTAATAAAGGTATTAATATGAGTAGAGTTACCTAAAAGTAAAGAGGTATGTAGGCCGTTAGTGGCAACTGTTATATTGCGCAATTGGTCTAAATAAGGACAAAGCTTTATAACGGTGCTGCTAGAGTCTAAGAATAAAGACATGCCATTAGTTACAAAATCACGTGCAATATCTGAAATATGTTCTTTTTCTTTCACTTGAAGATTATTTCTAAATTGAGATGAGTAGTCGAAATTTGTCCCACTTACTAAGGTAGCGCCTCCCCTAATACGTCGAATAGAACCTGTTGCCTCTAAGTCAATTAAATCACGACGTAAAGAAGAAGTACTGCAAAAAAGTTCTTCCTTAAGTTGATGAATGGACATGGTTCTATGTATTGCTAGTAAGTCTAAAATTTTTTCACTACGTTGCATGTAATATACCTCCTGAACAAAAATGGATGATTCTGAACTAATTATACAATTATAAGTAACAAATAGTCAAATTGTATGCAAAGCATATCAAAAATAGAACAATGTTGGTATAATTTCAACACATATATGATTACCAAAAAAGAGCTGTATAAGTACAAATTAACTAGGTAAAAACATAAATTCAGAGGGGGAATAGTAATGAGAAAGTTTTTTGCATTAGGAATGGCAGTTTGTATATCAGCAGGAGCAGTGGGATGTAGTACAACAGAACCAAAATCAGCTACTACGACGGAAACAGAAAAAACAACGACCACTACTACAGAGAAAGTAGATACAATAACACCAACAGATAAAATTGAACTAACTTATTGGTCTATGTGGAATGAAGCAGAGCCTCAGGGACAAGTGATTGGTCAAGCAGCTAAGCAATATATGGAAGAAAATGAAAATGTAACAATTAACATCAACTGGCAAGGGAGAGAGATTAACAAAATCATTCCAGCAAAATTAAATGCTGGTGAAAAAATAGACATTTATGATGGTCCTCTTAATGTGGTATTGCCAGCAACTATCGACCATGTATTAGATGTAACAGACTACTTTAAGCAAAGTTATCCATCTACAGATGGAAAAGCTTATGAAGAGGTTGTTTTAAAAGCAACTGTAGACACTGCAAAAGTATATTCAAAAGAAGGTGAGTTAAATGGAATTCCTTATCAACCTTATGTACAATGTATGTTCTACAACAAAGATCATTTTGAAAAAGCAGGAATCACTGCCTTACCAGCTACTTGGGAGGAGTTCTTAGGAGCTTGTGAGAAATTAAAGGCAGCAGGTTATGCACCACTTACTGTAGATGATGCTTATATGTTAGCATTACCAGGATACTACTTAGCAAGAGCTAAAGGTGGAGATTGGGTATCTCAATTAGTAACAGAAAATAATGATGAAATGTGGAAAGATCCAGCTGTTTTACAAATGGCAGAAGCTTATGCTGAACTAGCCGAAAAAGGTTACTTCCATCCAAATGTAAGTTCTAATATCTTCCCAGCAGGTCAACAAGACTTAGCAAATAATGCAGCATCTAT
The DNA here is from genome assembly GCF_027857615.1 of Holtiella tumoricola. Taxonomy (NCBI): domain Bacteria; kingdom Bacillati; phylum Bacillota; class Clostridia; order Lachnospirales; family Cellulosilyticaceae; genus Holtiella; species Holtiella tumoricola. The sequence continues at coordinate 132,523 of NZ_JAQIFT010000048.1, forward strand.
GTATCTTAATGCAACTTGGTTAGTTAATGAATTAATGCCTGTTACAGGTCCAGACTTCCCATGGGGACAATTCCAATTCCCAAGTGTACCAAATGGAGAAGGAAATTCTAAAGCAGCTAACTATGCTTCTCAAGCATTCTATATTAATAAAAATAGTGGAAATCAAGATACAGCGTTTGACTTCATTGCTTACTTAACAACAGGAGAATGGGATGGGAAAATTGCAGAAGCAACTTATGGTATTCCATCAGGTATCAATAGTGTGTGGCCAGCACAGTTAGTAGATGCAAAAGAAGTATTTATAGGAACAGAAGAATGGCTACCATGGAGCGGTGGTATGGAAGATAATGGGGATTTAGCAGCAACAATTAGTGCAGCATTTACAGAGTTAATTAGTGGGAAAATCACACCACAACAATTTGTAGATCGTATGGTTGGTATGTAAACCAAGACTAAATAGAATAAATGACTTTTTCAAAGAGACGTATCATTTGATACGTTTCTCTTTGAAAAGGGTAAAATGGAGAGTGATTAAAATGAAAATGGATAAAAAGACACTCTGTATATTTCTAGCTCCAGCTTTAATATGCTTTATCATTATGTTTTTATATCCCATCATTGTAACAACAGGTATGAGCTTTAGTCAGGTAAATAATATTGCAGACCCCATTTCTAGTTGGAAATGGATAGGGATTGATAATTATAAAACCCTTTTTGCATCACGTATGTTTAGAATTTCTCTTCGAAATATTGCAGGGATCTGGAGTATTGGTGGTGTTTTATCTTTGCTATTTGCTATGCTATTTGCCATTATTTTGACATCTGGTGTGAAACTTAAGGGGTTTTGGCGTGCGATTATTTATTTACCTAATGTTGTATCAGCAGTTGCATTAGGTACCATGTGGGTGCAATACGTATATAGTGCAAAGTTTGGGTTACTCAAATCAATAGGTAAGTTATTTGGAATTGAAAAGATGGTTAATGCACAATGGACATCACCTCAAAATATCTTTATGTGTATGGTAGTTGCTTTTTCCTTTGGGATTGTAGGGTACTTTATGTTAATTTTCATAGCAGGTATTGAACGTATACCGGATACCTACTATGAAGCAGCCATGATAGAAGGTGCTGGTGTATGGCGTAGATTTTTCTCTATTAGCTTACCCTTGTTAAAAGATGTTATTAAATCAGTTATTACGCTATGGACAGTTATTGTAGTTGGTTTCTTTATTTGGACACAAGTATTTACGCCATTTGACTTATCAGAAGGAACGATTACACCAATGGTCTATATGTATCAATTAGTATTTGGTGGAAGTCGGGGAACAACGGAGATCAATGTTGGAGCAGGTGCAGCCATTGGCGTTGTTTTATCAATTATTATTGTGATTGTGTTTAGTATTGTAAACTTTGTATTAAAAGATTCAGAAATTGAATTCTAGGGGGGAAGCACATGAAAAACTTAATAAAAATGAAAGAAAAAAAACAACTTGCATTGGCTCCAGCTTATCTCCTGCTCATAGTATGGACCGTTTTTATTTTTATCATGATAGGTTGGGTTGTTTTAGCTTCCTTCTCCACAACAAAAGAAATATTCAATGGAACTATGTTGAAATTTGAAAGTGGGATAAACTTTGTAAACTATAAGAATGCACTCTTTTCACATAATGTTGCAAAGTACTTTATGAACTCAGTCATTTATACATGTGTAGCAAGTATTGGGGTCATTTTGGTAGGTGCACCAGCCTCTTATGCATTAGCGAGAGCACGTTTTAAAGGAAGAAGCTTATGTCTTAATATGTTTGTAGTAGGTATGAGTATTCCGGTTATTATGATCATCTTACCTCTTTACTCAACACTTTCTAAACTGGGTGTAACGAATAATAGAATAACAATTATTTTCTTATACATCTGTATGACGGTTCCTTTTACAGTATTTTTCCTTTATAGCTTTTTTCAATCATTGCCAGGAGATTTTGAAGAAGCGGCAGCTATAGATGGATGTGGACCTATTAAAACATTTTGGAGTATTATGTTTCCATTAGCACAGCCAGGTGTAATCACTTTGCTTGTATTTAACTTTATTACTATTTGGAATGAGTATTTTATTTCATACATATTGATTGACGATGTTAAGCTAAAGCCAGTAGCAGTAGGGTTGTACTCTATGGTGCAATCTATGAAGTACTCAGGAGATTGGGCAGCTATGTTTGCAGCAGTAGTTATTGTATTTTTGCCAACTTTTATTCTCTATTTATTCTTATCAGATAAGATTATAGCAGGTGTAACAGGTGGCGGAGTAAAAGGCTAGATAAAATAGGAGGAAAAATGGAAGAAAGAATTAAACAATTTCAAAAGCGTGGATTTGGCCTATTTGTACATTATGGTGCTTATGTACAATATGAGAATGGTGAATGGGTAATGAATTTAAGACAACATGACCCAGAAAACTATGAAAAAAAGGCATTGGAACTAGATTATAGTAGTTTTGATGCAAAGAAAGTAATCCATACTGCTAAAATTTCAGGTGCAAAGTATATCACATTTACAACCAGGCATCATGACGGTTTTTCATTATATGATACCCGTGGATTGACAGATTATGATGTGATGCATACACCAAATGGAAAAGATATTGTAAAAGAATTTGTAGATGCATGCCATGAAGCGGATATTATGCCATTTTTATATCATACAACGGTAGATTGGCATCATCCTGATTTTGATAGAGATTTTCCAGCATACTTACAGTATTTAAGAGATTCTATAGAAATTCTTTGTTGTCACTATGGAGAAATTGGTGGATTTTGGTTAGATGGTAACTGGAGTAAGCCTGCAGGTGCATGGGAGCTTGATGCACTTTATGGAATTATACGTAAATATCAACCTCATGCAATCATTATTAATAATACGGGATTAGAAGCCCAAGGGGTATTTGGACATGAAGAAATAGATTGTGTAACCTTTGAGCAAGGTCATCCACAAGAACTAGACTGTAGTGAGATGGAAAAAGAGTATATGGGTGAGATGTGTTACCCGATATGTGAACATTGGGGCATTGCAACAGATATCAATGTCAAGTCTATGAAGCAGATTTTAGAAGCCATGGTTGCTTGTAGAAGAGTAGGTGGAAACTTCCTTCTTGGGATTTTTACAAAGTTAGATGGCAGTCAGCCTTTATTGCATGAAGGTTATTTAGAAGCAATAGGCAAATGGGTGCAAAAGAACGAAGATGCATTTTTTGAAGGACAGGTATGTGCGATTAAAGGTTATGGCAAAGATTTTGCTTTAGAAACAAAAGATAAGGTCTATTTGTTCTTACATGATATTCCTACATGGGGAGATCAAAATGTGATTAAGCTCACCGAACGTCAATATAGTACTTTTACCAATGTACAGCATGAACTTAAAGAAGGTAAATGGTTAGATAATGAAGCATCTGTAGCATTTGCACAAGATAGAGAAAAAGGGTTGTTAGTTATAGAACCTACACCTTTCCAATATGGAGAAAGTTGGGTTATTCGTGTAGCTGTATTTAATAAAGAGAATGAGTAAGTATTGTTAGGGAGGAGATCTTAGCCACTTATATAATCAATAAAATGAAAAAACCTGCTAGTGAGATAAATTGTCATTAGCAGGTTTTCATTTTATTGATTATATTTGAAAATGTTGTTCTCTTTTATAGAAACATAAGGTAAGTAAAATGGTAATGAATAACCCTAGAATCATATACCCAAAACGGATAGATATAGCAGAAAGAGAACCTATAGCACCCATGGCAGAAGCTAAAGCGAGCATAGTGTTGAAACTCACTTTAGGGATATAGCTTGATACGACACTTGAGCAATAACCTCCTATAATAACACCCATTAAAGTGAGTGAAGGGGGGAGAATGAGATTAAAAACGATGATAAAGAGTAGGATGCCTATAAGTGTTCCAGTAATACGTTTTGGCATACGTTCTTTTGTTTCTTTGTAAGAGAGTTGTGTAAGAGAGAGAATGGTTACATTAATCCACATCCCTTTTTCAAGGCCTATAATATTGCCAAGAGCCATTCCAATAGTGAGTGCAAGTGTCATTCTAATAATAAAGAAATACCTTGTTGGTTCTTTCTCTTTTAAGTGGTGAATAAGTGCTTTTAATTGTGTTGGACGAGTTGGGTTGGTATAGTCAGCTGGCGTACATTTATAAATAATCAAGCTAGCAAGAATACCGCATACAAGAATACTTGCAACTCTTAAGAAAACTGTACCATCTACAATAGGTGTACCTTCCATAAAGACATAAAACAGAAGGAAGAGTGAATAAAGTCCACTAGGAATATCTTCAGTTGTAAAGTACATAACAGTAGCAATAGTTATAAAGTTAAATAAGATACCTAATACTAAGCTGTATTGGCTCACAATGGTTGAAATACTAATGATGAAGTAGAGAAACAAAACAATCTTAGCAGAAGTTTTCTTATCATAGCAAAGATTCTTTTTAAGAAACATCATAGACTGAGCAATACATATAATACTGACTAATTTATTATCATTGCCAAAGAAAGAGGAATAAAGTCCTACAATGAGCATAATGGGAACGAGAATAATGAGATTGAAAATAAGTTTTTGCTTAGTAATAATAATCACTCCTTAATATAAATATAAAATGTTTATAAGTTTAATGATTCAGCATCGCTTTTTGAATGAGAAAGTCCATTGAGCTTCTTAAGTGTTGCAACGCAAAAGATGATACAGACACACAAAGTAATCAGGTCAGCTAGAGGCTGAGCAAGCATTAAGCCATAAAGTCCAGATTCCATAGGGTAACTACCTAACTTTTCAATGAAGGTTGGCACACCCTGTTGGAAAATACGAGGTAAAATAAGAGTAAAAGGAATAAGGAGCAAGCCCTGACGTGCAATAGAGATAAAAGTAGGTTTTTTAGATTCGCCCATAGCTTGGAAAACAGCGGTCATGACAAAAATAAAAGAATAGCCTACTAATAAATAAGTTTGCATTTTAAGGCAGTTTACACCTAGCTGAATCACTTCTGGATCCTTTGTGAAAAGTTGAATAAAGAATTCAGGAACGAGATTAATGATGCCAATAATACCTATACTATATAAAAAGGTAATGCCAAGTGAGAAGAAAATGGACTCTTTCACACGAAGATAAAGCTTAGCACCTATGTTATAGGAAGCAAAAGGTAAGAAGGCATTGGTATAACCCCCTACCATTTGTGTAATAATGGTATAGATTTTATTGACAATGCCCATTGCAGCTAGTGCAGGCGCACCAAATACAGCAGCAGTTGCATTGAGTACAGTAAAGGCAATAGCCGCCAAGAACTGTGTCATAAAAACAGGAAAACCTATGGAGAAGATTTGCTTTACAATAGAAAAATCCTCAGGAGTACGCGTGAGTAATGTATTGAGGTTAATCACAATAAGCGATTTTTTTCTAAGATAAAAGCTAAGCATCAATACTGTAGAGATAGCTTGACTAATGACAGTAGCAATGGCTGCACCAGCAAGACCAAGGCCAAAGTTCCACATAAAAATAGGATCTAAAATAATATTTGCAACAGCACCTATGATAATTGTAAACATGGACATCTTAGAAGCGCCCTCAGTACGTAACAAACTATTGAAAACTAAATTGGAGATGGTAAAAATGGCTCCAATAAGTAACCAATTAGAATAGGATTTTGCATAAGGTAGTACTTCTTGTGAAGCACCCATTAGGGTCATAATTTGATTCATAAATAAAAATCCAATAATCATAATCCCTACGGAGAAAGCAATAGATAGCAAAAGTGCCAATCCACTTGCACGGTCTGCCAAAGCTTTTTTATTAGCACCTAATAGGCGTCCAACATAAGAAGCAGCACCTACACCAATCATTGTTCCGATAGCCATTAAAATAACAAAAAACGGAAATGAAACCGAAACTGCGGCCATAGAATTGGTACTATTAAGCATCCCAACGAATATTGTATCTACCAAGTTATAGAGTGCTGAAGCAAGCATACCAATCATAGAAGGAACAGCAAGTTTTAATAAGGTACTTTTTACAGGATAGTCACGCATTAAAGTTTCTTTTGAACATTTATTAGTCATACATATACCTCCCTTGTGACTTTATAGTATAATGTAAACCATGGGGTTACCCCAAAGTCAAGTTAATGTTTTAAAATAAGAAGGTGATAGAAGCATGCAATTAAATAGAGAAGAATATTTTTTTGAACCAAGATATACAAGAGGACAAGTTTGTAAAGTGATGGGTATAGGGAAGGACACTTTAAGACACTATGAAAGTTGTGGAATACTTAGCCCAAAAGAAAACAAGAAAAATAAATATAAGTATTATGCCATTGCAGATATAGAGATACTTAATGTGATTTTATTTTTACGTTCCATAGATGTACCTATTCAAGACATTCCTAAATTCATTGAATGCAATGATATAGATGATTATAGTGATCTTATTGGTAAACAGATTAAGGAAATCACACAGAAGATTAATTATTGGACATATGCTAAAAAATTACTCTGTTATTTTCAGGAGATGTTAGAAGAATATAAGGAAAATCCTAATACCATAAAATATGTAGAACAAATTGTTTTTAGATTTAATAAAGCAACCTTTGATTATAAAATGGATGATATAGAAGAAATGATGCCAAGTAAGAAAACGAATAGAGGTGTAGGAAGAATCACTCAGCTGAAAATTGTAGGTCAAAAGTGGATCTATAGTAATAGAGAGGATACTTCAGATATAATTGTAGGACATCTATGTGATGAGAAAGAAAAAGAGGAAGGATGTGAAGTCATCCTTTCACAGGCTTTGCTCATGACCACATTAGAGCCACTGGATAAGATTCCAGGAATTATTTGTAGTGCACAACAAAACTATGAAAAACAATATGTTTTTGAAAAAAAGGTATATATTATAGAACATAGTTTTTTTAATATTTTTAATCAAGGAAAATTAATGAGAAATATTTATTTACCTATTCAATCAATTAAAAAATAAATTTAAACTAATGATTTATTATATTGAAAGATATTTCAGAACATATAAAGATCATTTCATTACAATAAAAAGCAAAAAGAGTTTTTTTAGACTATAGTAGTAATAATATGTAAATATATTATTGAGATCAAAATCGTTATTATTCTTAACTAGCATATCGGATTATGTTATAGAAAATTTATAAATAAAGAAATGGAGGTAACGATGACATTTAGCTGGAAAAGGATGATCATCTTAGGTATTATTATTTTTTTAGGTGGATTAGTATGTACACAAAAGGGAAACATCCCCATTACAAATACAATAGATGAATTTACTCAACTAGTTTTAAATAACCAAGAATATGATCTTACACAAGAGGAATTATTACAATTTAAGCTTGATATACGGTCTTTGGAGTTTGATGAGAATAATAGGGATCTATTACAAAGTCAGTATTTTTTCTTAGGATACATAGAAAGTCTTTTAGGAAATCTAGAAGAGGGTAAAACGTATCTAAAGCTAGCAGGCCAGTTGGGGAAAAATAGTGATCCTATTATTCAAGTCTTAATGTTAAGTTCAGAAATAAAAAGTTGCTTACAGGCTGGTGAGAGTAAAAGGGCACAGGAAGTATTTGAAGAGACCATAGAAGTTTCCCAAAAGCTTAATGACGATATGGTTGCAAAAGTATATCAAGCTTATGCGAGGAATAGGGTAGTTTATAATAATGAAATGGATGTAGCAATTCAACTTATGAAAGAAGCGCTTAAAATTGATTGCTCTGCCAATACAAGTGCTTATAATCACCTCTATTTGTCACTTCTATATTTAGCAACAAATAACTATACAAGTGCAATTCAAGAATCCATTATTGCATTAAATATTTGTGAGAAAAATGAATTAGAGTTATTAAAAGGTGCTAGTGTTAAAAGTCTGGGGGATATTTATTATATTGAAAGAAAGTATAATCAGGCTATTTCTATTTATGAGGAACTTTTAAAAGGAAATTATGAAGTAAGTCTTTCAAATGAACTCACTTATCTCTCTTATTTGGCCGATTGTTATGCTATGATTAATCAATTTGATTTAGCACAAGAGATGATAGATAAATTTATTGGATTAACTAGCAGGTTAAATGAGCGAGAGGTACAAAAAGAGCTTAATTGGATTTATTTATTGCAAGCTAAAATTAATATTTTACAATCAGATCTTGAATCTGCAAAACAAGCGTTAGAAGTAGCAAGAAGATATTATAATCTTCATCCAGATGAGATGTATACCAATGTGGATTTATGGGAACAACAATTAGTTCTGGATTTGAAACTTTTTAAAGGTGAAGGCGATAGGCTAATATTAGAAGGATATATAGATTTATTAGAAAAAATAAAAGCAAGAGGTGTAAGAGAAGATTTATACTATACAATTAGAGATAGAATTATCTATGTTGGTGACTTACTAGGGAAAAGTGAATTAACAACACTTTATAGAAAAGAAAAAATAGATGAACTGGAAAAAAATGAAGTGCTTAATTATGGTACAGAATTAGGAGCGATTATTAAAAAGTTACATAATGAAAAAAGTTTAAAGATTATTTTATCATGGAAAGCTTTAGCATGTATAGTAGGTTGCATTGCTTTGTTTATATTAGTAAATACTATACACATTCATTTAGCACATAGAAAAATTAAAAAATTAAATGACATACTATACCAACAAAGTATTACAGATTACTTAACAAAGACTTACAATAAAAAGTATTTGTATGAATATGTGAAAAACTATCATGAACAGGATTTAATCTGTATGTTAATAGATATTGATTATTTTAAGTTATATAATGATACCTATGGACATGTTGCAGGGGATAAGGTACTAGAGCAAGTAGCTCAAGTATTAAAAGAGACCTTTATAGAAGATGCCGTATTTAGGTATGGTGGTGAAGAGTTCTGTATTATTTCAGCAGCTCCCATTCATGAATTTGAGGAAAATATAAAAATATTATATGAAAAATTAGCACAGCTAAAGATTGAGCATAAATCATCTAAAATAGCAGGGTATCTAACAGTGAGTGCTGGTGTATATTATGAGGAATTATATAAAGTAGATGCAATAGAGACTATTTTAAAACAGGCAGATGAGAAGCTGTATCAGGCTAAAGCCTTAGGACGTAATCAGTTCGTTATTTAGAGAAAAAAGAAGAGGTTATGATATCAAGAACCTAGATGGTTTGCAGATGTCGTAACCTCTTCTTTTTAGCTTTTAAAATAAACCTGAGAACCAATAATCACAGCTTTTGAGTCAGAGCCATGTCCTATTTGGTTTGTTTTAATAATAGGCAATTGTTCACCTGTATAGTGTTTTACGAGTTCTACAATAGAAGGTACACATTGTTGTTCTTCCATTTGAGTAAAGGTCCCCAGTATGATACCACTTATTTTATCAAATACACCGATTTGTTTAAGTTGATTAAGGTACGTAGTCATTTGAGGTACTGTCCCACCAAAGCTTTCAAGTAATAAAACTTTGTTTGCCATATCAGGCCAAAAAGGTGTACCGGCTAATTTGAGCAAGCATCTGATATTGCCACCTACTACGATGCCTTCTAAAGTGTGACCTTGAATGAAAGTATAGTCAAAGTCATATAAAGCATGGGTTCCATCAAAGAGTGTACTGTAGAAATGAGCAATTTGAGTATCGGCATGGTCATAGATCAGATTTCTGATTTGATAGAGTACAGATGGCGTACCTGTTTGGGCATAGATAGCATTGAGAATGGTAGTAAGGTCACTATAGCCCCAAAAGTACTTAGAACTTTTAGTAATACAATCAAAGTCTAAGTAAGGAAGTACTTCATTGGCTAAATCACCACCAGAGATATCAAAAATAGCTTTGATTTCATCATCATGATAGAAATCCATCAATGCCTTTGCTCTTTCCATACCAGAGCCACTGAAGGCACCATCTCTTTCGTAGATGAATGCACTAAAAACAGGAATGAGACCTACTCCAGTCAAAATCTTCTCCAGCACTGCAATTTTACCTTTATTGGACTTAGATTGGCCGTTAGAACAACAAACAATACCGACTTTACTGCCTTTATTTATGTTTATCATCTTTATCATACCTTTCAAAATTAATGATTCTTGTCAATTAAGTGTGGAAGGGTTAAATCAAGATGCATACCTTCGCTTAATGCATGATAAGTTTCAAGTGCTTTAGGGTTAGCAGTATTAGATTTAATCGCTTTGATGAGAATATTTTTAGGCGTATGTTGCATATCGATAAATTCCATTACATTAACTTTGTAGCCCATACCTTCTAAATAAAGTGAACGCATGCCATCTGTAATGAAAGAGGCAATTTTTTCTTTTAAGATGCCATGCTTTAAGATAGGGTCAAGTAATGGTGTATGGATTTGAGTATAACACTCATGATGACAACAAGGTACAGCTAAAATGACTTTGGCATCCCAACCAACAGCTTTTGCAAGGGCAGCATCTGTTGCAGTATTGCAAGCGTGAAGAGAAACAACCATATCAATCGCTTGGTTTGTAGTATATTTTCCAATGTCACCTACTTGGAATTTGAGATATTCATAACCTAAATCTTCTGCAAGTTTGTTACAAAAAGCAATGACATCTTCTTTTAAGTCTAAACCAACAATTTCAACTTGTTTATTTTGAATTTCTGTAAGATAGTGATACATTGCAAAAGTTAAATAAGATTTTCCACATCCAAAGTCAATAATACGGATGAAGTCTTGTGCCAGGCTTGGCATTACGGCTTCAATCGTTTCTAAGTACTTATTGATTTGTTTATATTTATCGTATTTAGAAGGTTTAATTTGCCCATCTTCACTCATTAGACCCAGTTTCATTAAGAATCCTTTAGAGGAATCTGTATTTAAGATATACTGCTTTTGACGGTTATGAGAAAGGGTAGCGATTTGCTGTTTTGTTGGTGCTTTACGCTTCATGTTGGCTTCGCCTTTTTTATTCACTAAGGCTTGATAATCTGCAGTCGCTGTATAAAGTTGAATTTGTTTGAAATGGTTACAGTTCGTACGAACAAAATCACCCATTTGATCAAAGCTTACATTTTCGTGGTAGGCTTTATTTTGTTTATAAAGGGTACACTGAACAAGGATAGTACCTTTAAGTTCAATCAACTTAGCTGTAACTTTTTCATATTGGTCTTGTTTCACACGTGGATTACTCCAGATGGCATCTATAAAGTGTCCTTCTTGTAAGGACGTTTCAATTAACTGAATCACTTTTTCCATTTGTATAAATCGCTCCTTCGTTTAAGTACTCCTATGATACTATGAAAAAGGCATGGATGCAACGCTACCTAGACTATACTTTAAAGGAAAATGGCTCTATAATAAGGGTACAAGAAAGGAGGCCAAACATGTTTGAAGCAGATTGGAAAACACTTAATGATACCCAACAGAAGGTTGTGCAAAATATAAAAGATGCCTTATTAGTACTGGCACCTGCTGGTACAGGTAAAACAAAAGTCATTGCCATGCGTACAGCCTATTTATTGCAACAGGGTGTAGCACCTTCATCTATTTTGTGTCTTACCTTTACCAATAAAGCAGCAAAAGAAATGGAGCAGCGTATTTCACTTTATGATAAGGCAAGTAGTAGGCAACTTACGATTAAGACCTTTCATTCCTTCTGCTACTATTTGATCAACCAAGAAAAACAAAATGCTAGATTTGCTTTTCCATGTACCATTATTGATGAAAGTGATACGGAAGACATCATTAGGCGTATCGTATTTGCCCTCACAACTGAAGAATGGAAAAAAGTTAATACATTGACCACTTTTCTTGAAAATGTGAAAAAGCACAGGTTACAAGTAGAACCAGCACATCGTCATGATGATGCTTATGTAGTGAAAGACTACATTGCTATTCATAAGGCAAGAGATCCTTTTATACGTCAATATGGCTTGAAACTATTAGGCAATTATGAGCGATATTTAAGAGATAATAACTGTGTGGATTTTACAGACTTAATTTTAGAAGCGACGTATCTCTTAGAAGACTCAGATATCCGGACGAAGTGGCAAAAGCGTTATCCTTATATTCAAGTGGATGAAATGCAAGATACGAGTATTCGCGAGTATAATATTATTAAAATTTTAGCACAAGAGAATCATGTGGCGTTGTATGGGGATTTTAATCAAACTATTTACGAATGGCGTGGTTCAGCCCCGTATAAAATGATTGAAGATTATAAAAATAATTTTAAACCTATAGAAATATCTCTTGAAACGAATTATCGCAGTACACAGCTTCTTTTAAAAGCAGCTAATGGCTTTATTCGCAATAGTAACCTCTATCCAACCCTTTCTATGCCAAGTGTGAAGGAGATAGGAGAACCTATTGAAGTCTTTTGTGGACGAACCAAGACGCGTGAGATGGAACTTATTACGCAGTCTCTTAAGCAACACTATACAGGCGGAGAAAAAGAAGTTGCTATTTTAACAAGAACCAATGGACTTGCTAAAGATGTATACCGTTATTTAGAGCAAAGGGGGATTCCTTGTATTAAGGTTGAAGATATCAGGCTGATGCGCAGACCAGAGGTCAAGGATCTACTTGCTGTATTTAATTATACAGTGAATCAAAGAAATAGTTATGCCCTTGAGAAAGTCATCAAGCATCAAGTGATACATATGGAGGACTGGCTCATTAAGGAGCTTAAGAAAACAAAATCAGCTTATATGTCATTACATGATTGGTTTTTAGCGGAGAATAATGATCCTTATTATGCGCTCATTAAAGGTTTTGAAAATAATAAAGTGGTTGTACTAGATGTAGAGAGTACGGGACTTGATACAACAACCGATGACATTATCCAAATTGCGGCTATTTGCTATGGGAAAGATGGTGTCAAGGAGCAGCTAGATGTGTTGGTGAAGCCAACGAAGTCAGTAGGTGACTCTTTCTTTGTTCATGGTTTTAGTGATGAACAGTTAGATGCAGAGGGAATGGAGATTAAATGCGCTTTAGGACTCCTTCGAGAATTCGTAGAAGGAAAAGTTGTAGTAGGCCATAATGTAAAATATGACTTATCCATTATTGAAAGTATGTGTGCGAGGTATAAACAGCCAGTGATTGAACATTTAGAGGTATACGATACCCTGGATTTAGCCCACAAAATGTATCCTAAACTTCCAAATCATAAGTTAGAAACCCTTTCCAAACTTATTGAGACAAAGGCAAAGCCAAATCATAATGCATTGCAAGATATTTTAGCAACCAGTGAGGTGTTAACACACTTTATAGAAAAATTAATCGAAACACAGAAGGTACGCTATAGTCAATTAGAGGCCTATTATCCTTATGTAGCCAATTATAAAAAGCAGGTTCAAAATATAATTGGTGAAGTTAAAAAGCGTAAAACCTTTGAAGCAATTTCGTATTTAATGAATAGTTGTGGCTATAAGACACATTATAATGATGAGGCATTAGCAAACTTACGCGATTTCTATAAAATGTCTGAAGCACTTTATCAAGAGGATTTCTGTGTAGAAGATAATCGCATGAAATTATTAGCTTTTTCGGCTTTACATGCGAGTGAAGTGGAGCAGAGTGCACTATTTAAAGGCAAGGTCCCTGTTATGACTATGCATCAAGCCAAAGGGTTAGAGTTTGACTATGTCTTTATGGCAGGGTGTAATGAAGGGGTGTTCCCATCTTCAAGAAGTGTACAAGAAGGTTATGTAGAAGAAGAAAAAAGACTGTTTTATGTAGGGATGACAAGAGCACGTAAAAAGCTTTATTTAAGTTATAATAATAGTAAACCTATGAGTTTTCTAATTGAAGAAATTGAAGAAGAGTTTAAAAAGTATAGGCAAGACCATTAGGTATGCTTTATAATACAAGTGAAGACAGAAAAAGAATAAAATGACTTAGGAGGAATATATGTCAAATCAACCAAATGACTTTACCATTGTGCCTATGAACAAACAAAAACGTATTGCACTTGTGGCACATGATGGCCGTAAAAGAGATATTATCGAGTGGGTAAAAGTAAATAAAGATAAACTTTCAAAACATTTCTTATGTGGAACAGGTACAACAGCTAAACTTTTAGCAAATGAAACAGAACTTCCAATTACAGCTTTTAATAGTGGACCACTTGGTGGGGACCAACAAATTGGAGCACGTATTGTAGAAGGTGCTATTGATTTTATGATCTTCTTCTGGGATCCACTTTCATCACAACCACATGATCCGGATGTAAAAGCATTACTTCGTATTGCAGCCCTTTATGATATCCCTGTAGCAACAAACCAATCTACAGCAGATTTCTTATTAACATCACCACTTATGGAACAAGAATATAATCGTAAAATCATTGATTATACAAAGAGAATTCATAGTCGTACAGAAGCTTTTGACAATAATCAACCAATGGTTTAAGACAAAAATATTAAAAAAATTTTTAAGCCGAAACATCCTAAGAATGGCAAATGTTTCGGCTTTTTCAATGTAGTTTTTTAGGAAATTTTGGAAAGAAAAGGATTAGACAAACCGTCTCAAAAATGATATATTTTTTAAGCAGTCATCCATATATAAGAATAAATATTAATTAAGAATGACATTATATAAGACGCTAGAATTTTACTGGGGTTTAATATTAAATCCTATATATTATAAGGGATTGTGAGGGAGAGGTTTATGCAAGTTATTAAGCGAGACGGACAAGAAGTCCAATTTGACGAGACAAAAATTTACAATGCCATTATGAAAGCGATGAAGTATGGAAGTGGTATTGTAGACGAAAAGATTGCCAAAAAGATTGCCGATGAAATTGAAAGCTTTTTTGCTAAGTCACAAGTGAAACCTACAATTTTTCAAATAGAAACGTATGTTTATTTGAAACTTATTGAAAATGGTCATGAATTAACTGCAAAAGCTTATGAAAGTTACCGTGCAATACAATCCTTTAAGCGCGAAACCAATACAACAGACCAAAGTATTATGGGTCTCATTAACTTAACGAATGAAGAAGTCATGAATGAAAATTCTAATAAGAATGCCATGATGGCTTCGACACAACGTGACCTTATCGCAGGGGAAGTATCAAAAGATATTTCAAGAAGAAAAAAATTACCAGCACGTATTGTACAAGCTCATGATGAAGGGGTTCTCCATTTCCATGACATGGACTATTTCATGCAATCAATCTTTAACTGTTGTCTAATCAACATCAAAGATATGTTAGATAATGGTACAGTGATTAATAAACGTATGATTGAAAGCCCAAAAAGCTTCCAAGTTGCATGTACTGTTATGACACAGATTATTGCACAAGTTGCAAGCAGTCAATATGGTGGACAATCTGTAGATGTCAGACATCTAGGTAAATACCTAAGACGTAGTAAAGATAAGTACTACAGACTACTTGAAGGAACAATTGAAGATCCACAACAGCTTGAAGATGCAGTGATGCGCTTAACAAGAAAAGAGCTTGAATCAGGTGTTCAAACTATCCAATACCAAATCAATACATTAATGACCACAAATGGTCAGAGTCCATTTGTAACATTATTCTTAAATATTGAAGAAGATGATCCTTATGTAGATGAAGTTGCCCTAATTGTAGAAGAAATCTTAAAGCAACGTTTACAAGGTATCAAGAACGAAAAAGGTATTTATACAACACCAGCTTTCCCAAAATTAATCTACGTGCTTCATGAGCATAATGACCTTGAAGGTGGTAAATATGATTATGTAACAGAGACAGCTGTTAAATGTAGTGCAAAACGTTTATATCCAGATTATATCTCAGCCAAAGAAATGAGTAAGATTTACGAAGGTAATGTTTTCTCATGTATGGGATGTAGAAGCTTCCTTTCACCATGGAAAAATAGTGAAGGAGAATATAAATTTGAAGGTAGATTCAACCAAGGAGTTGTAAGTTTAAATTTACCCCAAATTGGTATTGTTGCAGATGGAGATATGGACAAATTCTGGCAGCTACTGGAAAATCGCTTAGATTTATGTTTTGAAGCACTTATGTGTAGACACAATGCTTTAAAAGGTACATTATCAGATGCATCTCCAATCCACTGGCAACATGGTGCCATTGCACGACTTGAACAAGGAGAAGTCATTGACCCACTTTTAATGGATGGCTATTCAACCATTTCTTTAGGCTACATAGGTCTTTATGAGCTAACAAAACTTATGAAAGGTGTCTCTCATATTGAGCCAGAAGGTGAAGCCTTTGCACTAGAAGTAATGCATAAATTAAATGATACAACGAAACGTTGGAAAGATGAGACAGGACTTGGATTTGGTTTATACGGAAGTCCAGCAGAATCTTTATGTTACCGTTTTGCACGTATTGATAAAGCAAAATTTGGTGAAATTGAAGATATTACAGATAAAGGTTACTATACAAATAGTTACCATGTGGATGTAAGAGAAAATATTGATGCTTTCAGCAAATTAAAGTTTGAAAGTCAATTCCAACCTATTTCAACTGGTGGATGTATTTCATATATTGAAATCCCTAATATGAATCATAACTTAGAGGCCTTAAGACAACTCGTAACTTATATTTATCATAACATTCAATATGCTGAATTTAATACAAAGTCAGACTGTTGTCATGTATGTGGTTTCGAAGGTGAAATTACAATAAATGATGATTTAGAATGGGAATGTCCAAGTTGTCACAATAAAGATCAAAACAAGATGAATGTTATTCGTAGAACCTGTGGGTATCTTGGAGATAATTATTGGAATAAAGGTAAAACGCAAGAAATAAAAAGTCGTGTACTTCACTTATAATCGATAAGTACACACATTATAAGATAGGAGAAAGGCCTAGAGTTTCTAGGCCTTTCATTCATAAAATATAAAGTGAGGTGTCTGTTATGCATTATGCTCAAATGCGTAAATTTGATATTGCCAATGGCATAGGAATACGTACAACGTTGTTTGTATCAGGTTGTACCCATAGATGTCCGAATTGCTTTAACCAAGATTATCAAGCTTTTGACTATGGTAAGATTTGGGATCAAACAGCAGAAGACACTTTTATGAGCTATGTAAAAGATGCAAATGTTCATGGTGTAACAATCTTAGGTGGTGAGCCTATGGAACAAACACAGGATGAAGATTTATATAACCTTTTTAAGCGTATCAAAACAGAAACCAATCAAACTATTTGGGTGTATTCAGGTTATACTTTTGAAGCTATTTTAAAGGATGAAAAGAAACGTCGACTCTTAGAATGGTGCGATGTACTTGTGGATGGACCTTTTATTGAAAGCTTGAAGGATATTAAACTTAAGTTTAGAGGAAGTAGTAATCAGACAATTATTGATGTAAAGGCTTCATTAGTACAAGGAAAAAAGGTACTTTTAGACATAGAATAGAAAGACACAAAAGAAAGAAGCAGGTGGAGAAGATAGATGAATAACCGTATTATTTATTTTGCAAAAGTAAAAGAACAAGCTATTATCCCAACAAAACGAGAAGAAGATGGTGCATTTGATATCTATGCATGTTTTGAAGAAGACTATATGATTATTGAACCACATGAAACAAAAATGATCCCAACAGGCTTGGCATCAGCTTTTTCAGCAGATTATGTAGCTATCTTAAAAGAACGTGGTTCTAATGGGAGCAAAGGAATAGGACAACGCGCAGGCGTTATTGACTCAGGTTATAGAGGAGAATGGTTTGTACCACTCACTAACCATAATCCAGTACCCGTTGTAATCCTTAAAGAAGGGTATGAGGGGGATCAAGAAACCTTTAAAGATGCGATTATCTATCCTTATGAAAAAGGAATGAGCCAATGTATTTTAGTAGAAGTACCAAAGCTTAGAACAGAAGAGATTAGCTATGAAGAACTTCTTAAATTTGAATCTGAACGTGGAACAGGCATGTTAGGTTCATCCGGTAAATAATATAAAGACTTAATATAAGATAGAAATCGCTACTATCAATTTAGATTATGTAGCGATTTTTTTATTTTTTTACAGAATATCTTTTTATAAGTGATTAAATAATAATTAACTATGTTTTTAGATTATTTTTAGGCCTATAATAATTGATTGGATTAAATGTATGAGTATAGGAGAGGAATATGATATAAACATATACAAGGATTAAAATGTATTTTATAATATAGAATATAATATTTTAAACTATAGAATAGAGAAGGGGACTCAATATGATTTATAAACCTTATGGGAAAACGGGAAAAATGGTATCAGCAATAGGCTTTGGAGGCATGCGTTTTAGAGATGATTGTTCTATAGAAGAAGGTGCTGAAATTGTACGTTATGCCAATGAGCTTGGTATCAATTATTTTGATACAGCACCTAATTATTGTCAGGATCGAAGTGAAATTATTTTTGGTGAAGCCTTTAAAGCGATGCCGAAAGATTTTTATGTGTCTACAAAAAGTAGTATTGGCTCAGATCCTACAGCTGATGATGTAAGACGTCGATTAGAAACCTCACTAAAACGTATGGGACTTGAAAAGATTAACTTCTATAATATGTGGTGTATTTTAACTTATAAACAATATAAACGTGTCATAGCAAAAGATGGACCTTATTGGGGAGCATTAAAGGCAAAAGAAGAAGGACTTATTGAGCACTTAGTTTTCTCAACTCATGCTAGTGGGGAAGAAATACGCATGATGGTTGAAGATGGACTTTTTGAAGGTGTGACACTTGGGTATAATGCAGTTAATTTCCCTTATCGTCAAGAAGGGATAGAAGCAGCTTATAAACATGGTCTCGGTGTAGTGACAATGAATCCTTTAGGGGGAGGATTAATTCCACAAAACCAAGATTATTTCTCTTTCCTTAAACAAGATGTAAGTGAATCAACTATTCAAGCAGCGCTTAGATTTAATGCAGCTCATGAGAGTATTTCAGTTGTTCTTTCTGGTATGGGTAGTAAAGAAGAAGTGAAGCATAATATTGAAGCCATGCAAAAGGTGGAAGTCTTTGGGAAGGATCAAATAGATGCTATAAAGGGACAGTTAAGAGAAGAAATGAACGGTTTTTGTACAACTTGTCAATACTGTAAACACTGCCCAAAAGGTATTAATATTCCTGTCTATATGGAGATCTATAATAGCTATATTTTAAAAGGATTAGATGAAGCACGTGCAAAATACCAAGATAACAAAAACTGGGGTGTGATTAAATCAGATATGCCAGGTGCTAAAGACTGTATTAAATGTGGTAAGTGCGAAAAATTATGTACACAGAAATTAGATATTATAAATCGTCTAGAATGGATTGTAAAAGAATTGGATGTACTTTAAGAGATAGATAGAAAGCACATTACATTTAGAATATAAGAAGGGAGATTTTATTACTTTGCATATGCAAACATTACTAGTGATGAAAGATAAGTGCTGGCATATTTTTAGCTGTTTAATGGAAGAGTGAAACTTTATAGAAGATACTGCACCAAAATTTGACTCTAATTTACTAAATAAATAATCAATCTATAAAGGCGCAACCTCTTGAATAGATAGGAGATTGCGTTTTTATTTTGTCATATTTAGGTATTACTTATATATAGAAACACACTAGTATATTAATTGAATCAAATGAAAAGGAAGATGTATTATTTCATATTAAAATTGATATGTGAAGGAATAGTATTTATAAACCTACAAATCCTAAAATTAATTCGGAAGTCAAAAGTAGGTGAAATTTTATGTACCAATTGCGTATTCATGTTCTGATTTTTACAAAGGATCAGACATTGCAAGTAGAAGAACTATATGTAATAGAAAAAATTAAATTGAAAATAACAGTAGTAAGCAAACCTATTAGGAGCTTAGAAGTCTATGAGACAGCAGATATGATTGTTGTAGATGGTGAGAATAACACACAAACATTAGAATATGTTGAGCAGATACGGCAAAAAGGTATACCATTAACAGTACCTATTGTTGTATTAGTTGAAGAGGGATGGGAGACGTATAAGCAGGTATTAGAAGTATTGGGTGTAACAGGATATCAACCTAAAGCTTTTGCTAAACAACATATGTCCTTGGTATTACGTACTTATATAGAACATATTAGTGCAATTAAAAGATGGAAACAAAAGGATATTCTCTTTAATGCCTTACTAAATAATATTCCATATATGTCTTGGTTTAAAGATAAGGATAGTAACTATATTAAGGTGAACCAAGCATTTATTGAGCATTGTGGAAAGACAGAAGATGAAATAGAGGGAAGAGGGGACTTTTATGTTTGGGATGGCAATATAGGTAAGCAATGTAGAATTTATGATCAAGAAGTAATGGAGAAACTTAAAAGTATTGTTTTTGAAGAGTGTATACCAGGGAGAAAAGGTAGACGCTATTTCAATATTTATAAAGCACCTGTACAAGCTGAAGATGGTGAAGTGATAGGGACAGTAGGTGTAGCAAGAGACATAACGGATCAAAGGGTAGCACAGTCTCAGATAGAAAAATTGGCTTATTGTGATTATTTGACGGATATAGGGAATAGGAGGGGATTATATCAATTTATTGAGCAGATAATACAAGGAAACAAAGAAGAAATAGCCATGATGTTTATTGATTTAGATAACTTTAAGCAACTCAATGATATTTATGGACATTATTATGGTGATAGAGGTTTACAACTTATTGCTCAAAAACTTCAAGAAGTGTGCTTGGATGCGTATGTATCACGAGTAGGTGGAGATGAATTTGTTGTTGTATGGGAAGGGGGTATTTCAGAAAAATGGCTAGAACTAAAAGCAGATGAAATTTTAGAAGCTATAAGAACGATTTTTACAAAAGATGATATAAAATTTGTTGTATCAGCAAGTATTGGAATTGTGACAGGAAATATAAAAAAAGATAGCCTAGAGAATATTTTATCTAGAGGAGATATGGCCCTTTATCAAGCAAAAGAAGGTGGAAAGGGACAATATGTGTTTTATACGACAGAGTTAGAGATAAAACAGCAATTTAATATTCAAATTCAACACGCTTTAGAGCAGGCACTATTAAAAAATGAGATTGTACTCTATTATCAACCACAATATACAACAGACAAAAAGCTTATAGGATTTGAAGCCTTAATGAGATGGAACAATGACGTATATAGAGATATACCTATACTAGAAATTATTAAATTACTAGAAGCTAGTACAATCATTACTCAAGTTGGTGAGTACGTGATGCAGCAAGCTATGAAATTTGCAAAAGTGATTAATCATGATTCGAAGAATAATCTTGTAATTTGGATGAATATTTCGTGTGTTCAAATTATGGCAGAAGGATTTGTAGATAGATTAAGAGAATTAATGTATGATTTGCAGATTAAGCCTGAAATGATAGGTATAGAAATTACAGAAACAGTATTATTAGAGAATACAGAAAAAAATATGGAAAAACTTCATATTTTAAAGGAAATGGGTATAAAGATTGCTATTGATGATTTTGGGATGGAGTATTCATCTTTAAATTACTTATTTAGACTTCCTTTATCAGAGCTAAAAATAGATAAGGATTTTGTTGAGCATATTCATACAAAGGATGAGCATGCAAAATTAGTAAAGCTAATTATTGATATTGCCCATCACCTTCAATTAGATGTTATTGCTGAAGGTGTAGAATATGAAGCCCAGTTAGAGATTCTAAAGAATATGAATGTGGAGGGAATACAAGGCTATCTTTTCTCTAAACCTTTATCAGAAGTAGAAGCAAAAAAAATAGCTAATAGGTAAATATGTAATGATTTTTTTGAAAAGTTTAAAGCACTAGTTCTTGTATCTTATCAATTAAGGATATGGGGAGTAGTGCCTTTTTTATAAAGTATATCAATATAACGTTATATCGATATACTTATAAAAAGAAAGATGTTTTGTTTACAATATAACTAGGATGTAAAACAAATAGATACAAAATAAAAATAAAATGAAACTAAAGGAAAAATAGTTAAAAGCTATATGAGTCATAAGGTTATGTACTAATTTAACATGAAATTATAAAAAAACATTAAAAAAGTATTGCATAATGACTATAGAAGAGGTATAGTAAAAATATAAATGGAAAAAAATTCCATAAAAGTGTAAAAGTGTTTCTGTTGCATTATTTACATGTACCTATTAATTTTTAGGGTTAAGAAAGGGGAAAATAAATGAGTCGTCTTATTAAAAGAAAACTAGGTTACATAGTAGCAGCATTATGTGTTACATCAATGACATTTTCACCTATTTTAGTATCAGCTCAAACACCAAATGAGGATGTACAGATTATCATGCCTTATACGAATGACCAGTATGAAGAACGTACATCTCTTCAACCATTAGCAGATGGTTACAGTGTAGCAGATATGCTAGCTTGGTCACCTGCAAGTGACCCAGATGCAAGATATGCACGTTCTGTTGTACCACTTCAAGATCGTTTTATGGGAGACGTAGTTAATCCAAATGCTAATCCAGATGCAAAAATCACCAACTGTGCTTTAACAAATGCAGATAGTAACAATGCACCTACACAAGGTGGTGACATTGCGATGAACTATATCTTCTCATATTGGCAATATATAGATAGTTATATTTACTGGGCTGGACGTAAAGAAGGGATTTTTGCAATTCCTTCACCAGATGTTATTGATTCAGCACATAAAAATGGGGTACCTGTTGTAGCAACTGTTGGTTTCCCTTGGGGAAGTGGAGCAGGGTATGTTGATGAAGTTCGTGCCTTCTGCCAAAAAGATGAAAATGGAAATTTTCCAGTTGCAGATAAAATGCTAGAGATGATGGAATTCTATGGCTTTGATGGTTGGTTTATCAATCAAGAGTCTTATGGATGTAATTCACAAGATGCACAAAATCTTGTAGATATGATGCTTTATATGAGAGAGAAGAAACCAGATATTTATTTAAGCTGGTATGACTGTATGAATAGTTCTGGTAATGTTACTTACTATGATTCATTAACAGATAGCAATTCTATGTATTTTGATTACAATGGTAAAAAAGTTATGGATGATTTCTTCCTTAACTATAATTGGAATAAGTCTAAAACGGATGTAACGGTTGCCACTGCAAATAAATTAGGTAGAAGTCCGTTTGATGTATTCTCCGGTTTAAATGTTCAAGAAGAATCTTATAATAAGTACTTTAATGTAGGTGCCTTATTAGATGAAAATGGTAAACTTCGTACATCACTTGCAATGTACTGTCCAAACTCTACATTATCTATGGCTAAAGACGTAGAAGATTTTTACAAACATGACCAAATTTTTTGGGTAGGTCGTACAGGTGATCCAGCAAATACAGATACATCACAAAGTTGGGTAGGGCTTGCAAACTATGTAGCAGATAAGTCTGCCATCAATCAAACACCATTTGTAACCAACTTTAACACAGGTCATGGCTATACCTACTCTATCGAAGGGGAAGTATCTAGAGAGCGTGAATGGAATAATCGTTCTAACCAAGACTACTTACCAACATGGAGATGGATGGTTGAGTCTACAGGCTCTAAACTTGCAGCAGACTTTGACTTTAAAGATGCTTATGAAGGTGGTAACTCTGTTAAGTTTACAGGTAATTTAGATGCTGCAGCACCAAACCATGTTAAACTCTTTAGTACTGATCTACCAGTAACAAGTAGTACACCTGATTTTGCTGTAACGTACAAACCATCTAGTACAGATGTAAAAGTACAACTTGGCCTTTGTTTTGGTGATACATATGATGAAAAAAATTTCACGTTTATTGACCTTCAAGCAGGTAAAGCAGGTACATGGAATACGGATACGGTTTCTTTAAAAGAATATGAAGGGCAAACCATTAAAGGTATCTCTATTCGTATAGCATCTGAAACCGATGTTAAGGACTATACTTTAAATCTTGGACGTTTTGCAATGCAAGATACAAAAGTGGATACAGTAGCTGCAACAGATAAAGTAACTCTAGATGAAGTGATGTTCCATGATGCATATAATGCAGAAGCACGTATTTACTGGAATACTGTACAAGATGAAGACTTATATGCTTATGAAGTTTATCGTGTTCATGAAAATGGAGACAGAGAATATATAGGTATGTCTCATAATAATGCTTATTACATTTCACCATTTGAAAGAGATGGTGAAGAAAAAGTTTCGACCTTTGAGGTTGTTTCAGTAGATAAGAACTACAATAGAGGAGAAGCAGCAACAGTTGCAATTGATTGGCAATTAGCTGTAGGTGATACAGAAAAACCAATTACAGAAAAACCTATTAACTTAGCCCTTAATAAACCTGTTAAAGCAAGTAATGCAAATACGGGTGAACCAGCTATGAAGGCAGTAGATGGTACTGTAGAAAATAACAGTAAGTGGTGTGATACTAATGCACGTACAGGATGGTTAGAAATCGATCTTGGAGAAGTAATGAGCATTCAACGTTGGGTTGTTAAACATGCTGAAGCAGGTGGAGAAGCTTCGAATATGAATACAGTTGCTTTTGATTTACAAGTGTATGATGAAGTAACTGGAGCTTGGAAAAATGTAGATGTTGTAAACAATAACACTGCTGCAGTAACAGATAGAAGCTTAGCTGAACCTGTAGTAGGTCAACGTTTTAGATTAAATATACGCAACTCAGGAAGTTCACCTTGGGGAGCAATTCGCATTTATGAATTTGAACTCTATGAAGAAGCAGGTCAAGAACAATCACAACCACATCCAATGCACTTTGTAAAAGCAATTAATAAAGAAGGTGCTATTGATTCTGTTATATTTAGCCGTGTAAAAGAAGGGCATACAGTACGACTTTATAGTAGTATTGATAGTGCAGAAGCTATTGCAGAAGCAGTAGCGAATGGAACAGGTGTTGTACGTTTTGAAAACTTAGATTTAGGTGTAGATGCAGGTCGTATTTACTATACAACTCAGGAAACTGATAAAGGTGAAAGTGCTAGAATGAGTGTAGCTTATGATAGTGAAGTAGGCGATGCAGTAGCAATTCCAACAGAGCTAAAGATTACAGACTATGAAATCATTAAAGGAGAAACATCTGGTAATTACTATGCTAATGTTGAAATTCATGGATTAGAACCAGGTACGATTGTTAACTACTATGAGTCAGAAGATGATATGGTAGCGAAAAAATCAAGTATACCTGTAGCTGAAGGTTCAACAACGGCAGTATTAGAACGTATTTTATTTAACCGTGATGGAGGTTCTATTAACCTTGAAGTACAACATGAAGGTCTAAGAACAACAAGGTTCAATGCTGCATACAACTATAAGAAAGAAATTGCTACAACAGGTAAGATTCAAATTAATGTAACAAGTACAAATGGTCACGCAATGCAAAGCGCACTTTATGATGTCTATAAAGAGGGTGAACTAGTAGGTACAATTGGTACAGATAATGCAGGTGTTGGAGTAAGCAAAGATTTACTACCAGGTATTTATACTCTTAAATTTAACCATATCCCTGGTGAAACTTATGTACCAGATACAAAAGAATACACCATTGAAATTACTGAACCATTCCAAGTGATTGAGCAAGACATTGTACTTGAAGTAAAAGTAAAACAAGTTGAAGATGTAGTAGCAACTGTAAAACAATTTGAAGCTTATACACTCCCAGAAACAGTGACAGCTACAATGGCTGACCTATCTATAGAAGAATTGCCTGTAATGTGGGATAAAGTAGTAGATACAACTGAGGTAGGTGTGTTTGAATTCTTAGGTACAGTGAAAAATTATGATAAACAAGTAAAATTAACACTTACAGTAGAGTCAGAAACAGAAAATGAAATGAATATTAAATCTATTATAAACCCACAAGATGTAACTGTAGAATACGGTACAGTTGCTAGTGCGCTTAACTTACCAGAACAAGTAACTGTAGTTCTTGAAAATGATACGGAGGTAGAAGTTCCAGTCGCATGGGATACTACAGGTTATGATGGTAACAAAGCAGGTACTTATACATTAAGTGGTGAACTTAACTTAAGTAGAAGTGTAACTAACCCAGAAGGGCTTAAAGCATCTATTCATGTTTTGGTTCAAGAAGAAGGTCTTGCTGCACCAGTAGCAACTTTAACAATGGAAGGTAAAATCCAAGCAGGTGTAGAAAATCGTGTAAGCTATACAGTTAACCTTGCTAACCTAGAAGATGTTAATATGTATGAAATAGGATTAACATATGATCCAAAACAACTTACAATTACAAATGCACCATTAGACTTACCAACAGGTGTTAAAATCCAAACGACCAATAAACCAGGTCAAATCAAAATCACATTTGGTACAATAGATATCCGCGACTTAATCGAATCTACACCAGTTATTTCATTTGACTTTAAAACAAGTAAATCTATTCAAGAGGGTGAAAAAGTTAAGGTTGAGCTTGAAACTGTAAAGGTTGTATCTATTCATGAGGATGATAAGACAAAACTTCATACTGTTATAGGTACTTCATCAGATAATGAAGCAACAGGCAAACCAGCAGGTACTGATATTAATGGTGATGGAAAAGTAACACTTGAAGATCTTTCTATTGCAATGAAGTACTATATGACAGATAGCACAAGTGATAATTGGACTAAAGCTAAGAAGTGTGATGTAAATGGAGATAACATCATTGACTTATCAGACCTTATTGCAATTTCAGCTAAGAGAACAGATAAATAAATCATAATCCTAGAAGCTACTTTAAATTTTCTTAAAGTAGCTTCTATTTAAAGACTATAGGGGGGAAAAAGATGAAGAGGCAGTTAGGGACATGTTTAATAGCTATGCTGATGTTGGGTACAACTTCTATCGATGCTAGTGAAATAGGCATACAAAATAACCAACTTACTATACCAGTAGGAGAAAAACATTTTTCAGTTCAACTTAATGTAAAAGAAGATGAACTTTATGCAGGAGTAGAAATGGGTGTTGATCTTACACAAGGACTAGAAATTAAAAATATCAATTATGGAATAGACCAAGATTATATGAATGTAGGTCCTGTACAAAATAGTGCAGGTACGTATTATTTTGGCTATTTTGATGGAGAAAATAAATTCTCAGGGAATTATACAATTACCTTAGATGTTGAAAAAGTAGATGAAACTATAAAAGAAGCTTCGATTAGTCTAAAAGCATTAAATATTACGCGTTTAGATGACCAGCAAAATGTTGAAACAGATAAAAAAAGTCTAGATCAACAAGTATATGTAACGTTTAAGGAGGATCAAGCACCTATAAAAGAAGAAACGGTTATACTAGAAGAAATACCTAATGACAGACCACAACAAAAAGAACCAGTAACAAAGCCTACAGTAGATAAACAACCATTAGTAGAACCAGAAGAAACAATACAGATAGAAGAAAAAGTAGAGCCAGAGCAACCTAAAGAAGAAGTGAGTAGGCCTATAGAAGTAGAAAGTATAGTAGATCCAGCTCCAGAGCCTGAAAAGGAAATAGTAGAAGTTAAGACTCCTCTTCCTTACGGAAAGATGACCTTAGGTGCGATACTCATTGCGGCTTTAGCATTTGTTATAGGAAGGATAACAAAGAAAATGAATTTACCAAAGGAGGATAAACATGATCAGCAACTCTAAAGCCTTTATAAAACGTATAGCTTTTTTAATATGCTTGACACTGGGGGTAGCAGGTGGATATCCTCCAGTTTTAGCACAAAATAGTCAAACTAATTATGAAAGGCCTTTTATTGTAATAGAAGATGTTCAAGTGCCTGTTACGACAGGGGGAGCATGTGAGCTTGTTCCAGCTACTACGTCACAAAGTATAGAGGTCAAATTTGATACGTTACAAAAAACAGTCCAAGCAACTACTGAAGCCATGATTCAATTAGATATTGAGATAGGTAATGTAAGCCAGGTCAATTTATTTGAGATGGAGTTAGAATATGATAAGGAGCGGGTTTCATATGTAGAAGAAACGCTTTGTTTAGAGGGGGGTGTTTTGATTAGTAAAGACATTTGCGACGGAAAAGTAAAACTTCTATTTGGAACAATGCAAGTGCAAGATTTACAAGAAGTTCAAAAAGTCATGAGCCTTCAATTTGAGACTAAAGATAATCTTAAAAATGGCGATGAGATACAAATTAAGTTAAATCAATGTGATGTAGTGAGCATTAATGATAAGGATGAAACTCAGCTTATAAAAGGACTCAATCAACCAGAAGTCATTACTATTTATGTAATAGAAGAAGAGCCTACTCCAGACATCAATAAAGATGGTGTAGTTACTTTAGAAGATCTATCTATAGCTATGAAGTATTACAGTATAGATTCTACGCAGGACTTGTGGGATAAAGCTAAGAAATGTGACGTGATACAAGATGGTATAATAGACATGGCTGATTTAATCGCCATACGTTTAACTATGAAATAGATATATAAAAAAAGGATGTTAAAAAGCATCCTTTTTTGTTAATAAGCAAAGGATACGTGATTTGGGAATAAAAACTTTTAAACTAAGGGTTTTTAAAAGTATTATAAAATAAAGATTGAATAAACATATTAATATTCAAATAAGAAAAATTTTCCAATACTAATTGATAAACAAATAACGATATGGTAAAATTATGTAAACAGCATCAAGGAGGAGACTTTAATGAATAAAAAATTTATAAGCGTAATGTTAGGGCTAAGTATTGCAACAGGAAGTTTTACAACTTTTGCAGCAGATGCGGTTTCGGGGGCATCTAGCACAACAACAAGTACTACAAAACCAAGTACAAGTACTGCAAAACCAAGTACAAGTACTGCAAAACCAAGTACAAGTACTGCAAAACCAAGTACAAGTACTACAAAACCAAGTACAAGTACTGCAAAGCCAAGTACAAGTACTGCAAAACCAAGTACCAGCACTTCAAAACCATCAGCAACAACTTCAAGCGTAAACAAACCTGGTGAAGTTTATGTGGTTAAAGCAGGAGATGTGCTTTCAAGAATTGCTGTTAAATATGGTATGACTTATCAAGAAATTGCTACTTACAATAATATTAAAAACCCACATTTAATTTATGTAGGTCAAAAAATTGTTATTCCAGTAAAAACAACACAAACAACACCAAAACCAGCTGAAACAAAACCAACTACAACAGTTGAAAAACCAGTAGAAGTAAAACCAGAAGTAAAACCAGAGGTTGTTACACCAGCACCAGAAGTAGATGTAGTAACAAGTGCATCTGTAGCAAATGACATGATTCAGTTAGAAAAGGCTTTAAGTACAGAAGGTACATGGATTATTTGTGCAAAAGGCGATCTTACAATAGATAAAGAAATTATTGTAGAAGGTGAGTTCAGAAATAAAAACAACCCAGAAGATAAAATTGCTCGTAAACTTGCTTTATATGATCAAGATGAAAATAAAAATGTAACAGCTTCACATACACTTACAGCACCAAAAATGATAGTAAAAAGCGAAAACTTCAAAATCCAAGAAGGTACATTTGTAGGGGATATCTATGTAGATGCACCAGGTTTCACACTTGTTAACACACAAGTAGAAGGGAATATCTATTTTACAAAAGAAGCTTATAGAAAATCATTTGTACTCCAAAAAGAAGCAAAAGTAACAGGCTCTATCATTACTGGAACAGAAGTTGACTCTGTATCAGGCGCATCACTTGCAACAGACGAAGCATCTCTTGAAAAAGCTTTAGGTAACAAATGGATTATTACTTTAAAAGAAGATATTACAACAGATAAAGAAATTGTAATGTCAGGCAGATTTGAAAAACAAGATAAAAAAGATGCTACTAAAGTAGTAGCAGGACGTAAACTTGCTTTATACGATCAAGATGAGAATAAAAAAGTAACAGCATCTTATACACTTCAAGCACCAAAATTAACAGTAAAAAGTACAAATGCTAAAATCCAAGAAGGAACATTTGTAGGGGATATCTATGTAGAAGCACCAGGATTTTCACTTGTAAGAACAACAGTTGAAGGTAATGTTTACTTCGCAAAAGAAGCTTATATGAGAACAGCTGACTTATCACAAGGTACAGTTAAAGGTGAAGTAGCTGTCAAAACAGAAGGAATAGATGCAGTAACAGGTGCATCATTTGCTACAGAAGAAAGTAAATTACATATGGCATTAAGTCAAGAAGGTACATGGATTATTTGTGCAACAGATGACTTTACAACAGATAAAGAGATTGTAGTTGAAGGTGAATTTAGAAATAAAAATAAACCAGAAAATGATATCTATCGTAAGCTTGCACTTTACAACCAAGATAGTGGTAAAAATGTAATTGAAACCTATGTACTTACATCACCAAAAATGATTGTAAAAAGTGAAAACTTTAAGATTCAAGAAGGAACATTTGTAGGAGATATTTATGTAGAAGCACCGGGCTTTACACTTACAAATGTAACAGTAGAAGGTAATATCTACTTTGCTAAAGAAGCTTACAAAGAAACTTTCAAATTAGAGCAAGATGCAAAAGTAATAGGTTCACTTTTAGAAGCTAAATAATAGACTATAAAATAGAAAGCGGCATACCTAAATCAGGGGTATGCCGCTTTCTATTTTATAGCTTGTATCTTTTCTTCTTGCTATTCATTTTAAAATATATTATTTAAAGAAAATCATATATAAAGGACCATGGAATAATTTGATTTCTTTGTTATAATAAAGATGAGATTAAATTGGGAGGAAAATGAAATGAAAATAGGTATACTAGGTGCAGGGAATATTGCAAGAACAATGGCAACAACATTAAATAGAATGGAACAGGTAGAATGCTATGCAATTGGAGCAAGAGATCTAGAACGTGCAGAAGCGTTTAGAGAAGAATTTGGACTTGCTAAAGCCTATGGCTCTTATGAAGAACTTGTGCAAGATTCAGAAATCGATTTGATTTATGTGGCAACACCTCATTCACATCACTATGAGCATGCAAAACTTGCGTTAGAACACAATAAACATGTACTATGTGAAAAAGCTTTTACATCAAATGCAAGAGAAGCTAAGGCGCTTTTAGATCTTGCTAAGTACAAGAATAAGTTATTAGCAGAGGCTATATGGACAAGATATATGCCTTCATGTCAAATGCTGAAAGAAACTATTGAAAGTGGTATAATAGGTAAAGTAAGCAACTTAACGGCACATTTAGGGTACGTAATAGGTGATGTTACAAGAATTGCAGAGCCAAGCTTAGCTGGTGGAGCGCTTCTAGACATTGGTGTTTATAATATCAACTTTGCGAGTATGGCTTTTGGAGATAAAGTAGTAGATGTTCAGTCAGCAGCTGTTGTATCAGATAAAGGTGTAGATCTTCAACATAGCATTATCTTAATCTATGAGGATGGAAAGATAGCAACGCTTAATAGCACAGTTTTAGCACAAAGCGAGTGTCAAGGTGTAATTGCTGGAGACAAAGGTTATATAGTAGCAAATAGTATTATTAATACACAAACTATCAAAATATATGATTTAAGTGGCAAAGAAATTCAATGTTTACAAATTCCAGATCAACATACAGGTTTTGAATTTGAAGTAGCAGCTTGTATTGAAGCTATTAAACAAGGTAAAATTGAATGTGAAGCAATGCCACATAAGGAAATTTTACGTATTATGGAATTAATGGATAGCTTAAGAAGTAAATGGGGTGTTAAGTTCCCTATGGATGAAAGAGAAATTTGAATTTAGAAAGAGGTGTATTAGAATGGAGAATACACAACAGTCAAAGTTAGATTTGATTTATGAAGATACCAAAACACGTACGTTAGAGCATTTAGAGAGATTAAAAAAGACTGAAGATAAGGAAGTTATAGAATCTGATAGGATTTTTCAGTATCTCCAACAAACAATAGACTGTTTACAACTGTGTATAGAGCATTTGCCACAAACATCTATGACAAGACAACGTTATGCCAAGTATAAAGATGAGCTAGGTGAACTTGGTGAAGACGTGGTGAAATTAACTAGCCCTAATAGATGGTAGGATATAGAAATAGAAAAGAAGGGCTTTCATATATATGAAAGCCCTTCTTTTCTATTTTTTATTTTATTAATTAGGTTGAATAAAATAAAAAATAGATAGAATTATTGCATAAAATCTACAGTTGAAAAAGTGCTCTAATGTAGTCAGCTTTTGGGAAGATGAAATTTGAGAAACGATTAAATTAAGCTCATAGAGAGAAGCTTTGATATAGTTTTCGCCATTTTCTAGAAATAACAAATCTCTATAGAAAATGCTGTTAAAAGAAGCAGAGTTAGAGCAGTATGAATTTTGTCAGATGTAATATGGATTGATTTTTTTATTCTTAAAATGAAATCATATAGGTAGAATGGGACATTGATATCAGAAAATACAACTGATGGTGCAAGCGTACATACTTTTAAATGTTTTTTCATTGGCATACTCTTAGGACATAATTTATAAATAGAAGATGGAGTAAGTATAGAAACTATACTGATAAAATAGTTAGAAGTAAAGATATAAGTAAATTAAAAAGGAGATTTTGAATAAATAATAGAATAAAATTTTAAATAGATGTTGACATAGAGCAGGTTTTAATGCATAATAGAACAAGTCAGCAGCGCACGGCATCGCTGATAAACAAGGTTAAGTCCTTGATAAATAAGAACTTGAACATTGAAAATAAAATA
>NZ_JAQIFT010000049.1:0-126171 GCF_027857615.1 Holtiella tumoricola
GCAAGATTAGCAGAAGAGGCTAAAGAAGCTGAGGAAGCAAGATTAGCAGAAGAGGCTAAAGAAGCTGAGGAGGCAAGATTAGCAGAGGAAGCTAAACAAGGTGAAACTAGTGAGAGTGAAGAAACGCCTAAGAAAAAAGGACTTTTCTCTAAGTTGTTTAGTGGGTTAACAAAAACACGTGACCAGTTTTTAGGTGCTGTAGATGATGTTTTAAAAGGCTTTAAGAAAATAGATGAAGACCTTTATGAAGAATTAGAGGAAGCCCTAATCATGGCTGACTTTGGTGTAGAAACTACCATGAATATCATGGAAAAACTTCGTGAAAAAGTTAAAACAGAGAAAATTACTGAACCAGGTGATTTAAAACTTGCATTACAAGAAATCATCACAGGGATTTTGACAGCTCATGAGTGGAAACCACTTGTTGAAGAAGGTAAGCCAAATGTTATTTTAGTTATCGGTGTGAATGGGGTAGGTAAAACGACTACAATTGGTAAGTTAGCACATCAATTCAAAGAAGAGAATAAGAATGTTATTTTAGCAGCAGCAGATACATTCCGTGCAGCAGCTATTGAACAACTCCAAATTTGGGCAGATCGTTCAGGCGTGCCACTTGTTAAGCATGAAGAAGGATCAGATCCGGCCGCTGTTGTATATGATGGGATTAAAGCTGCAAAATCAAGAAAGTGTGATTTACTTATCTGTGATACAGCGGGGCGTCTGCAAAACAAGACGAACCTAATGAAAGAACTTGAAAAAATGGGACGTATTATTGAACGTGAATATCCAGAAGCACATAAAGAAGTGCTAATTGTTTTAGATGCAACAACAGGGCAAAATGCTATTTCCCAAGTTAAAGTTTTTAAAGAAGTAGCGAACGTAGATGGTATCATTTTAACAAAATTAGATGGAACAGCTAAAGGTGGAGCCGTGGTAGGTATTTGTGAAAACTTAAATGTACCTGTTAAATATATTGGTGTAGGGGAAAAGATTGATGATCTTCAACCTTTTGACCCTAAAGCTTTTGCAGCAGCTCTTTTTGAACAAAAATAAAATTAGAGTTGACAAAATACAAGTTATTCTTTATAATTCATCTGTAAAGTAAAAGAGGCTGACAGCTAGGGGGTGTTGTATGGAGAAGTTTGTTGAAGTGAGTTATTTATATGATTTTTATGAGTCACTACTTACAGACAAGCAGCGTGATTTATTGATGCGATATTATTTTGATGATTTATCGCTAGGAGAGCTCGCTACCACCTACAATATTAGCCGCCAAAGCGTTTTTGACACAATTAAGAAAGCTGAACAAAAGATGTTGGATCTTGAAAGTAAGCTAGAATTATGGACAAAATACGTCAAACAGGAAAAGATTCTTACAGAGGTAAAAGATAAACTTAAACAATGCTCACCACTTGGTGAAACAGAAAAAGAAAAGCAATTGCAAGAAGCTATTGCACTTCTTGAACAATTGTCAAGTGAAATGTAGGAGGAATTCCGGAAATGGCCTTTGATCAATTATCAACCAAATTGCAAGATGTTTTTAAACAGCTTAAAAGTAAAGGGAAGCTTAGCGATAAAGATGTTAAACTAGCATTAAGAGAAGTTAAGCTTGCACTTTTAGAAGCAGATGTTAACTTTAAAGTTGTTAAACAGTTTATTAAAACAATAGAAGAACGTGCAGTAGGCACTGAGGTGTTAGAAAGTTTAACACCAGGACAGCAAGTCATTAAAATTGTTAATGATGAGCTTGTAGCCCTTATGGGTGGTACACAAAGCAAAATTACATTTGCTTCAAAAGGTATTACACCAATTATGATGGTAGGTCTCCAAGGAGCAGGTAAGACAACAACAAGTGGTAAACTTGCAGCACTTATCAAATCCCAAGGTAAGAGACCATTATTAGTAGGATGTGACGTTTATCGTCCAGCTGCTATTGACCAGCTTATGAAAGTAGGGAAACAAGTTAACATTCCAGTTTTTTCTTTAGGAACAGACCATAATCCTGTTGATATTGCAAAAGCAGGTATGGAATATGCGAGAGAAAATAACTTTGATGTAGTACTCCTCGATACAGCAGGACGTCTTCATATTGATGAAGTGCTTATGGACGAGCTTAAATTCATTAAAGCGGAAGTTAAGCCAAGAGAGATTCTCTTAGTTGTAGATGCGATGACAGGGCAAGATGCTGTAAACGTAGCAGAATCCTTTAATGAAGCACTAGGGATTGATGGTATTGTTATGACTAAGTTAGATAGTGATAACAGAGGTGGTGCAGCATTATCTGTAAAAGCCGTAACCAACAAACCTATTAAATATGCAGGTATGGGTGAAAAACTTAGTGATTTAGAACCATTCCATCCAGAGCGTATGGCTTCTCGTATTTTGGGTATGGGTGACGTATTAACATTAATCGAAAAGGCTCAACAAAATTACGACGAAGATAAAGCAAAAGAATTAGAAGCTAAATTTAGAAAAGCTGAATTTAACTTTGATGACTTTTTAGATCAAATGCGTCAAATTAAAAAAATGGGACCACTTAACCAAATCTTAGGCATGTTACCAGGCATGAATACATCTAAGCTTGGTGAAATCGATGTAGATGACAAACAACTAGCATACATTGAAGCCATTATTTTATCTATGACGAAAGAGGAACGTCAAAATCCTAGTATTATTAATATGTCTCGTAAGAAACGTATTGCAGCAGGAAGTGGACGTGATCTTCAAGAAGTTAATCGTCTCATCAAACAGTTTGAGCAAATGCAAACAATGATGAAACAAATGTCT
The DNA here is from genome assembly GCF_027857615.1 of Holtiella tumoricola. Lineage (NCBI taxonomy): Bacteria > Bacillati > Bacillota > Clostridia > Lachnospirales > Cellulosilyticaceae > Holtiella > Holtiella tumoricola. Next base: position 2,788 of record NZ_JAQIFT010000049.1, read on the forward strand.
GGTATGATGAAAGGCAAAAAAGGTAAATTTAAATTACCTTTTATGTAAATAAATAATATAATTAATTAACCTTAGGAGGTAACAACATGGCAGTAAAAATTCGTTTAAAAAGATTAGGTGCAAAGAAAGCTCCTTTTTATAGAATCGTAGTAGCAGATTCTCGTTCACCAAGAGATGGTCGTTTCATCGAAGAAGTAGGTTACTTCAATCCATGTCAAGAACCAAATGAATTAAGCGTAAATAAAGAAGCTGTAGAAAAATGGTTAGCAAATGGTGCTCAACCAACAGATACAGTTAAAACTTTACTTAAAAAATCTGGCGTTGAAATGTAATTAACGCCCACATGGAGGGGATCCGATGAAAAGTTTAGTTGAAGTGATCGCCAAACAATTGGTAGATTTGCCAGAAGAAGTTTCTGTTTCACAACGTGAGGAAGAGAATGCAGTAATTCTAGAACTAAAAGTAGCCCCAAGCGATATGGGTAAAATCATCGGAAAGCAAGGCAAGATTGCTAAAGCAATCCGTACCATTGTGAAATCAGCAACAGCATCTTCTAGTAAGAAAGTAGTTGTTGAAATTAGTGAATAGGCTAGGGAATTCCCTAGCCTATTTATTATATACAGAATTTTTATAGATCTACTAAACGTCTATCTTAGTATTTATTCATATTAAGTATAAAATAAACAATAATTAACTTATAGATTGAGTGTTTTAATAAAGCAAGACATAGGGTATACTTTATAATGAACAATGATAATAAAAGATACATAAATGCTTAGAAATTGACTAAAAAGCCTTGCATAGAGCCTTTATAGTGAGTATTTAAGATATTAAGAAAGGAAATAAGACAATGGAACAAATGCTTACAATTGGAAGAATCGTAAATACACATGGTGTAAAAGGAGAAGTACGTGTACTACCTTCTACAGATGATATTAAACGTTTTGGAAAACTAAAAGAAATCGTTGTACAAAATCGTACAGAATCAATAAAAGAAATTGAAACTGTACGTTATCATAAAAATTTCGTTCTTTTAAAATTTAAAGGAATTGATAATATGGATGATGCTGAACTTCTTAAAAATAGTACACTTAAAATTAATCGTAAAGATGCACTTCCATTAGGACAAGATGAATATTATCAATGTGATTTATACGGCTTAAAAGTAGTAACAGAAGAAGGGCGTGACCTTGGAAAGTTAGTTGATATTCTTGTAACAGGTAGTAATGATGTATATGTAGTACGTAATACAGAGAAAGAAATTCTTATTCCAGCGATTAAACAATGTATTTTAAAAATTGATCTAGAAAAAGGTGAAATGCTTGTACAACTTTTAGAAGGGCTGGAAGATTAATCATGAAGATTACCATTATGACACTGTTTCCAGAGATGATTGAGAATGCAGTGAATTGTAGTATATTAGGGCGAGCAAGACAAAATGGTTTAATCGAAATAGAAGCAATAAATATTAGAGATTTTGCAAATAATAAACATCTACAGGTAGATGACTATCCTTATGGTGGTGGTGCAGGGATGCTTATGATGGCTGATCCTGTATGCAGATGCTACGACCATATTGTGGAGCATTCTTCTGTAGCACCACAACATGTACTTTATATGTCTCCACAAGGAAAGCCTTGGAAGCAACAAATGGCAGAAGCGTTAAGTAGCGAAGAACACATTGTTTTATTATGTGGCCACTATGAGGGGATTGATCAGCGTGCTTTAGATGCAATAGTGACGGAGGAAGTCTCAATTGGAGATTATGTACTTACAGGTGGTGAATTAGCAGCGCTTGTGGTAGCAGATAGTATTAGTAGATTGGTGCCAGGTGTTTTAGGGAAAGCTGAATCCTTCCAGGATGAAAGTTTTTCAGATGGTTTATTAGAGTATCCTCATTACACAAGACCAGCAGTCTATCGTGATGAAGCTGTTCCAGATGTTCTTTTATCAGGGAATCATCAAAAGATTGCAGCTTATAGGCGAGAAATGTCACTTATTAACACTTTTAATAAAAGACCAGATCTACTAAAAAGAGCAAAATTAACAGAAAAAGAAAAATATTTTATTAATGAATATGCAAAAAAACGTTGCAAATCCTAGGCGGACATGCTATAATTGCCTAGAGTTATTACGGACGGTCCTCTGCCAAAATGTATGGGTAATGAACGTCTCAGATTAAAGGAGAATACACATGAACGAAATTATCAGAGCAATTGAAAATGAACAAATCAGAGAAGTAACACCATTTAACGTAGGGGACACAGTACGTGTTTACGCTCGTATCAAAGAAGGTCAAAGAGAACGTGTACAAATGTTCGAAGGGATCGTATTAAAAAGACAAAATGGTGGAGCTCGTGAAAACTTCACAGTAAGAAGAATTTCTTACGGTGTTGGTGTTGAAAAAACATGGCCAGTTCATTCACCACTTCTTGAAAAAATCGAAGTTATTCGTCGTGGTAAAGTAAGACGTGCTAAACTTAACTACTTACGTGACCGCGTTGGTAAAAATGCTAAAGTTAAAGAATTAATCAAGTAAGAAAACAATTAATAAAATAAAAAGGGACTTTTATAGTCCCTTTTTGTGTATAGAAATGAGAGAATTTTATATGAAAGATCCAAGAGGTAAAAAGAAAGATCAGCTCTTAGGTTTCTTTAAAGATTTGATTATAGCTATTATTGTTGTTTTAGTGGTTAATGCTTTTTTAGTACAAAATTTAAAAGTGCAAGGCACTTCCATGGCACCACTTTTAGACAATAATAATATGGTCATTATTAATAAGCTAGCCTATAAAATGAGTATGCCTAAAAAAGGAGATATTATAGGATTTTACACCAATAATGTCAAGACACCAGTTGTGAAACGTATTGTAGGTTTGTCAGGAGATATCATTGATTACAAAGACGGCCAGCTTTATATCAATGGAACCCCTATCAATAACTCTGATGAAGATGCTATGATGCATAGAGGTGATATTAAGTATCCTTTTACAGTTGCAGAAGGCACTTACTTTGTATTAGGGGATAATTATAATAGTAGTATTGATAGTCGATTTAATTATATTGGATGTGTACCAAAGAAGAATATTGTAGGACGTATTAGTCTAAGAATATGGCCTTTTTGGAAAAATCCATTTTTAAAATAAATAGAATTTAATAGAAATAAAGGTGAATATTATGCAAATACAATGGTATCCAGGTCATATGACGAAAACAAGACGTCTCATAGAGGAGAATGTTAAGCTTGTTGATATTGTCATTGAATTACTTGATGCACGTGCACCATATAGTACTAAAAATCCTGATATTGATAAATTAACAAAAGGTAAAATGCGACTTATTGTTTTAAATAAAAGTGACCTTTCTGATCCAAGTGTGGTAAAAGAATGGAGCAAGTGGTATAGTAGTGCAAATGTACGTGTTATTGAAATTGTAGCGACTTCAGGTAAAGGGATTAAAGAAGTTACACAAGCTGCAGAGGACATGCTTAAAGAAAAAATAGAACGTGATAAAGCAAGAGGACGTATTTATAGACCTATTCGTGCAATGATCGTAGGCATTCCTAATGTAGGGAAATCTACATTTATTAATTCATTAGTGGGGAAAGGTTCTACTAAAACAGGTGATAAACCAGGGGTAACCCGCGGTAAGCAATGGGTTAAAATTAAAAAAGGATTTGAACTTTTAGATATGCCAGGTATTTTATGGCCAAAGTTTGAAGATCAAGAAGTAGCGAAAAAACTTGCTTATTTAGGTTCAATTAAAGATGAAATTTTAGATAGTCGTGAGTTAGCTATGGGATTTTTAGAACTTGGATCAAAACGTTTTAAAGATAAATTAGAAACACGTTATAAAATTGAAATTTTACCAGAAACAAGTGCTTATGATATACTACTTATGATAGGTAAAAAGCGTGGATTTATTGTGCCTGGTGGTGATATAGATGAAACAAGGACAGCGCTTGTCGTTTTAGATGAGTTTAGAAGTGGCAAATTAGGAAGAATTACTGTAGAATCTCCATCAGACCTCATAAGAGAGGATTGAGACTGTTGAAAAAAATCAAAAATTTATTAGAGTTTATGAAGGAGCCCTTTTTAGCGATATTGTGTGCCCTTCTAATCTCACAATTTCTAATGATGCATACTAGAATTCCTTCAGGTTCGATGATTCCAACTATTGAGCCTGGAGATCATCTTATCGTTAATCTTATGCCTAATTATTACAGAACACCTAAAAGAGGTGAAATTGTAGTTTTTGAGTATGGCGGAGAACATCTTATTAAACGTGTTATTGGTGAACCTAATGATGTCGTTGACTTAAAAGATGGAAAGGTCTATATTAATAATGAAGAAATAGATGAAACAGCCTATATCCATACATATAACGGAACAAGAGAATATGCAGGAAGTGACATAGAATTTCCATATATAGTTCCTGAGGGCTGCTATTTTATGATGGGGGATAATCGAGAAGGTAGTGCAGATAGCCGTATTTTTGGATCCATATCAAAAAATGCTATTATTGCTATTGGAGCCTTGAAGATTTTTCCATTTCAAGCTATAGGCGTTTTAAAGTAGATAGATAAAATGAAAAGAAAGAGGGCTTAGTCATGTACAAGTTAAGAAATATATTAGACTTTAGTAAAGATTTACTAGTAGCACTTTTAGCAGCACTTTTAGTCATTCGTTTTGTTGCTATGCACACAGAGGTACCAACAAGTTCTATGGTACCAACGATTATGGAAAAAGATCATCTTATTGTAAGCCCTTTTACTGCTTATGGAAGAGAACCTAGAATAGGCGAGATTGTCATTTTCTATCAAGATGGAGAAAGACTTGTTAAACGTCTTATTGCAACAGGCGGCGATACAGTTGACCTTATTGATGGAGATGTGTATGTAAATGGTGAAGCAATTGATGAATCAGCTTATATAAGATATGAGCATACAACAAATCCATTTTCTTGGAGCGATATAGAGTTTCCTTATACAGTGCCAGAAGGAAGTTACTGGATGATGGGCGATAACAGAGAAGAAAGTGCAGATAGTCGTGTATTTGGAGCTATAAAGAGTGATAAAGTTATCGCTATAGGCGGATTTAGAATATATCCTTTTGATACAATAGGAGTATTAGAATAATGAATGAGATTAAAAAAACAGTCAAAGCAATAGAACTTGAATTAAAGAGCGCTTCTTCTGAGGCGCTTCTTTCACTTATTAAAGTATATGAGGTAGATACACGTCAAAGTGTAATAAAACTATGTCAAAAATATAAAAAGCAATTAGAAACCCTTGAAAAGCTTAAAGAAGAATGGGCGGATAAACTCTATTTTGACCAAGCATTTCGTGGAGAACATAAGATGCTTATAGGTATTGATGAAGTAGGACGAGGACCGCTGGCAGGACCTGTTGTAGCTTGTGCAGTTGTATTACCAGATGAATGTGAGCTTTTAGGGGTTAAAGATTCTAAGAAAATAGCCGAAGAAAAAAGAGAAGCACTTTATGATGAAATTATGCACACAGCACTGCATGTAGGAATAGGCATAGTGGATGCACCTGAAATAGATGAAATAAATATTTTACAGGCTACATTTAAGGCTATGCGTATTGCAATACAGGAACTAGCTATAAAACCTGAAGTTATTTTAGTTGATGGTGATAAAGTAATAAAAGGTGTAGGCTGTACGCAACATGCAGTTGTAAAAGGTGATAATAAAAGTGCTGCAATTGCAGCTGCAAGTATTGTAGCTAAAGTAACAAGAGACCGTATGATGAAAGCGTATGCCAAAGATTATCCTCATTATGATTGGGAAAGTAATAAAGGATATGGAAGTAATGCCCATTATAATGGAATAAGAGCACATGGTATTACCCCTCTTCATCGTAAAACATTCTTAAAAAATGAGGGATTTTAGTGATCAATCAAACATTTATTCATACAAAACTTCATTCAGCCAATTCTTATGCTGCCTTAACTGAACAAGCTAAGGCAGCATTACTTACATCTAAAAGTCAATTAGGTTTAAATGTGGGCGACTTATTAGAAGGAAATCTTGTTAAAGTTGAGAATAAATTTTTTCTCAGAGAACTTGTAACAGGTCAACTATTTGCAACCAATTTAATAGATGAGCATTTACTTGGTCAGCTCTTAAAGTTTGAAGTAAAGGGATATGAGGGAACAAAACTTTTGTTAGCCTTAAGTGAGTCTACAATGTCACAAAATACGCTTATAGAGCAAGCTATGGACACATTAGATCTACCTAGGGAAGAGGGAATAAAGCAACTTATTAAAGCATTTACAGATGCTGAATTACCCCTTCAAAAAGAACCTATTCTTCAAACCTATAGACTGCAACAAGTAACAGAGTTACCAGGACAAGCTTTTTTAAACATACTAAAATATCACCAAGGAAATACATATGCCCCTTCCAATATACCGATTGGTCATGAGACATTAAAGCAAATGGGGAATTATAAGGAAGATGTTTTGAAAGAAGTATTAGACCAAACACTTGAAGCGTATTCTCGCACCATAGAAGAGAATAAGCCTATGGCGAATAAAACAGGAGCATTACAAAGCTTTTTGAAGGGTATTCAGCAAACTTTACCAGAAACAGTATTTAAAGCAGTTTTGCAAAACCTTATGTCAGAGACTGGAATTCTAAAAGAGGAAGGTCATACTCAATTAGATAAAGTATCTACCTCAAAGCTTATAGAGACCTTAGTGAAACAGTTAGATGAAATGCCTTTAGATGAAAGTTTAAAAAAGTGTTTAAAAGCATGTTTTACTTTAGATTCCAATACGCTGAGGCAGGCAAGTAAACAAGCAAAAGGTTTAAAGGATACAGTACTTTTTAAAGAAGAGGAAATAGTTAAAGTACTTGTCAAAGAAATGAAGCAATTAAGTGGAAATAGCCAAGGTCTAGAAAAAATGCTAAATGAATTAGAGGAGCAACTTCTTATTCATCATAAATTGAAGGAAGAGGGACAATACTATACATTCCCCTTTATGAGTGAATTAGGAGAGGCAAAAGGAAAAGTGTATTTTTACAAACCTTATAAAAATAAGCAAAAGCAAGATAAAAGTTTATATACAGTTATTGCTTTAGAAATGCCAACTTTGAAGGAAATAGAAGTCCATATCCATCAGATAGATAAAAACTTAAGATTAGATTTTTATACAGAACTAGAAGCAGCGAAAAAGTTAATTGAGGCAGAAGGTTATAGATTATTAGAGCCTTTAGGAAAATTAGGTTATCAAGTAGAACATATAAGTTTTGCTAAAAAGGAAGATAGAGAAGTTATAGCTCTACAGAGTGAAGAAAAGGATTTACCTCTACCTACAGGTTTTGATTATCATATTTAAGGGGGCTATATGGAAGATAAAATTAAACGCGCAGCAGCCATTAGTTATGATCCAGAAAAAGCCAGTGCACCCATTGTAGTAGCTGAGGGAAAAGGATATGTAGCTAAGAACATTATTGAAGAAGCAAAGAAACAAAATATACCCGTTTATAAAGATGATAAACTGGCTACACTTTTAACAGAAATTAAGATTGGAGCCCAAATACCTGAAGAACTTTATGATATTATGGCTCAAATACTTGTGTTTGTGAGTGATATGGATGAACTCTACGGTAAAGTGTCAAAAGAATAATAGGCAAGTTGGCAGTTATTATGAACAAAAAGCAAAAATATACTTAGAATCATTAGGTTATACAATTCTTCAGATGAATTATCGTTGCCGCCTAGGAGAAATAGACCTTATTGCTAAAGACAAGGACTATATTGTTTTTGTAGAAATTAAATATCGCTATTCAGCAAAATGTGGTCTACCTAGGGAGAGTGTCAACTATTATAAGAAGAAGAGAATTATTAATGTGGCCAAGTACTATCTCATGGCACATTATAAAAAAGAAGTAGCATGTCGATTTGATGTGATTGAGATATTAGGTGACCAACTTACACATTTAAAGGCGGCATTTTAGGGAGGAAATCATGATGGAACAAAAACGTGGTGCAATTTATAAAGAAGAAGGGATCATACCTCATGTTATATTTGAATGTTGGGAGAATGATTCAAATATGGGACATTGCTTTACAACAAAGTTAGGTGGTGTAAGCAAAGGAGAATGTGAAAGCCTAAATTTAGGATTTAACCGTGGGGATGATAGAGAAAATGTAGTAGAGAACTATCGACGTGTAGGTACATTACTTGGAACAAGTATAGAGCAGATGGTACTTAGTAGACAAGTGCATGAAACACAAATAGCAGAAGTTACAAGTAATGATGCAGGTAATGGTATTATAACACCTAATAAATGGGAAAGTTTAGATGGTATTTATACAAAAGAGAAAGGGCTTACGCTGGTTACACACTATGCAGATTGTGTTCCACTATTTTTTTATGCAAGAAAGTATGGTATGATTGGAATGGCCCACGCAGGCTGGCGTGGCACTGTTAATGAAATTGGTAAAAAAATGATAGACATATGGCACCAAGAACACAATATTCCTCTAGAAGACATTGAAGTTGGTATTGGACCATCTATAGGACCTTGTTGTTTTGAGGTCCATACAGATGTAGCTGACGTCTTTTTAGAACGATTTGGTGAGCAACCTTTTATTGTTAAAAATACTAAAAATGATAAATATAATATAGATTTGTGGGCATGTAATGCTTATAGTTTAGAAACAATAGGTATAAAACCAAATCAGATTGCTAAGGCTGAGATGTGTACGTGTTGTCAGAGTGATACGTTTTTCTCACATCGAAAAACCCAAGGTAAAAGAGGAACGTTAGGTGCTTTTATGTACTTAAAATAGGAGTTGAATAAATTGAAAAATACTTATAAATCACACCTTATAGTTGACGTACTTGAAGACAGCATTGCCAAAGAGTTAGAACTTGAAAAAGGTGATAAACTATTATCTATTAATGGGGAACGTATTCAAGATGTCTTTGATTATCGCTTTTTACTAAGTGATGAGGAGATAGAAGTTAAAGTTGAGAAAGCAAATGGAGAAGTTTGGGATTTCGAAATTGAAAAAGACTATGGAGATGATTTAGGTCTGGTTTTTGAAACAGAACTTATGGATGAGTTACTAAAATGTCGTAATAAGTGTAAGTTCTGTTTCATTGACCAACTTCCCCCTAATATGCGTCAAACAGTGTACTTTAAAGATGACGACTGGCGTATGTCTTTTTTAAATGGTAACTACATTACACTTACTAATATATCTGAGTATGACCAAGAACGTATGATCAAATACCGACTTTCACCACTCAATGTATCCATTCATGCTACAGACCCAGAGGTAAGACAAACATTACTTCATAATCGCTTTGCAGGTAAAATTATGGAACAACTGGGTACTTTAGTTGATCATGGTATACAAATTAATGGACAAATTGTATTATGTCCAGGTTTAAATGATGGTAAGGTTCTTGATCAAACAATACAAGACTTAAGTACGTTTATACCAGATATACTATCATTAACTGTTGTTCCAGTAGGAGTTTCAAAATTTAGAGAAAACCTACCTTATTTAGAATCATTTAATGAGGAATCAGCAAGAGAAGTTGTAGAAGTTATAGAAAAATGGCAAAAATATTATTTAGAGAAGATGGGTACACGCTTTGTCTTTGCAGCAGATGAATTCTATATTACAGGAAAAATGCCAAAGCCAAGTTATGATGAATATGAAGGATTCCCTGTTTTAGATAATGGTGTTGGAATGCTGACAAAATTTGAGTATGAATTAGAAGAAGCACTTAAAGAGGCGACAGATAATGGAGAAGCATTTGAATGTTCAATAGCAACAGGATGTATTACAGAAGTATTTATGAAAAATTGTGTTGCAAAACTAGAAGAAAAATTCTCACATATTAAAATACATGTTTATCCTATTATCAATGAATATTTTGGTGAATATGTAACTGTAACAGGACTTTTGACAGGACAAGACATTGTAAAGACACTAAAATCTAAACAAAACTTAGGGAAAGTTTTGCTAATTGCTGAGAATATGTTAAAATGTGGTGAAGAGGTCTTTTTAGATGACTATACTGTAGATCAACTGAAGAGTGAACTAGGAGTTCCGGTTCTCGTGATGCCGAATGAGGGACAAGAATGGCTAGATAAGATTTTACATGCAAAAGGAGAAATAAAATGAGTAAACCAATTGTTGCAATTATAGGGAGACCAAATGTAGGAAAGTCTACCTTATTTAATAGACTTGCGAAAGCTAGAATTTCTATCGTTGATGATACACCAGGAGTAACACGTGATAGAATTTATGCAGATGTAGAATGGCTTAATTACAAATTTACAATGATCGATACAGGTGGTATTGAGCCAGAGAGTAACGATATTATTTTATCTCAAATGCGTAGACAAGCAGAAGCAGCGATTGCTTCCGCAGACGTTATTGTATTCTTAGTAGATAATAAAACAGGCCTTACAGATTCAGATATGCATGTTGCGAATATGCTTAGAAAATCACATAAACCTGTTGTACTTGTAGTTAATAAAGTAGATGATATGCAAACACAAACAATGGGGATTTATGAGTTCTATAACTTAGGACTTGGTGATCCTATTCCAATTTCAGCTGGACAACCTCTTAACTTAGGAGATATGTTAGATGCGATTGTAGAATACTTCCCACAACCAACTGACGATGAAGAAGAAGATGATGCAATTAAAGTTGCTATCATTGGTAAACCAAACGTAGGTAAATCTTCACTTGTAAACAAAATTTGTGGAGAAGAACGTGTTATTGTAAGTGAGATTGCAGGAACAACACGTGATTCTGTAGATACAGAAGTAACAATTGATGATCAAAAATATGTATTAATTGATACAGCAGGGCTTAGAAAACGTAAAAAAGTAACAGAAGCGATCGAAAAATACAGTATTATACGTACAGTAGCTGCTGTAGAGCGTGCGGATATTGTTCTTATTATGATTGATGCAAATGAAGGTATTACAGAACAAGATACAAAAATTGCAGGGATCGCTCATGAAGCAGGAAAAGGTTGTATTATCGTTGTAAACAAATGGGATTCAATTGAGAAAAACGATAAAACAATGAACGCTTATTTAAAAGATATTACAAATACTTTAGCTTATATGCAATATGCACCATGTATGTTTATTTCAGCTATGACAGGACAACGTATTGGTAAGCTATTTGATATGATTCATACAATCGCTCAAAATCAAACACTTCGTATTAGCACAGGATTACTTAATGATGTATTATATGAAGCAACAGCAATGAACCAACCACCACATGACAAAGGTAAAGCACTTAAGATTCTCTACATGACACAAGTAAGTGTAAAACCACCAACATTTGTACTCTTTGTAAACGATAAAGAATTGATGCATTTCTCTTATTTAAGATACATCGAAAATCAAATGCGTGAAGCCTTTGGCTTTAAAGGTACACCAATTCACTTTATCGTAAGAGAAAAAGGAAAGAAGGATGAATAATCATGTACCGATTGATTGCACTTGGTCTCGGGTATTTGCTTGGGGGCATACAAACAGCTATTTTGTATGGAAGATTACAAGGAATTGAAATTCGTGAACACGGAAGTGGAAATGCGGGGGCAACAAATACTTTACGTGTACTAGGTAAAAAAGCGGCATTAATTGTATTTATAGGCGATGTACTAAAGGCAGCAGCTGCTGTTATGATTGCAAAATTACTATTTCCAGATACATCATTACTCGCAGGACTTTATGCGGGTATTGGTGCAATCATTGGGCATAGCTACCCACTCTTCTTTAAATTTAAAGGAGGAAAAGGGATTGCTGTAACAGTAGGAACCATTTATTTTATTGATATCAGAATAGCACTTATTGTAAGTCTTATCTTTATTATAAGTGCATGGACTACACGTATTGTCTCAAGTAGTTCACTCCTTTTAACAGGTTTTATTCCTATTTTACTTTACGTATTCTACAAAGGGTCTCCTAATATTGTAGAGATTGTATGCTTAGGTGTAGTGATTGCGGGTATTACAGCCTATAGACATAAGGAGAATATCGCAAGATTACTCAATGGGACAGAATCAAAGCTTGGCAGCAAGAAATAAGGAGGCATAGGGATGCAAAAGATAGGTGTACTTGGAGCAGGAAGTTGGGGATTAGCACTTAGTTTATTGCTTAATGAAAAAGGGCATGATGTAACAGTATGGTGCTATGACCAAAAAGAAAAAGATGACTTGCTCACTTATAGAGAGAATAAACGTTGTTTACCAGGTATTAAAATACCATTAGAAATTCATTTTTCTACAGATTATGAAGAATGTGTAGAGGGTAAAGATGTTGTAGTAATGGCTGTACCTTCAAAGGCTATACGTACAACTTCAGAAGCAATTATGCCTTATTTAGAGAAGGAGACTGTTATTGTCAATGTTTCTAAGGGAATTGAATTTGAAACACTTTATACCCTTTCCCAAGTTATCGAATCTGTTGTACCAAACAAAGTTGTTGTTTTATCAGGACCAAGCCATGCAGAAGAAGTAGCTAGACATATGCCAACAGCTGTTGTTGCTAGTAGCGAATGTATGGTGAGTGCAGAGTATATTCAAGATTTATTCATAACAGAATATTTTAGAGTCTATACAAACCCAGATATTATAGGTGTTGAATTAGGTGGAGCACTTAAAAATGTTATAGCACTTGCATCTGGTGTTGCAGAAGGATTAGGCTATGGTGATAATTCAAAGGCCGCACTTATTACAAGAGGTATTGCAGAAATCGCTAGACTAGGCGTAGCAATGGGAGGAAATCCTAATACTTTCGGTGGTCTAACAGGAATAGGTGATCTTATTGTAACTTGTATGAGTGGCCATAGCCGTAATCGTAGATGTGGTGAACTTATTGGACAAGGTTATACTCTAGATGAAGCAATCAAGAAAGTAAATATGGTTGTAGAAGGAGTTCCTACAACTAAAGGTGCTTATGCACTTATGAAAAAACATAATATTGAAATGCCAATCATTACAGCAATCTATGAAGGACTTTTTGAAAATGCTCCTGTAGATGAAGTTGTAACAAAACTTATGTGCCGTGATAAAAAAATGGAGAGTTTTGATTAAAGAGTGGTATATCTTACGCCTTCTCACATATATTTAAATGTACCCATACATTTTAAATAGAGGAGGCGTTTTTTAATGGAGTATTATGATATCTACAGAGATATTTCAGAAAGAACCAATGGAGACATTTATTTGGGCGTAGTAGGTCCAGTACGTACAGGTAAATCTACATTCATTAAGCGTTTTATGGAAGCACTTGTTATTCCTAACATTGAAAATGAACATAGCAAAGGGCGTGCACAAGATGAATTGCCACAAAGTGGAGACGGTAAGGTCATTACAACGACAGAGCCTAAATTTATTCCTAATGAAGCTGTGAATATTAAAATTGGTGGCGACTTTGATGTAAATGTACGCCTTATCGATTGTGTAGGCTATATGATTCCAGAAGCAGAAGGACATATGTATAATAACGTGCCACGTATGGTTAAAACACCTTGGTTCGAAGAAGAAATCCCATTTATGCAAGCAGCAGAAATTGGAACCAAGAAAGTTATTAATAACCATTCAACAATAGGTGTTGTTGTAACTACAGATGGTAGCTTTACACAAATTCCAAGAAATAATTACATAGAGGCTGAAGAACGTGCGATTAATGAACTTAAAAAGATAGGAAAGCCTTTTATTGTGATCTATAATACAAAGAGACCTTATGCACCAGAAGTATTAGAAGAAACGGCTAACCTATCTAGAGAATATGATGTGCCAGTTCTTCCTATCGATGTTGCTCAAATGAAAGTAGAGGATATTAATAATTTACTTGAAAAAGTACTTTATGAGTTCCCACTGAATGAGGTTCAATTCATGCTTCCTAAATGGATTGAAACTTTAGAAAATGAACATTGGCTCAAAAAGCAATGGGTAGATTATATTAAAGAAGTAATTTATCCATTAGAAAATATTCGTCAAATTAAGCAGAGCCTAGAGCAATTTAAAGATCTAGATTTTATTAAAAATGTTTATTTGGAAAAGATTCGTTTAGGTGAAGGCGTTGTTAAAATTGATGTCAACACAACAGATGATTTATTCTATCGTGTACTTTCTGAAACAACAGGTATGGAAATTAATGGTGATCATGAACTTATGACGCTTATTAAAGATTTAGCAGATACAAAACGTGAATATGATAAAGTTGCTTATGCACTTAATGAAGTTAAACAAAAAGGTTATGGTGTTGTAGCACCTGTATTTGATGAACTTACATTAGAACAACCTGAAATTGTGAAACAAGGTAATAGTTTTGGTGTGAAACTTAAAGCAAGTGCACCAAGTTACCACATTATTAAAGCCAATATCCAAACAGAAGTTTCTCCAACAGTGGGTACGGAGAAACAAAGTGAGGATCTTATCAATTACATGATGAGTGAATTTGAAACAGATCCAACAAAAATTTGGGATTCTAACATTTTTGGTAAGACACTTCATGAACTTGTTAATGAAGGTTTACAAAACAAACTTTATCGTATGCCAGAGGATGCACAAACTAAACTTCAAGATACCCTTCAAAAAATTATTAATGAGGGGAATGGCGGTCTTATTTGCATTCTTTTATAAGACGACTTTTAAAGGCACATTGTGCCTTTTTTTTATTTGTATCTTCCGATGCTTGCAAGATTAAACAATCCATTATATGATACTATTAAAGAAAATATTGGAAGTGAGCAGATGAAAAAAACAAAAGGAAAAAATGAAAACAAAAAAACAAAAAAGTCTTCCGCTAATGGCTATTCCAATAGTACGGGAGCTTATAATTTAGATGATTATCGCAGTAAGAAGCGTAATTACTATAATCCTTATGGAAGTGATACACAAGATTATTCTACCCCTTCTAATCCTTATCGTAAGCAATATAATACCAAAGCCAATCAGTCTAGTACTAATAAGAGTAAAAGGACAACGGAATCAAGGGCACCTCAAAGAGGTTATACAAACCCTTATGAGGATCGCTATACACCAAGACAAAATACAAAAAGTAGTAATACTTCATATGGGTATCCTTCATCCTATAGTGAGAGAGGGGTTAATAATCCTTATGAAAGAGAGTATGGGGAGCAATATACATATCAAGGGGTAGAGACGAAGACACCTGAACAACGTAAGGCAGAGTTACGTAGTAAAAATAAGATAACACGTAAAGAAGCCCAACAAAATACTAAGAGACGTAAAAAACGTATGGTTAAGAAAATGGCAATGATTATGGTACTTGTCATGTTTATGAGTTATGGCGTTGTACGTGCAATTGACTTTTTTGTTTATCCATCCGTTTCGTATCAAACAGTACAACGTGGGGTAATAGATAATTCAAATCTTTATAGTGGGATTATTTTTAGAGATGAAGCAGTTTATGAAAGTACGAAGACAGGGGATATTCATTACATAGTAGGAGAAAGTGAAAAGGTTGCAAAAGACGGTAGTATTTGTTTAGTTGCAAAAAGCTCCGAAATTGATGCATTAAAAAAACAGCTTTATGCAATTGACGATACACTTTATAGCAAACAAGATAAAAGAAGTGAACTTTCGTATTATCAACCTGATGTGAAGCAAGTCAATGACACACTAAAAGCTGAAATGGCTAATTTTGTGGATAGCAAGTATTGGGAAAATCCTAAAAGTGTCTATACACTACGTCAGTCTTTAGATAAAACTATTGAAGAGCGTACAGCACTTTACGTTCAAGATGAATCAAAAACAACGGAAGGGATTAAGGGCGCTCGTACAGAGGTATTAGAAAGCCTAAAAAATAATCAATCAGCCCTTAAAGCACCTGAAGCAGGTATTGTATCTTATGGTCTAGACGGCTATGAAGCAAATTTAACTGAAGAAGTATTAGAAAATATGACTCTTGAAAACTATAAAACACTCCAAAACAGTGTCAAACAATCTGAAGTTACCATAGCACCGTTACAAACAGAAGCAAATACACCACTTTATAAGATTATTCGTAGTGATAAATGGAAAGTAGTCACTTATATTGATAGCGAAGATGCATTAAGTCTAGAACAAGGTAAATATTATGAACTTTATTTTGACAATACTAAACGTGATCATGTACGTTTTAAATTAGAAAGTAAAGAAGAAGGTGAAAAGACAAAACTGGTATTTAGTGCAAATGAATACTTAGTCGACTTCTTAAATAATAGACAAGTTTCGTTTAGTATTGGACAAAATAGAGCAGAAGGGGTAAAAATACCGATTAAAGCAATTGTTGAAAAAAATATTTTATCTATTCCAAAAGAGTATGTTGTAGAACAAGGCTCTGAAAAGGGTATTTTAAAAGTACAAGGGCAAACAAGCGTATTTACACCTATGCGTATTCAATATGATGATGAGAAAAATGTTTATATTATGCAACAAATTGAACAATTACAAGGTGTAGGATTAGGGACAGTTATAGCTCATCCTGAAGGAGGAAGCCAATATACCGTTTCTGAGCTTGAAACAGTACAAGGGGTATACACCGTTAATGGACAGTTTGCTCAGTTTAAACGTATTGCTATTCAAATGGTAAATGAAGAGTATGCTATTTTAAGTAGTGGAAAAGAAAATAAACTTAAAGAATTTGATCAAATTATTTCTAATCCAAAAAACATAAAAGAAGATCAGCTTCTTAAGTATATGAATGTTCAAAATGAATAGATAGGTGATGAGATGAAACAAGCATTAGAAAATATAGAAAGCCGTATGGCGCAAAGTGCTATTAAAAGTGGTAGAAAACCAGAAGATGTAACACTGATTGCAGTTTCAAAGACATATCCAGTAGAAGCCATTGAGCAAGCTTATGCATTAGGCTGTAAAGACTTTGGAGAAAATAAAGTTCAAGAGTTAATGAGTAAGATAGAAAACATACAAAATCCCATTGAATGGCACCTTATAGGGCATTTGCAACGTAATAAAGTAAAATACGTGGTTGGGCATGTATCTCTTATTCACTCTGTAGATAGTTTAAGATTAGCCAAGGAGATTCAAAAAGAATCATTGAAAAAGGATGTAGTGACGTCTATCTTATTAGAAGTAAATGTAGCGAAAGAAGAATCTAAGCACGGTATTTATATGGATGAAGTATTAGAACTTGTTCACGAAATTTCTAAAATGTCACATGTAAGACTTAAAGGATTTATGACGGTAGCACCTTATACCCAAAACCCAGAGGAAAATAGGTCAATCTTTAGACTGCTTTATAACTTATCAGTTGACATCCAAAAACAAAACATTGATAATATAAGTACAAGTATATTATCGATGGGTATGAGTAATGATTATGAAATCGCTATCGAAGAAGGGGCTACCCATGTCCGTATTGGTACCGCTCTCTTCGGTACACGCGATTACAATAGATAAAAAATATTCATCAAATTAGGAGGCGTATGCGATGAAAGCAATAATGACTAGAATGAAGGACATTCTCTTCTCTAATGAAGACTTTGAAGATGAAGAAGATGAATTCGAAGAAACACAACCTATGCAACAAGAACCTATTCAACCAAGACCAAGACCAGCATCAACTTTAAACATGCCACAGATGCAACCAAGACTAGCACCTGTGACGCCTGCACCAACACAGGCATCAACTAAAGAGAAAATGGAAATATTAAATTTTACAATGTCTGCTTATGAAATGACAGGTGAAGTAGCAACTTATATTAAAAATAGAAAACCAATCATTGTAAATATGAAAAATCTTACACCAGGGGAAGTACAAAGAGCAGTAGACTATTTAACGGGTGCATGCTTTGCACTAAATGGTACAGTAGAATGCATTACAGATCAAATTTATATTTTTGCACCTGAAAGCGTTAATATTACGCCAGAAGTAATTAAGCAAAAAAACATGTGGCCAACAGCATAGGCCATTAGACTAAAGGATTACTAAAATGAATTGGATGAATATAGCGGATCAAGATGAAAAACATTTCTTAAAGATGGTAATCGAATACAATGAAAAGGCAAGTAGGCAGTATCGTATGCTGTCTACCCCTTTTTATAATCGTGACTGGATGGAAGAAGTGTTAAATCGCTACCATCTTCTGACGCAGCTAGAATCGTATACTTTTTTAGGGGGCTATGAATACGCAGAACGACAAGTACTTGCCTTTGGTTATGAGGAAACTTATATGGAATGCCCAATACGCGCATCAAAAATTACTGTCAAAACAGGTATTGGTAAACCATTAAGTCATCGTGACTTTTTAGGGGCTTTATTGGGGTTAGGGATTAAAAGAGAAACAATAGGTGATATTATCCCAACAGATTTTGGGGCTTATGTCATTGTGCAAGAAGAAATGAGTGATTTTATTGGTACATACCTAACAGGAATAGGAAGATATCAAAAAATTACAGTAGAAGAAATAACTTTCGAAGAAATGCAAATTGAATCCCCTAAGACAAAAGCTGTTACAGGAACAGTACCATCATTAAGAGTCGATGCAATTTTTGCATTAGCTTTTGGTGTATCACGTAGTGAAGTAGTAAAATTGCTTGAACAAGAACGTGGAAAAGTAAACGGTATGAGTGTTCGAGGGAGCCAGCTTATGAAAGTAGGCGATACAGGAACGTTAAGAGGATATGGGAAAATGCGATTATCTGCTATAAATGGTTATACCAAAAAAGAACGTATGCATCTTACCATAGAAAAATTTATATAGGGGGAATCCGTAAATATGTTATCACCAGTTGATATTCAAAATAAAGAATTTAAAAAAGCTAAAATGGGTGGCTATAATATAGCAGAAGTTAACGAGTTTTTAGATGAGGTATTAGAAGGCTATCAACAGCTTACAAAGGAAAACTATGAACTTAAAGATAAGTTAAATATGCTTAATGAAAATATACAATATTATCGTACAATGGAAGCTACAATCCAAAATGCTTTAGTTCTAGCAGAAAAAACTGCACAAGATACAAAAACTTTAGCTTACGAAAAAGCTGATCAAATTAAAAAAGAAGCAGAACAAAAAGCTGAAAGTACCCTTGAACAAGCAAAACAAGATATTTATGCTTTAAGTAATAAGCGAGAAGAACTTAAAAAACAATTTTTAGCTATGAAAGTTCAAATCAAGCAAATGCTTCAAGCACAACTTGAAATTTTAGAGCAACAAAATATTACAATGATGACAGATGAGATCAGCTCACCTATAAAATATGAAAGAACAGCAGATGAAGAAGCTGCAGCGACAAGTGAAGATGATGATACTTTCTTCACAAAAGAATTTACCCTTTTAAGTGATGAGGCTTAAGTATGAAGCAATTACAAAAGACGGCGACAAGGCCGTATCACATCATTGTAACAACTGATTTTAACAAACTTAAAGAATCCATTTGTGAAGTTGTAAAACCAAGTAGCATTATGGTGATTACAGACACACATGTTGGACCATTATATTTAGAGGAAGTATGTAAGCAACTCGAAACAATTGCACCTGTCTTTTCACATCAATTTGAAGCCGGCGAACAATCTAAGTACCTTGGAACAATAACCAAGATTTATGATAAGCTTATTGAATGTGAAATGGATAGAAGTAGTCTTATTGTAGCATTAGGTGGTGGTGTTGTAGGGGACATGAGTGGATTTGTAGCTTCAAGCTATATGAGAGGTATTCCATTTGTACAGATTCCTACAACAATCGTTGCGCAAAATGATAGTAGCATAGGGGGTAAAGTAGGCGTTGATTATTTAAAACATAAAAATATGGTTGGTGCATTTTATCAGCCAGTACTTGTTTATACCAATTTATCTACTTTAAGAACTTTGCCTGAAAGAGAGATGATTTCAGGTTTAGCTGAAGTTTTAAAGCATGCTTTTATCAAAAATAAAGCTTTATATGATTATCTTAACGATAAAAAGGATAAAATATTGGAACAAGACTTAGTGGCTTTAGAAGAAATGACCTATTATTCTTGTCTTGTAAAATGTAGTGTAGTGGAAGAAGATACAAAAGAACTTGGACTAAGGAAAATTCTCAACTTTGGACATACGTTAGGGCATGCTTTAGAGACTGTGTCTGACTTTACCATTTTACATGGAGAATGTGTTGCTTACGGTATAGTAGCAGCAAGTTTTATAAGTTATAAACGTGGTTTATGTACTCAAGAGACATTAGAAAACGTTACAAACTTATGTAAAAGCTATCATCTTCTTCAACCTGTCATGCCATTTGACATAAAAGAAGTCCTTCATCATGTGCTCTTTGATAAGAAGAAAGCTTATGGGAAAGTAGCATTTATTTTAATAAATGACATAGGTGCAGTTGAAATTGTTAAAGATGTTACAGAAGATGAAATGCAACAATCACTTATATATATCCAAGAAACGTGCCAGTAAGCACGTTTTTCTTATGAGGAAGAGAAAGGAAGAACTCGAATGAAATTTATTACACCTATTAGTATTGCATTGTTAGTTTTATTAGACCAAATAACAAAAATCTGGACGGTAAACCACTTCCAAAATACCGGTGCTGAAAATATTGTTTTATGGCCAGGTGTATTAGAACTGACTTATGTTGAAAATAGAGGTGCGGCCTTTGGTATGATGCAAGGGAAAGTATGGCTCTTTGTGCTGATTACAGCAGCTGTATTAGGCGTTATTTTATGGTATTGGCGTTCTATACCGGAAAATAAGTCAGGAGTATGGATGAAAATCGCACTTGTTTTAGTTGTAAGTGGAGCCATTGGGAATTTAATTGATCGTGTATTTATTCATTATGTACGTGATATGATTTATTTCTCATTAATTGATTTCCCTGTCTTTAATGTGGCAGATATGTGTGTTGTAGGTGGCGTAATCTTACTCTTCCCAATTCTTTTATTTGGAGAACTTGAACTTGAGGATACGAAAAAAGTAAACAACGAGGATTAGACATCATGAATGAAGAAATCATTTTAAACGTAGAAGAAGCAGGGCTTAGACTTGATAAATATTTAGATGAGCAGTTAGCTGACTATACAAGATCTTTTTTACAAAAGCAAATAGAAGAAGGTCGTGTTACTGTCAATGGAAAAGTACAACCCGCAAGATATAAGGTGAAGCAAGGTGATGAGCTACTTGTTATAATTCCAGAACCTGTAGAAGTGGATATTGTAGCAGAGAATATCCCAATAGATATTGTTTATGAGGATGATGACATTATTATTGTGAATAAACCTCAAGATATGGTTGTACATCCTGCACCAGGAAACTATACAGGAACATTGGTAAATGCTTTGCTATATCATTGTAAAGATGGGCTTTCAGGTATAAATGGTGAGATTCGACCAGGAATTGTTCACCGTATAGATAAAGATACATCGGGTATATTAATGATTGCTAAAAATGATAAAGCCCATCTAATGCTTTCTAATTTATTAAAAGACCATCATATTACAAGACGTTATCATGCGATTGTCTATGGTAACTTCAAGGAGACAGAAGGCACCATAGAAAAGCCAATAGGAAGGTCTCCTAAAGATCGAAAGAAGATGGCTATTGTACAAGATGGGCGTTATGCTAAAACTCACTATCGTGTAATTGAACAGTTTAAACAGTTTGCTTATGTAGAGTTAACCCTCTATACAGGAAGAACGCATCAAATACGTGTCCATATGACAAGTATAGGGCATCCCCTTTTAGGAGACCCTGTTTATGGGCCTAGTAAAATGATGTGGGGAATTGAGGTACAAATGCTACATGCTAAGGTATTAGGATTTGAACATCCGACTACAGGAGAATATGTAGAATTTACAAGTGAGTTACCAGAACTATTTAGTACAACCCTTGACAAACTTAGAAAGATGTGATAGCCTGTTAAAGACGAAGTCCTTTAAGAGTAGTCCGGGAGGCTAACAAGGATGTACTGATCGGTTTTTATAAGTTTATTAAAATAGCGTAGTGTTACGTTATTTTGGTCATGTATATCTACAAGGTTTCTTATGGACGATTCCATAAGAAACCTTTTTTTATGCCCAATATGAAAAATGAGGAGGAAGAAGATGGTTCATAAAATTTTGTTAGATGAAACAGCAATGAATCGTGCGTTAACACGTATTGCACATGAAATTATTGAAGCCAATAAAGGTGCAAAAGATATTATTCTTGTTGGAATTGAAACAAGAGGTGTACCACTTGCATACAGATTGGCAGAAAAGATTAAACAAATTGAAGAGGTAGATGTACCAGTAGAAAAAATTAATATTGCCTTTTACAGAGATGATTTAGAAAAAAAATATGCACAACCTGTAACAGGTGAAAGTAATGTACATGATATTAACGATAAAACAGTCATCTTAGTGGATGATGTTATTTACACAGGGCGTACAGTACGTGCAGCTATGGACGCAGTTATGGATCTTGGAAGACCAAGTTATATTAAACTTGCTACGCTTATTGACCGTGGTCATCGTGAACTTCCAATAAGACCAGATTTTATAGGTAAAAATATTCCTACATCTAAAAAAGAAATTGTACATGTACGTTTACAAGAAATAGATGGGGAGAATTACGTTTTACTAGAAACAAAATAATATTTTATTTAATGGAGGGGTAAAAATGGAGATGGAAAATATTACGACAGGGAAGAAGTTAGTATTAGGTTTACAACATGTCCTTGCAATGTTTGGTGCCACAGTTCTTGTACCTATGTTGACAGGATTAAATCCAGGGCTTGCAATATTAGCAGCTGGTATTGGAACACTTGTGTTTCACTCAGTAACAAAAGGTATTGTACCTGTATTTTTAGGATCAAGCTTTGCATTTATCAGTGCAATTAGTTTAATACTTTCTCAATACGGTATTGGCGTTGTAAAAACAGGAATAATTGCAACAGGATTAGTTTATATCATGATGGCAGGTGTGATTAAATTAGTAGGCGTAGAAAAGGTTAAATCTTTCTTCCCTCCAATTGTAGTAGGTCCGATGATTATGGTTATTGGTTTAAGATTAAGCCCTACAGCGATTAATATGCTTCGCGTAGATGGAACAGATGCAAATCTCTTAGCAAATTTACCAGCAGGAATACCTGCAGACTTACCAATAGAGGTTATTCGTAGTATGCCTATTACATTACCTTTAGACTTCAATAAAGTATTGGTAGCACTTCTTGTAGTGGCAGTCGTTATTGCTATTTCAATTTGGGCACGTGGTTTCTTTAAAATGATTCCAATCCTCATAGCTGTTGTATTAGGTTATGTAGTATGTTTAGCGATGGGAATGGTAGATACTCAACCTATTATGGATGCAAGTTGGATTGGCTTATCAGAAGCAGCCATGAGTGATTTAACAACTTTACCTGCTTTTAATGCAGATGCGCTTGCAGGGATTTTAGCTATTGCACCGATTGCATTAGTTGTATTTATTGAGCATATTGGTGATATCACAACAAATGGTGCTGTAGTAGGTAAAGACTTCTTTGAAAATCCAGGTGTACATCGTACACTTTTAGGTGATGGTTTAGCAACAATCGTAGCAGCACTACTTGGTGGTCCTGCTAATACAACATATGGAGAAAATACAGGTGTACTTGCAGTAACAAAAGTATACGATCCAAAAATTATTCGTATTGCAGCATGTTTTGCAATAGTACTTAGTTTATGTGGTAAGTTTACAGCAATTGTACAAACTATTCCAGGTGCTGTTATGGGTGGTATTAGTATTGTACTCTTCGGAATGATTGCAGCAGTAGGTGTACGCACTGTAGTTGAAGAGCAATTGGATTTTAAACATAGCCGTAACTTGCTTATTGCAGCTGTAATCTTTGTAGTAGGAATTGGTGTATCAGATGTTCCAGTTTGGGGTACTATTACAATTTCTGGTCTTGCAGTAGCAGCTTTATTAGGTGTTGTTCTTAATAAGCTTTTACCACAAGATTTATAGGAGAATGTTATACTAAAGTAAAAATAGTGTTATACTAGGTAGGAAGATGGACTTCCTACCTTTTTTATATGATAAATATATTTAAATATTAAGACAAAAGGGAAGAGAAATATAGAAGTATAGCGTTTTATGATGAAAGTAATAGGGATGAATAAAATTTTCAGCACATAAAGAAAGGGATGATCAATATGAAAGCTGAGATTTTGGCAGTAGGGAATGAAGTGATTACAGGACACACTGTAAATACAAATGCCAGCTTTATTGCAAGTAAACTTCAAGACTATGGCATTTTGACAAGTTATCATACAGCGGTAGGAGATTCAAAGGAAGATATTGAACGTGCTTTAGAAACTGCATTGAAGCGCACAGATGCTATTTTTATAATAGGTGGTTTAGGGCCTACAAAAGATGACTTAACAAAAGAGGTCGTATGTGAATACTTAAGGAAGCCACTCGTATTTTATGAAGAGATTTATAAAGATATCACTGAGTATTTTGCAAGAACAGGGCGTACAACACCAGAGAATAACCGTAAACAAGCTTACTTCCCTAAAGATGCTTATATATTAAACAATGATTGTGGAACGGCCCCAGGGTGTCTAATGGAGTCAGAAGGGAAAATAGTTGTGCTCTTACCAGGTCCTCCTAAAGAGCTTATGCCTATGTTTAATAATGAAGTGTGCCCGTATTTAGAACAAAAGATGGATGGGGTATACTATACTTTGGATATTAAATGCTTTGGAATTGGTGAAAGTCATCTAGCCGAACAAATAAGTGATCTATTAGGCGAATTTGAAGACTTAGTTGTGGCACCTTATGTAGGTAAGTTAGAAATCATATTACGTATAAGAGCCTATAAAAAGACCTATCAAGAAGCTTATGAAGCAGTAGAAGAAATGAAAAATAAAATAGAGTCCCGTTTAAAATCTCATATAGTTGGTTATAATGATGAAGAAATTGAAGAAATTATTTTGAAAATAATTAAAGACAAGCATTTAACTTTATCTACGGCGGAATCTTGTACAGGAGGGCTTTTAGCTGGCACATTAGTCAACTGTAGTGGAATCTCTAGCTACTTCAAAGAAGGCGTAGTGACTTATAGTAATGAAGCTAAGATGAAATATTTAGGTGTAAAAAAGGAGACACTTAGTCAGTATGGTGCAGTAAGCCATGAGACAGCTAGGGAAATGGCAGAAGGTGTTAGAAAGGCAGCTCAAGTAGATATTGGACTATCTACAACGGGGATTGCAGGGCCAGATGGTGGTACTATGGAGAAGCCTGTAGGGCTTGTATATATAGGGATTGCATTACCAGATGAAACCCTAACCTATGAGCTTAGATTGGAAGGGGATAGACAGGAAATAAGAAATAAAGCAGTCAAACATATTTTACAAAGGTTGCTAGAAAAACTTCATAATTAGACTTGCTATTTGAATGGAACTTAGGTATAATGATGTAAAGAACAAATGTTCGATATGATGAAGAGGTGAGATGATGAATAACGAATCAAAAAAAGCATTAGATGCTGCGATTTCTCAAATACAAAAACAATTTGGAAAAGGCTCAATTATGAAGCTTGGGGAAGCTACAGAAACGAGTGTTTCTACATTCCCGACTGGATCATTAAGTTTAGATATCGCATTAGGTGTTGGGGGAGTACCACGTGGAAGAATTATCGAGGTTTATGGACCTGAATCATCAGGTAAAACAACAGTAACCCTACACATGATTGCAGAAGTACAAAAAATGGGTGGTATTGCAGCATTTATCGATGCTGAGCATGCACTTGACCCTGCCTATGCTAAAAAACTTGGTGTAGATATTAATGAATTATATATTTCACAACCAGACAATGGTGAACAAGCTCTTGAAATTGCCGAGACAATGGTACGCTCTGGTGCAATTGACCTTGTAATCGTAGACTCTGTAGCAGCACTTGTACCACGTGCTGAAATTGAAGGGGATATGGGGGACTCACATATGGGTCTTCAAGCAAGATTGATGTCACAAGCGCTTAGAAAGCTTACAGGAGTTGTTAATAAATCAAAATGTACAGTTGTATTTATCAACCAGTTACGTGAAAAAGTAGGTATTACATTTGGTAGTAACGAAACAACAACAGGTGGACGTGCACTTAAATTCTATGCTTCTGTTCGTTTAGATGTAAGAAAGATTGAAACACTTAAACAAAGCAATGAATTTATAGGAAGTCGTACACGTGTAAAAGTTGTTAAAAATAAAGTAGCACCACCTTTCCAACAAGCAGAATTTGATATTATGTATGGTGAAGGTATTTCTAAAGAAGGTGATGTACTAGACCTTGCAGCAAATATCGATATCGTTAATAAAAGCGGTGCATGGTATTCATATGGAGACGTTCGTTTAGGACAAGGGCGTGAAAATGCCAAAGTATTCTTAAAAGAAAATCCAGCTTTATTAGAAGAAATTGAATTGGCTGTACGTAATCACTATGGTGTGAATAAAGCAGAGTCAGAAGTGCCAGTAGAGGATTTAGAAGACACAGAAGATATGATGCTTGATTTTGAAGAGTAAGAAAAAGGTTCTAACATCTCATATAGGATGTTAGAACCTTTTTCTATTGTAAGATGTGCTATACTTATGTTACATAACAGGTGAAGTATTTTAAAGGGGTGTAAGAGCATAAAAAATATACTTTTAAATAGCGTAAAGGAATGATGAAGGTCTCACAAATAATAGTGAAATAACTTGTGTATTTGGCAGTGTACACTAATGCTGTGGAATGGTATCTAAGTAATATCTAGATAGATGGCTGGTTGATAAAATAGGGTGTGAGGCTTTTGAATAGGAAGGCTATAGGATATACTTAAATGACGTTTAAAAATAAAAGAAAGTGGGCATGATTAAAAAGTGGATATAAAATATGAAATTACAGCAATAGAACCACAGAAAAAAGATCCAGACCGTTCTTCGGTTTATATAAATGGAGAATTTTCTTTTGGTGCAAGTAATAAAGCAGTTGAACGGTATGGACTTGTAGCAGGAATGGTATTGGATAATGCGGGTTATGAGGCTTTAATGTCTAAACTTCAATTAGATAAGGCTAAAATGCGTGCACTTAACAGCATAGCAAGAGGCGATAAGACAGAGCAACAAATGCGTATGTTACTATTAAAAGCCGAATATAGCGAATGGATTATCGAAGAAGTTATAAGCTTCCTCAAAAAATATAGCTATATTAATGATGAAAATTTTGTCAAGCGTTATATGAATTCAAAAGTAAAATATAATCATAAAAGTTTGAGAAAAGTACAGTCAGAACTTTATAGTAAAGGTATTGTTGTTAGTGATCTTGAAACATACAAAGAGAAGTATGCAGAAGAAGAAGAAGAGAACATTTTATACTTTTTAAATAAGTTTAAGTATAGTTCTGAACTTGAATATAAAGACAAACAAAAAATTATTAATCGTATTTTGACACGTGGTTTTTCTTACAGTGCAGTAGAACGTTGCATTCGACGTCAAAATGAGGGGCTGTTTGACTAATGCCAATGCTTGACAGTGATTTTAAAAAGTTATACAATTATGTTGTTATTTGCACGTTTTTAGCACAAAAATAGGGAGGTGGTCATATCATAAATAATGTTTCCGTAATCACAGTGATTATGGTCGTACTGATTAGTATTGTAGTTGGAATATTATGCTTTGCAGCAGGCATTCTTTATAGAAAACGTATCGCAGAAGCGCAAATTGGTTCAGCAGAAGAAAAAGCGCGAAAAGTCATAGATGATGCTATAAAGACTGGGGAAGCTAAAAAGAGAGAAATGCTTTTAGAAGCAAAAGAAGAGAATATTAAAGTTAAAAATGAATTAGACAAAGAAGTAAAAGAACGTAGAAGTGAATTGCATCAGCTAGAGAGACGTTTAGTACAAAAAGAAGAAGTACTTGATAAAAAATCTAATCAATTTGAACAGAAAGAAGAACAGCTTCAAGTGAGATTAGATAAAATTGAAAAAACTAAGCTACAAATTGAAGAAATTGAAAGAAAGCAGTTAGATGAACTAGAACGTATTTCAGGACTTACATCAGAGGCTGCAAAACAATATCTTCTTAAGACCATCGAAGATGAAGTAAAACATGAGTCAGCACTTCTTATTAAAGAAGTTGAAGCAAAAACAAAAATGGAAGCTGACAAAAAGGCAAAAGAAATCCTTACGAATGCTATTCAAAAGTGTGCAGCAGACCATGTTGTGGATACAACAGTATCCGTTGTTCCATTACCTAATGATGAGATGAAAGGACGTATTATTGGTCGTGAAGGTCGTAATATTCGTACTTTAGAAACATTAACAGGTATTGATCTTATTATTGATGATACACCTGAAGCGGTTATTTTATCAGGATTTGATCCAATCCGTCGTGAGATTGCAAGGATTGCCCTTGAAAAACTCATTGTAGATGGACGTATCCATCCAGCACGTATTGAAGAAATGGTAGAAAAAGCACGTAAAGAAGTTGAGGTCCTTATTCGTGAAGAAGGGGAAGCAGCTACATTTGAAACAGGGGTACATGGGCTTCATCCAGAGCTTATTCGTTTACTTGGTAAGATGAAGTTCAGGACAAGTTATGGACAAAATGTACTTAGACATTCTATTGAAGTTTCAAACTTAGCAGGTCTTATTGCAGGAGAATTAGGTTTAGATATTCGCCTTGCAAAACGTGCTGGTTTACTTCATGATATAGGTAAATCTGTTGACTATGAAGTAGAAGGTTCACATGTAAGCATTGGTGCAAACCTTTGCCGTAAATATGGTGAAAATGCAGTGGTTATTAATGCTGTTGAAGCACATCATGGTGATGTAGATCAAGAAACAGCTATTGCAGTTATTGTACAAGCTGCAGATACTATTTCTGCTGCACGTCCAGGCGCACGTCGTGAAACTTTAGAAACATACATTAAACGTTTACAAAAACTTGAAGAAATTGCAACGTCATTTAAAGGTGTTGATAAATCCTTTGCAATTCAAGCAGGTCGTGAAGTGCGTATTATGGTTGTTCCTGAAGAGGTAGATGACGAAGGACTTGTACTTCTAGCAAGAGAAGTTACAAAACAGATCGAAAAGGATCTTGAATATCCAGGTCAAATAAAAGTAAGCATCATAAGAGAGACGCGTGCAACAGAGTACGCAAAATAAAAGAAGAGGTGTCTAGTGACACCTCTTCTTTTATTTGTTTAAGTATCTACATAAAAATGAATCCATTATACATTTTTATTGCACAGAATAAACAAAAATAAAAAGAAACATACGATAAGCTTGTTTACTTAAGTTAAGAATCATTAAAGTTGAAATAAAAGATTAAGCATATAGAACAAAAAAAAGATTAATGAATAAAATAATATTAAGTTACTAAATGAAAGATTAAAAATGAATCTTGCAAAAGTCAGATAAATAAATTATAATGATACTAATATTTCAAAAACTAAGTGGAGGATGATAGTATGATTTCTAGATTAGCAAGTAGTATAGCACCTTCTTCGACATTAGCCATTACAGCTAAAGCTAATGCTATGAAGGCTGAAGGAATAGATGTTGTAGGATTTGGTGCAGGTGAACCGGATTTTGATACACCAGATTATATTAAAGAGGCAGCAATTCGTGCCATTGAAGAAGGATTTACGAAATATACACCTGCATCAGGAATCATAAGTTTAAGAAAGGCCATTGCTCATAAATTGCAGGTTGAAAATAATGTAAGTTATACACCAGAACAAATTGTGGTTAATAATGGAGCAAAACATTCTTTGGTGAATACTTTTATGGCCATATTAAATCCTGGAGATGAAGTGCTTATACCTGCACCATTTTGGTTGAGCTATCCAGAAATGATTAAGATGGCTTACGGAGAACCTAAAATAGTTTATACACTTCAAGAAGAAGGCTATAAGTTAAAGCCAGAGGCACTAGAAGCTGCAATAGGTCCTAATACTCGAGCTATTGTTTTAAATTCTCCTTCAAATCCAACAGGGGTTGTATATACAAGAGAAGAAATTAAAGCTATTGCTGAAATGGCTGTTAAACATGACTTATGGATTGTTTCAGATGAAATCTATGAATATTTAGTTTATGATGGTGCTGAGCATACATGTATTGCTTCACTATCAGATGAAATTTATAAACATACTATTACGATAAATGGTTTATCAAAAAGTCATGCAATGACAGGGTGGAGAATAGGTTATATTGCAGCACCTCTTGAAGTTGCAAAAGCTGCAGGGAATATTCAGAGTCATGCAACATCTAACCCCAACTCTATTGCGCAAAAAGCAGCAGAAGCAGCCCTTGATTTAAGTCAAGACTTTGCTAGAAACATGGTAAAGATATTTGAAGAAAGATGTAAATTAATGTATGAAGGGTTAAATGAAATTGAAGGTTTTAATTTGATTAAACCACAAGGTGCATTCTATTGTTTTATTAATATATCTAAGCTTTATGGCAAACAGTATAATGGTGAAGTCATTCAAACAGCTGCAGACTTTGCTAGAGTGATTTTAGAAGCAGAAAATGTTGCAGTAGTACCTTGTCAAGATTTTGGAGCGCCAGACTGTATTAGGCTTTCTTATGCCATTAAAGAAGAGGCGATCATAAAAGGTCTAGATCGTATCAAAAAATTTGTAGAGTGTATGGAATAAATAAAAGAGGAAGCCAGTTCAAAATAGCTTCCTCTTTTATTGTAAGAAAATAGTTTAAGGTAAGTTGTTATAGAGTGATGATTTGGTGGCAAAATAGATAGAGATGTTTAAGGTAAAATTTAAAAAGTGAACAAAAACTAAAAAAATAAATAAAAGGTTCGAATTTTATTGAGTTTCATGTAAATATTCATTATAATATAAGTGAATGAGACGCAATGAGCGTATGAAAGAGAGGAAGAAGCATATGAGAGATACTTATCAAAGTCCTTTAGCAGGTCGCTATGCAAGTCGCGAAATGCTTTATTTATTTTCTGAGGATAAAAAATTTAAAACATGGCGTAAATTATGGGTGACTCTTGCAGAAACAGAAAAAGAGTTAGGTCTAGCAATTACAGATGAACAGCTTGAAGAAATGAAACGTTATATGGATACCATTAACTACGATGTTGCAGATGCATGGGAGAAAAAAGTGCGTCATGATGTAATGGCTCATGTGCATGCTTATGGAGAACAAGCTACAAGTGCGATGCCTATTATACATTTAGGTGCAACAAGCTGTTATGTAGGCGATAATACAGATTTGATTATTATGTATGAAGCTTTAGAACTTTTACGTACTAAAGTTTTAAATGTAATGGAGAAACTTACACAATTTGCACTTAAATATAAAGACCTTCCAACTTTAGGGTTTACACATTTCCAACCAGCTCAGCTTACAACAGTAGGTAAGAGAGCTACTTTATGGCTTCAAGAGCTTTGGTTAGATTTAGAAGAAATAGATCATCTTTTAGCTGGGAAACGACTTAGAGGCGCAAAAGGTACAACAGGTACTCAAGCAACTTTCCTTAATTTATTTGAAGGAGATTATAGCAAGGTTAAAGAACTAGATAAGCGTATTGCGAATAAATTAGGTTATGAAGAAGTATTTCCTGTAACAGGTCAAACTTATACAAGAAAAATAGATAGTCAAATTTTAAATGTTCTTAGTCAAATTGCTCAGTCAGCTTATAAATTTAGTAATGATATTCGTTTACTTCAAAATTTAAAAGAAGTAGAAGAACCTTTCGAAAAAAATCAAATAGGTTCTTCAGCAATGGCATACAAACGTAATCCAATGCGTAGTGAACGTATAAGTGCACTAGCGCGCTTTGTAATCTGTGATGCACTTAATCCAGCGATTACATCTTCAACACAATGGTTTGAAAGAACACTAGACGATAGTGCGAATAAACGTCTTGCTGTATCTGAAGCCTTTTTAGCAATCGATGCTATTTTAGAAACTTATATGAATGTAGCAGATGGAATGGTTGTTTATCCAAAAGTTATTGAAACACGTATTTTAAGTGAGCTTCCATTTATGGCAACAGAAGTAATCTTAATGGAAGGTGTAAAACGTGGGGGTGACCGCCAAGAACTTCATGAAAAAATTCGTGTACTTTCTATGGAAGCGGCTAAAGAAGTAAAAGAACATGGTAGACCAAATGATTTAATTGAACGTATTTTAGCAGATGGTACTTTCAAAATGTCAGAAGAAGAACTGCGTGGTATTTTAAAACCAGAGAACTTTATTGGATGTGCAAGCATGCAAGTTGAAGATTTTATTGGTGAAGTGATTCGTCCACTACTTGATGCAAATCAAAATGTACTTGGGCGTGAAGGTGAAGTACGCGTTTAATATGAACTAAATAGTAAGAGCCCTATAACAATACTTGTTATAGGGCTCTTACTATTTGTTTGAGAGAAAAATTATTGATCAGACATAACTTCTTTGATTCCTTTAAAGGTACCTAAGAAGTTAACAGCATCTGATGGAAGAATCAATTTACTTGCATCACCTTCAGCAATTTTTTCTAGTGCTTCCATAGAACGTAGTGCAAGGACTTGGTCATCTACACCAGCATCTTTCATGGCAAGTAGAATCGCCTTTGTACCTTCAGCTTTAGCATTTTGAATTTGAAGAATCGCTTCAGCTTCGCCTTGTGCTTTTAAGATAGAGGCCTGGCGTTGGCCTTCTGCTGCATGGATAAGGGCTTCTTTCTCTGCTTCAGCTCGTAAAATAGCAGACTCTTTATTTCCTTCCGCTTCTAAGATAGCAGCAGCTTTTTCACCTTCAGCACGCAGTACCGCTTCTCTTCTTTGGCGTTCAGCACGCATCTGCTTTTCCATAGCATCTTGAATATCTCGAGGAGGGAGGATGTTTTTTAATTCTACACGGTTTACTTTGATTCCCCATTTATCAGTTGCCTCATCAAGAATGGCACGTAGTTTAGTATTGACTACATCACGAGAAGTAAGTGTCTCATCTAAATCTAATTCACCAATAATATTTCTAAGTGTAGTAGCTGTTAAATTTTCGATAGCACTAAGTGGATTGGCAATTTCAAAAATAAAGTTTACAGGATCAGTTACTTTGTAATAAACAACAGTGTCAATTTGCATTGTAACATTATCTTTTGTAATAACAGGCTGAGGTGGGAAATCTAAGACAGACTCTCTCAAATCAACGATCGTATAGATTCTTTCAATAAAAGGTAAAATAAAGTTGACTCCTGTCTCTGCTTTGCGGCTAAACTTCCCGAGTCGCATCACAATGCCTACACTAGATTGTTTGATGATTTTGATAGAACTTAAGGTAATAACTAAAATAAAGAGAACTAAAATAATAAGACCGATCGTTAATGGCATGATTAAACCTCCTAAGAATAGTAAAAAATTAAGTTTATTAAGCTATACTTTTATAGGTTTTACATTTGTTCCATATTAGGGTTAGTAGAGTTAGAGTCAACTGGTACTTCGTGAACGACTAATCGTACACCACGAATTTCATCAATGATTACTTTTGAACCTTTTTTTATAGGTAAATCATTGCTTGAGATGGCACTCCAGATTTCACCATCTAGTTTAACTTGACCTACATCTGTAGCATGCTCACCGATCGCTTCTAGTACAGTACCGGTCTTTCCAATAAGAGCATCGATATTCGTAGCAATAGCATCTCTTTTAGAAAAATGAGCTGTGCAGTATTTTGTTAAGGTAAGTAATAATAAAATAGAAATGGTAAGAAAGACAATAAGTTGAATGGCAACATTTGAAGTGATAAGTGAAGTTATAAGTGCAGCAAGGGCACCAACAGTAAACCAGATGAGAAAGAATCCGCTATTAATCATTTCTGCGATTGCAAAGATGATTCCTATGACAAGCCACATAAGCCACATAAAATCACTCCTTTCATTTGGGCTGTACAATGTTATAATAAAATTGTACGCAATAGAAACGTATTATACTGTAAATTATAACATAAGTATAAGAATATTCAAAATAAAGTTAAGGAAAGAGGTAAGTCATGAAACGATTTGGATTTATTGGTGTTGGGAATATGGGTGGTGCAATGATTGGTGCTATTACTAAATATTTTGAAGAGAAAGTGGCTCTATTTGATGTAGATAGCAATCAATATAACAAGTTTGATGCAACGCGTATTATAGGCTGTACATCTGTAGAAGAATTGGTTAAACAAACAGATATTATTATTCTTAGTGTGAAGCCACAATATTATGAAATAGTATGTAGCCAAATCAAAGAACTATTAAATGAAGAACAGGTTATTATAACTGTAGCGCCTGGTGTAAGTATTAATAAGATGCAGACACTTTTAGCAGGTCATAAAAAAATAATACGTACCATGCCAAATACACCAGCTTTAGTAGGAGAAGGTGTTACAGCATACTGTTTTGAAGAAGGTGTGATTTCAAAAGAAGAAATTGAAACCATAGAATCAAGATTTAACGCCTTTGGACGTAGTTTCAAAATAGTAGAAAATCAGATGAATGCAATCGTTGCATTATCAGGATCATCACCTGCATATGGTTATATGTTTATTGAAGCCATGGCAGATGCGGCTGTGCGCTTTGGTGTGCCTAGACAAATGGCTTATGAAATGGCTGCACTCTCTATTAAAGGAGCATGTGAGATGGTGTTAGAGACTAAAGAACATCCAGCAGTTTTAAAAGATGCTGTAACCTCACCAGGTGGAACAACCATTGAAGCAGTAGCAAAATTAGAAGAAACGGGCTTTAGAAATAGCGTTATAAGTGGCATGAGCGCGTGTTTCGATAAAGCTAATCGTATGAGTTAGGAGGTAATCATGGGGGCTAAACGTATTGGACGTAAAGAAGTCTATAAAGGGAAAATATTTACGATTGTACAAGATGAAATCCTATTTGACGATGGCTCGGTAGCACAGTGGGACTTAGTTGTACATAATGGGGCATCGGCAGTTGTACCTATCACAGAAAATAAAGAAGTTATTTTAGTTAAACAATATAGAAATGCTAAAGATGGTTATGTATTAGAAATCCCAGCAGGTAAACTTGAAAAAGGCGAAGACCCTCTTGAATGTGCTAAACGAGAACTAGAAGAAGAGATTGGCTTTAAGGCGGGAAGAATGACTAAAATTTGTAGTATGTTTACTGCTGTAGGATTTAGTGATGAGCGTCTACACTTATATATGGCAGAACAATTACAAGTAGGTAAACAAAACTTGGATGAAGATGAATATATTGAAGTTGTAACCTATCCGATTACAAAAGCAGTAGAGATGATTTTTAAGGGAGAAATCTGTGATAGTAAGACAATAGCTGGATTACTTGCGGTAGAAAATTTATTGAGGTATTCTAAATAAGTTCTAAACTTAGCCTTATGCTCATAAAGTAAAAAGAGAGGACAAACCTTATGAGGAGGAAGCTAAGTGAAACGAGCGATAAAATCTTTTTCAAAAGGATTTATGAATACAGATTTAGTATGGCTTATGGTTTGCATGATAGGTATACTTGTTGGAAGCTTATATGGTGTGAGTATGAAAAGTGATGTAGCTTTTATGGGGAGTTTAACAACTATTGTTCAAGGAAATGCTTTGATACAGGAAAACTCATTTCTGATTTTGAAGAAAGCTGTGTGTATTCATCTGATTCAATTATTAGGAATATGGGTAACAGGACTTACAAAACCAACAAGGTATTTGGGTATGGCTATATTGTTTTTTATAGGTTTTAATTATGGATTTAGCATTTGTGGTATTTTAATGCTCTACGGGCTAAAAGGTATAATTATGAGTGTTTTACTTTTTGGTATACAGGCTGTAGCATTACTTTTTTTAGGCATTATGGTAGGTGAACATAGCTTAAGATATGGCGTAAAGGGAAAAGAGAGCTATGGTAAAGTTTATCATCAATTAATTATTTATTGTGTAGTAGGTGCTATAGTAATAAGCCTTGTAGATGCTTATGTACAACCTTTTGTAAGAAATTTATTTTAATACTATAGGGTAAAATGATGTCGTAAGATATGTTTTACCCTATTTTTATTTGGTTATAAATAGTTTTTAAATAAAAAAAGCGACGAAATAGGGGGAAAAAGTGGGAAAAATAAGAAACATAGATGTTGATAAATGACAAGTAAAGTTATATAATTGTATAAGAATAAATAGGTTTTAAAGAAAACTATTTAAATTTAGAAGTAAGGGGGGAAACAATGATGTTTCGTGATATCGATGTAACCAATAAGGTACTAGATGCAACCATGATGAAGTTTGGTGCAGTAGTTGGCAATGTTACGAATGTAGATACACCAGGCTATAAAAGGCAAGAAGTGTCTTTTGAAACGCAACTAGAGTCAGAAATTCAAAAAAATGGAACAAAAAATATAACTGTTGAGAACCTTTCACCTGTTACCTATACTGATCGAAGTACACTATCATATCGTATAGATGGAAATAATGTAGATATTGATAAAGAAATGTCAGAACTTGCGCAAGTTAAATTGCGTTATGATGCTTTAATTCAACGTGCAAATGCACAAATTCGTCGTTATACATACATATTACAGAATATAAAATAATTAGCTGTGAAATATAAAAATTCTAAAGAAGTATAAGAGATATAAATATTAAATATAAGATAGGGGGATGTGTAATGTCGTTTTTTGGATCAATGGATACCTCAGCATCAGGAATGACCGCACAACGACTGAGATTAGATATCATATCTCAGAATATAGCGAATGCCAATACAACACGTACTGCTGAAGGTGGTGCTTATAAGCGAAAGGGTGTTATTTTTGAAAGCGTGAATCAAAATAATAGCTTTAGTAGTATTTTAGGAGAGTATACAAATGGCAATCATAAAGGAGTGCGTGTGGCAGAAATCGTAACAGATGAATCACCTTGTCCACTCGTATATAATCCAACACATCCAGATGCGAATGCAGAGGGATATGTAGAAATGCCAAATGTAAACACTGTGGATGAAATGGTAAATATGATTTCTGCTAGTAGATCATATGAAGCCAATGTAACAGCCTTTAATGCAATGAAAGCTGTTGCAACAAAAGCTTTAGAAATTGGCAAAGGGTGATAAGGAGGTTAGCTAGATGATAGATTCTATAAGCGGGATTAGTAAGAACCTATCCGTGGTCGAACAAAAATTAGAGAGAAAAACAGATGATGGTATCTTTCAAGGGGCACTTGAATCTGCGCAACAATTACTAGAAGCAACGGTTAAAGCGGAAAATGAAACAAGTGAACTAAGTTATGATTTTATGACAGGTAAAACTGATAATATTCATAATTTAATGATTGCTCAAGAGAAATCAAGTATTCTTCTACAATTTACTATGCAAGTTCGAAATCAAGTTATGCAAGCGTATCAAGAAATTATGCGAATATCTGTCTAGTAAAAGGAATGAGGTGAATACATGCAAGAGACAATAGAGCAAGCATCAACGCAATTAACCGAAAAATGGAATGGGCTTTCTAAAAAGCAAAAAATAAGGTTAGGCATTGGCGCAAGCTGTATTATTCTAACACTGATTGTTGTAGCGGTAATATTTACAAGACCTAAATATGAAGTGGTTTTAAGAAAGATTACTGAATCAGATATTGCAGCGGCAGCAGAAGTTTTAGATAATGAAAAGATTACATATGAAATTATTGATGATGGTACAAGTTTACAAGTTAAAGATAAGGATGTTGTCAATGCAAAATTAGCATTAACGAGAGAAAATGTACCAAAAGGTGGATATACTTTTGAGGATGCAATTAACAATAGTATGTCTACAACAGAGAGTGAAAAACGTGCAAAAATGAATCAACTTGCAGAAGTTGAATTAGAACGTGCGCTTACTTCTATGGATGCTATTGATTATGCAGATGTAAGATTGGTGGTTCCAGAAGAGAAAAACTCCTTTATTGCTTCAAAACAAGAAAGTAGCGCAAGTATTTTAGTTACTCTAAACACACCTCAAACAAGTAAGCAAATCGAAGGAATTGCTCGATTTGTTTCAAGTAGTGTATCAGGACTTAAGATGGAAAATATTAATATCATTGATACAGAGGGGAATAGCTTATACATAGGGCAAGAGGAAGATACGCTGTCAACTAATAAGCAACAAGAAATTAAATTAGCAGCAGAAAAAGACCTTGGAGCTAAAGTCAAACAAATATTAGAACCCATTTATGATGAAGTACGTATTAGCTCAAATCTTATTCTGAATTTTGATCAATATGAAGAAATGAGAGAAGAATATGTCCCACAATTTGAAGAAGATGGGCGCGGCATTATTCGAGTGGAGAAAGAACAAACTACTGAAAGCACCAATAGTCAAAATGGTGCAGAACCAGGTGTAGCAACGAATAATGGAGAAGCACCTACTTATCAAGTTGGTGATGGGGGAACAGGTGAATCTAAAACAAGCAATAAAGAGATAGAATATGTAAATAATAAAGTTATTTCAAATATAGTTAAAAATCCAGGTGATATTGATTATAAAAACTCTACTTTAGCTGTAAATGTATTTAAAAATAAAGTTTATAAGCAAGAGGAAGTAGAAAAAACATTAGATAATAATGTAACATGGGAAATATTTAAAGAAACAAATAGTGTAAATAGACCAATAGAAGTTAAGCAAGAAATTGTAGATTCTATTCGATATGGGACAGGGGTTGACAACGTGGTTGTATCAGGATATGAAAAACCCGTTTTTATTGACACAGTACCATATGAAGTAGAGTTTACAGATTATCTACCATTTATCTTAATACTCCTTATTGTATTAGTTGCTGCATTTGCTCTATTCAAGTTTAGAAAACATGATGAAGATGTTGAAACAGAACCAGAACTTGAAGTTGAAGAAATGCTTAGCGTTGCTAAACAAGATCTTAAGGAACTTGAAGAGATTGAACTTAAAGAAACACTTGAAACCAAACGTCAAATTGAAAGATTTGTGGATGAAAAACCAGAAGCTGTTGCAAATCTATTACGTAACTGGTTATCAGAAGATGAATGGGAGTGATAAGAGATGGCGGGAACACAATATTCAAGTAAGCAAAAAGCAGCTATGTTGCTTATTGCTTTAGGGCCAGAAAAATCTTCTAAGATTTTTAAACATCTAAAAGAAGAAGAAATAGAAGAGCTTACATTAGAAATAGCAAGTATACATTCTGTTTCACCAAAAGCAAAAGAAGAAGTATTGCAAGAATTTTATGAAATTTGCTTAGCGCAAGAATATATTGCAGAGGGTGGAATTGGTTATGCAAAACAAGTTCTTGAACAAGCCTTAGGTGCTGAAAAAGCAGTTGAAGTGATTAATCGATTAACCGTATCTTTACAAGTAAGACCGTTTGAATTTGCACGTAAAACAGATGCTTCTCAACTTGTTAATTTCATTCAAAATGAACATCCACAAACGATTGCATTAATTCTTTCTTATTTAAAACCATCTCAAGCATCTGCAATTTTGACATCTTTACCAGTTGAAATGCAAGCAGATACAGCAAGAAGGATTGCAGTAATGGATAGAGCAGCACCAGATCTTATTAATGAAGTAGAGAAGGAACTAGAAAAACGTCTTTCTACATTAGTATCTGATGATTATGCAACCATTGGTGGTATTGATTCAATCGTAGAAATTATTAATCAAGTAGACCGAGCAACTGAGAAAAATATTATGGAAAGTTTAGAAATAGAAGATCCAGAACTTGCAGAAACAATTAGAAAACGTATGTTTGTATTTGAAGATATTTCGATGCTGGATCCAAGATCTATTCAACGTGTACTTCGTGAAGTGGATAATCATGAATTAGCCATTGCACTTAAAGGTGCGACAGCTAATGTTAAAGCATTAATACTTGGTAACGTATCCAAACGTCTTGCTTCTATGATTGAAGAGGATCTTGAGTTTATGGGACCAAAGCGTGTTAAAGAAATTGAAGAAGCACAACAAAAAATCGTTAATATTATTCGTAAGCTAGAAGATGCAGGCGAGATTGTTATTTCACGTGGGGCAGGTGATGAGGTCATTGTCTAGTATTATTAAAAATTATAGAACTTTACAAGGTAATATTATTTCAATAGGAAAAGAACAATCTTATTTGCAAGTAGAAACAAACAGTTCTTCAACTGCTATAGCAGTTGAAGAACCTGTAGAACAGATAGATTTAGCTTTCTTAGAAGAGGAGGCTAAAAAAGAAGCAATGAAAATTGTACAAGATGCCGAACTAAAGGCAAAGGCAATACTTGAACAAGCACAAGTAGAAATAGCTACAATGAAACAAAATATTGAAGCTGAAACTACGGCTTACAGAACACAAATTAATGAAGAAATTCATATGAAGCAGTTGCAAGCGCAAGAAGAAGTAGATAGCCTTATAAAAGCAGCTTATTTAGAAAAAGAAAATATTATTAAGCAAGCAGAACCAGAGATTGTAGAGCTAGTAGCAGCGCTTGTACATAAAATTGTAGACTTTAAATTAATTAGTGGAATAGAATGGCTAACTTTATTTGTAAAACAAGCTATAGAAAAAGAGCAGTTTAAAGAAAAGGTTCAAGTTATTGTTGCTTCAAAAATGTTAGAAGAAAATGAAGAGGCTTTACAAGAAGCTTTTAAACATTTACCAGTGGAAGTTGAATTGATTTGTGATAGTCGATTGAGCTGTACAAGTTGTAAAGTTGAATCATCTAAAGGTGGTATTACATACGACATAAAAGAAGGTCTTCAAAAAATGTTAGATGAGTTACAGCTTTTATGCATTAAGGGGTGAGACGACATGAATTTGGATAAGTATAAACAGCTCATGGATACACCTCTATGGACTTATACGGGTATAGTAACAAAAGTTGTAGGGATGGCTGTAGAATCGTTAGGTCCCAAAGTTAATATTGGAACATTATGTACGATTACAGGT
This sequence comes from Holtiella tumoricola, assembly GCF_027857615.1. NCBI lineage: Bacteria > Bacillati > Bacillota > Clostridia > Lachnospirales > Cellulosilyticaceae > Holtiella > Holtiella tumoricola. The sequence continues at coordinate 43,650 of NZ_JAQIFT010000049.1, forward strand.
TCTAGTAATGAAGAACTATTAGCTGAAGTAGTAGGTTTTAATGGTGAAAATATTTTGCTGATGCCATTAGGTGATTTATCAGGAGTAGGGCCTGGGTGTATTGTAAAATCGACAGGAGAAAAACTTCAGATAAAAGTTACCAATGATTTATTAGGACAAGTTGTAGATTGGCAAGCCAATCCATTAGATGAAACACCTATCTTGAATGGTGTAAAAGTACCTCTTGAAAATACAGCACCTAATCCCCTTACAAGAAATCGTATACATGAACAGATGACGCTAGGTGTAAAAGCTATAGATGGTATGCTTAGTGTAGGTAAAGGGCAACGTATGGGGATATTTGCAGGGAGTGGTGTAGGTAAAAGTACGCTGATGGGTATGATTGCGAGAAATGCACTTTCAGATATTAATGTCATTGCATTAATAGGTGAACGTGGTAGAGAGGTAAGAGAATTTATTGAAAAAGACTTACAAGAGGCAGGTCTTAAACGTTCAATTGTTGTTGTAGCAACTTCAGATCAGCCTGCTCTCGTGCGTTTTAAAGCAGCTCAAACAGCTACTGCAATCGCTGAATATTTTAGAGATCAAGGACAGGATGTACTACTTCTTATGGATTCTTTAACACGTTTTGCAATGGCACAACGTGAAATTGGACTTTCTATAGGGGAACCTCCTGTATCAAGAGGCTATACACCTTCAGTATTTGGAACACTTCCAAAACTATTAGAACGAGCAGGCTATTCAGATAAAGGAAGTATTACAGGACTTTATACTGTTTTAGTAGATGGTGATGACTTCAATGAACCAGTAACAGATACTGCACGTGGTATTTTAGATGGACATATTTTACTTTCAAGAAAACTTGCTCATAAAGGTCACTATCCAGCAATTGATGTACTTGGAAGTATTTCTAGGGTTATGGGTGATATTACAACAAAAGAACACCGTCAAATGGCAGTCGAAGTAAAAAAACACTTAGCCATTTATACAGATGCGGAAGACCTTATCAATGTAGGGGCTTATAAAGAAGGCAGTAATCCGGAAATTGATATGGCCATTTCTAAAATTAGTAGTATTAAGGACTTTTTAACACAAGCTACTCATGACCAATTTACGAAGGAAGAGACATTGGCTTATATGCAGGCTATTGTTGGCTAAGGAGTAGGAAATGTCGAAGTTTAAATTTACTTTAGAACCTATTTTATCACTTAGACAAAATACTGAAGATTTATGTAAGAGAGAGCTGGGTATTTGTTTAAATGAAAAAGCTAAATTAGATGAACAGTATGAAAAACTTATAGCTGTTAGAAATGAAATATTAGAAGCTATGAGGCCTGAAAATAATCAGGTATTAGATATTGAAAGACTTAAATACTATAAGTCTTATGATGAAACTATAAAAATGCAACAGATGCAACTTGCGAAAATGCTTAGGCAACTAGAAGAAACTATTGATGAAAAGAAAGAAGCGCTAAAAGAAGCTGTAAAAGAAAAAAAAATCTTAGAGAATCTAAAAGAACTTCATTATGCAGATTTTATTGAAGTGTGTAAAAAAGAAGAGCAGCAATTAGTTGATGAGTTAGTAGCTTATAAATATTCGCAAAAGGATGAGGGGGAATAAAATGCCAGAGGCAATAAGAGGGGCAAGACAGAAAAAGAAAAAAGGTTTATTAAAAGGAATCATTGCTCTTACTATAGTTGTATTAATAGGCGGAGGGCTTTATATCAATAGATCAAAGATTGCTCCCATTGTTAAAAACATTCCTATACTGAATCAAATTTTTAAAACTGAAATAGGAACCCAAGATCCTTATGATATGCTTTCAAAAGAAGAGCTTAAACAAAAACTATTAACTACAGAAGAAGTTCTGGCTAATGAACAGCTTAAAGTAGTTAATCTAGAAAATGAAACAACTCTTTTGAATAATAAGATTAATGCACTTAAACAATATGAAGAAAATTATAATGCCTTTATTGCTCAAAAAAATGAGTGGGACAAAAAAGTAGCAGAGGAAAATCCAGAACTTTTCAAGGAACAATTTGAAGCAACTTATAAGGATACAGCAGAACTCATTTATAGAGAATTAAAAGGAGAAGAAATACTTAATAAAGAACAAAAAGAAGTTGCAAAGACAATTGGGCAAATGAGTGCTAAAGAAGCAGCAGCAGCACTTACAAAACTGCTATCAACAGATACAGAACTGGTGAAAAATATCTTGAAAAATATGAAGAGTGATCAGCAGGCAAAAATCTTAAATGAAATGAGTGCAACAACAGCAGCCCAAGTTATTAAACTCATTGCACCGAGTCAAAATTAAGGGAAGGGGGCAAGCAATGAATACTTTAATTGGAATGTTAGCACCTAATATGAATACTAAAGAAGTATTAGGAAATCAGTTTAAGACAGGAGAGACTAACTCAAAAGATAATTTCGCTAAGACAATGGATAAGACGCAATCTAGTGTTGAAAGACCTAAAAATGAAGATCAAACACTGTCACAAAGTAAAGTGAATAAAACAAATCAAACTTATAAAAGGGTAGACTCTGTAGTTAAAGAGAAGCTAGAAAATCAGAAAGAACAAGTAGATGTCAATGAAAATGTTGCAGTATTAATGATGAATTTACTTGAAAGTCAACTTAATTTAACAACAGATGAATTGACAAAGCTTTTAGAAGAACAAGGGATTACAGTTATGGATCTGACAGACCAAGATACCTTTAGGACATTTGTTATGGATGCATTAGGTGAAGATGAGATGTCACTTTTAAGTGGTGAAGTTGATTTAAAAGCTTTAAGTAAATTATTTGAGGACATAAAGACTATTCAATCAACATACTATACGGAAAATAAAGTGATTACTGAAGAAACAATGGTGAGTCAAGGCGAAGTTATTCAAAATACTCAAGTTATAGTAGAGGCTAATCCAAGACAAGAAGAAAAAATATTATCTAATGGAGTAACACCAGAAATATTAGAAGCAACCCAGGCAGTAGATAAAATCAGTGATAAGGAAGAACATTTAGCAGTAGCTAAAATAGATGTAAAGGTGACAGGCGAAGTAGAAGAACTACTAAACGTATCTGAAGTATCTATGACCTTACCAATCCAAGAACTTTCTAAGCAACCAGGAATTGAGTTTTGGCAAAATGATCTATCAACACTTACAACAGAAACAAAAGCTTCAATAGAAATGCCTATTCATAGCCAAGTACTTGAAAAGATTTATTATTCTAAACTTGAATCATTAAAAGAATTAGAAATGCAATTAGCACCTAAAGAGCTAGGTAAACTTACTTTTAAAATGATTGAGCAAAATGGTGTTGTAACTGCTCACATTAAAGTAGAACAAGATAAAACCAAAGATTTAATCTTAGAACATCTTATGGAACTTCAAGAAGGACTAGAAAGCCAAGGACTTGTCATTCAAGATGTTCAAGTTGAGGTAAAAAAAGATACTCATCATTCTCAAATGGAGATGGAAAAGCAAAAATCTGCAAAACGTATTCAAGAACTTATTGCTAAACAAATGGATGAGATATTAGCAGAAAATCAAATAGACTCGGTAGCATCTAAAAGTTTAACAAGTTTAGAATTAGATTATGAAGTATAGGGGGAAAAGATGAGTTCATTAAATATAGTTTCACCAAATAGTGAGAACATACAATTAGGAGATGGGGGGCGTGTAATTAATCAAGAGTTGAATAAAGATATGTTTATGCAACTTCTTGTAACACAGCTCCAGTATCAAGATCCACTAAACCCAATGGACAATCAAGAAATGATGGCACAAGTTGCTCAATTTACAGCTTTAGAACAGATGAAGAATGTTGCAGATACTGTAAATAAGCAGCTTGCTCATAGTATGATTGGAAGTTATGTTCAATATACATATAAAAATACAGAAACAGGACAAACAGAATTACTTCTTGGAAGAGTTGACTATGTTAAAAATAAAGGGAGTAATACACTCATTGGCATAGGTAGCCATGAAGTAGAGCTATCAGATATCCAAGAAGTTATTGATCCTTCAAATATTCAAGCAAATTCTTCAGCATTTGACCTTATTGGTAAAACAGTTCAAGGTACTATGGAAGTTAAGAATGAAACAGGTATCTATGAAAATGTTGTTATAGAAGGACGTGTGTTAGAAGTGCGTATGAAAGATGGCAATTCTTATATCGTTGTAGGGAATGGTGAACAAGCAGTTGAACTAGAATTAGATAATGTTCAAAATATTGTTGAAGTACCTTCAATTACAGATAAATGGGCATCAGCTACAATTCAAGATAAAGAGGGCAATGAACAAGAACTTACAGGTATTGTAGAATATGTAGTAGTTACAAAATCAGATACTTATGCTTGTATTGATGGCAAATATGTACCATTTAAACAAATTAATTTAATTAAAGAGGCAAAATAAGGAGGAATAAGGGTATGATGCGTTCAATGTATTCAGGTGTATCAGGTCTTCGTGTACACCAGACAAAGATGGATGTTATTGGTAATAATATAGCAAATGTTAATACAGTAGGGTATAAATCACAACGTGTAACATTTGGAGATGTTTTCTCACAAACACTTCAAAGTGGTACATCAGCAAGTGATGAAACAGGTCGTGGAGGACGTAACCCAATGCAAGTTGGTCTAGGGGTTAATGTATCCTCAATTGATATTTTAATGACACCTGGTGCAGCACAAAGAACAGATAACCCATTTGACTTAATGGTAGATGGTGATGGCTTTATTGTTGTAAGCGATGATTCGGGTACATATTTTACACGTGCAGGTGCATTAAGACAAGATGAAGAAGGAAATTTAGTTATTCCAAATGGAATGAAAGTTATGGGGTGGCCAGCAAGTAAAGATGGAACAGATATTGAAAGAGGAGAAGTACAGCCTATTGTACTTACAGATCCATCTAATAGTACAGCCAAACCAGAGACAACGACTTCAGTAGAATTAAGCGGAAACTTAGATAAAAATAAGTCTCCTATAGATACACAGATTAAAATGTACGATTCATTAGGAAATCTATATACAACACCTATTAGCCTAACATTTGACAATGGTCAGTGGACACTAGAGCCTAAGGGGGAAAAGATTACAGGTAAAGATGGAGAGTTTGTTATTTTGACAGATACAAATAAAAATCAGTATGCTGTGCCTATTGGTAATGTATTTAAAGAGGCGGAAGCTGGTTTTTATGGGATCAAGTTCTCATTTACGGAAAAAGGTGAATTAGATGCGAGCAAGGATAAACTAGTAGGAGCTACAGTTGATGAAAAAGGTAATGTAAGCTTTGATTTAGCAAAAATTGACTTAACAAAAGCTATTGATCCTGAGACAGGTAAAGATAAACCTCTTAATGCAACAGTGGGTTCTGAAGTAGGTGTAAATATTAATATTACAAATCTTACACAATATAATTCAAAAACTACTGTTGACCCTAAAACGAAGGATGGTAAAGCGCCAGGTGCAATGACCGGTTTTGAAGTAGGAGGCGATGGTAAAATTGTAGCACATTATGATAATGGAACAACTAAGTTACTTGGGCAGATAGTTGTAGCAAACTTTGATAACCCAGCAGGACTTCAAAAAGTAGGAGATAGTTTATTCCAATCTACAGCAAACTCAGGAGACTTTGATAATATTGGGATGGCAGCTAACTTCCAAGCTGGTGTACTTGAAATGTCAAACGTAGATCTATCACAAGAGTTTACAGAAATGATTACAACACAAAGAGGTTTCCAAGCTAACTCACGTATTATTTCTGTATCAGATGAAATGTTACAAGAACTTGTAAATCTAAAACGATAAGACATAATTAGGGGAAATAAGTGAGGTCATAAAATGATTACATTAACAAAGCTTAATGGGGCAAACTTTTCACTTAATGCAGAATTGATTGAATCAATTGAGACAACCCCAGATACAGTAATTACAACACAGACTGGTAAAAAATATGTGGTTCAAGAATCGGAAGAGATAGTAATACAGAAAGTTATTACCTATAAGCGACTTATTTATATACCAGTCTAAGATAAAAGAGGTGGTTAGATGGATATTTCAACAATAGTAGGGTTGGTACTTGGGCTTGTATTTGTTATTATATCAATCCTTTTAAATGGGAGGATAAGTCTATTCTTTGACTTACCTTCTGTTATGATTGTAGTAGGGGGATCAATATCAGCATTATTAATTGCATACCCTCTTCCAAAATTTCTTGAAGGGCTAAAAACAGTTAAACATGCATTTTCTAATGTTGAATTAGATGCAACAGGTCTTATTCAACAAATTAATGAACTGGCTTTAGCGGCAAGAAAAGAAGGGCTACTTGCACTTGAAGAAATGGCTCAAAAAATGGATGATCCTTTCCTTAAAAAAGGTATTTTACTTATTGTAGATGGAACCGATCCAGAACTTGTAAGAAGTATTATGGAAACAGAATTAACATTTATTGAATCTAGACATAAAGATAATCAAGGATTCTGGAGTACATTTGCAGAATTTGGACCTGCATGGGGGATGATTGGAACACTTATTGGACTTATAGCCATGCTTGATTCTCTTGATGATCCATCAACAATTGGTCCTAAAATGGGCGTGGCCTTAATTACAACATTGTATGGTTCCATGATAGCAAACTTCTTTGCTACTCCAGTTGCAAATAAATTAAAGGTAAGAAGTAATGATGAGTTACTTTTAAAACAGGTAATGATAGAGGGGCTCCTATCGATTCAAGCAGGTGAAAATCCTCGTGTTATTGAAGAGAAATTAAAGGCCTTTTTATCACCATCAGTAAGAAATAGTTTTAGCGATGAGAATATAAATGCTGAAAACTAGAAGGAGATAAATCATGAAAAGAAAAGAGGATGAACCTAAAAAGGGTGCACCAGCATATATGAATACCTATGGTGATATGATGACCCTTCTTCTAACTTTCTTTGTATTAATGTTTTCTATGTCTACTATAGATTCAGCTAAATTTAAAGCATTTATTGAATCTTTTCAAGGATCATCAGGTATTTTAGATGGTGGAGAAGTGATTTTAAATGATAATGGAATGTTAGGTAATGGTATTCAACAGTTCCCTGTCAATCAACAAATGGTTTCAGTAAGTGACTTTGAAAATTATCAGCAGATCAAAGAGTTACAAGGGATTAAAGAAAATTTAGAAGAGTTTATATATGAAGAAAAGCTTCAAGATAAAGTTGGTGTTGAACATAAAGGGGATGCTATTATTGTCAGCTTTGAAGATGTTCTCTTATTTGAAACTGGAAAAGCAGATTTAAAACCTGAAGCACAAGAAGTTTTAAGAACTTTGGGTGAAGGTTTACTTTCTTATATTGATAAAGGCTATAAGATTAGTTTAGAAGGGCATACAGATAATCTGCCAATTCGTACGCCACAATTTCCAAGTAACTGGGAACTTTCAGCAGCACGTGCTATTGCTGTAGCAAAATTCTTTGTTGCTGATATGAACTTCTCACCAGAAACTGTTTCAGCAGAAGGGTATGGTGAATATAGACCAATTGCAACAAATGATACACCAGAAGGTAGATCTGCTAATAGACGTGTTGAGCTTAAGCTTACAAAGGAAAATTAGAGAATAAAGGTGGAACGAGATGGATAAAAAATTTAAGATTTTTGTAATTATATCAATCATTATCTTAACGTTTGTTACAGTGGCAGGTGGTGTAACTGTATTTATGATGATGAATGATGCTAAAAAAGAAACATCTTCAGAAGAAAAGGTCAATAAAAGTGCACTTGCTATTGTCTATTTGGATGAATCAGTTAATGCAAATCTAAAAATGGATAAAGATAATATTCCGCATATTGCACGTGTATCATTAGGATTTGAAATTAATACAAAAGATAAAGATTACAAGACTTTTACAGTAGATTTTACAGAAAAACAAATCATTGTTCGTGATAAAATTATTTCATTAATTAGAAGTCAAACGTATAATGAGTTAGAAAAAGATAAACTTGGACAAATGATAAAAAAAGAAATTAATGCTTTATTAGGTACAGAAATTATACAAACTGTTTACTTTAGTGATTTCTTTGTACAATAAGAGACGAGTAAGGAGGTGAAACGATGAGTGAAATACTCTCACAAAGTGAAATTGATGATTTGTTTAAGGCCTTAACCTCTGGTGAGATAGATGTTGAAGAAATCAAAGAAGATAGGAAAAAACAAATCATTAAACCTTATGACTTCACCAGACCGTCTAAGTTTTCAAAAGAACAACTTAGAACACTAGAGATTATATGCGAAAACTATGCAAGATTAATCTCTACATATTTATCAGGGTATTTACGTAACTTAGTGCCGGTTGAAGTCATTAATGCTGAGGCGATTACTTACTCAGAGTTTACAAATTCATTAAGTAATCCAGTTATTTTATCAATTATAGATTTCTCACCTCTATCGGGTTCAGTTATTTTAGAACTTTCACCTAATATGGGCTATGCGATTATTGACCGCGTCCTTGGTGGTAGTGGAAGTTCTATGAGCAGAATAAGAGAGTTCACAGAAATTGAACGTATTATATTAGAAAAGATGTTTGCACAATTTGCAAATCTTTTAATTGAACCATGGGAAAATGTAGTAGAACTTTCTCCTATGCTTGAAAAGATTGAAACAAACTCCCAAGTTGCACAAATTATTTCACCTAATGAGATGGTGGCCCTTATTACATTTAACATTAAGTTAGGAAATGTAGAAGGCATGCTTAATCTGTGTATTCCTCATATTGTAATCGAACCAATAATGGATAAATTAAATACAAGATTTTGGTTTGCACAAAACGAGCGTGTACATAATCATGAGTATGAAAAAAATATTGAACATATGATTCAATATACAAAAATGCCAATCAAAGCTGTTCTTGGTAAAACCCATATAACAGTGCAAGAGTTTCTTGAACTACAAACACAAGATATTATTAGTTTAGATAAAGATATCGAATCAGATATCGATCTTTATGTAGGCCAATTATTAAAATTTAAAGGGCAAGTGGGAACATATAAAAATAAATCAGCAGTTAAGATTACAGAAGTAATAAAGAGGGAGGATGACTAATGACAGGAGAAATGCTTTCCCAAGAAGAAATTAATGCATTACTAGGAGGGTTAGTCTCAAATGATGAAATATCATCTGGTAGCGATGAGGTATTAACACCAGAAGAGATTGATGCATTAGGAGAAATAGGAAATATTAGTATGGGGACAGCAGCAACAACTTTGTTTGCTCTTTTAAATCATAAAGTTATGATTACAACACCTATTGTTGAGGTAATGACTCTAGAAAGTTTTAAGAGTCAAGTAACAGATGATTTAATTGCTGTTTCAGTCGGTTATACAGAAGGATTAACGGGAACAAACCTTATGATTTTAAACCAAAATGATGTTAAAATCATAGCAGATTTAATGATGGGAGGACCAGGTCAAGCATCAGATGAACCTATTTCGGAACTTCATTTGAGTGCGATAGCAGAAGCAATGAATCAAATGATAGGTTCATCTTCTACATCATTATCTCAAATGTTTTCAAAGAAAATTGATATTAGTCCATCGGAAGCCATTCAATTGAATTATGCTCAAGAGGAACTAGTAAAGATTTTAGGTAGTGCAGATCCAATTGTAAAAATTTCATTTAGGATGCAAGTAGAAGAAAATATCATTGATAGTCAATTGATGCAAGTATTACCAATTAAATTTGCAAAAAGCTTAGTAAGTAATTTATTTGCTGGAAGTATGGAAGCTGATATTCAAGTAGAAGCAACACAAGCAGTGACAGAAGATGTACAGCAACCATCATCATATATAGAATCTGTAAGTCATAATGAATCAATGCCAAGTGCTACAGAACCAATGCCACAAGTAATGGCAAATGAGTATGGACAAGCAGGAAGCAGCTATCCACAACAAGGTTACCCACACATGGGCTATCCTCAACCAGGCTATGCTCAACCTGATTATTCCCAACAAATGGGGAGCTATCCAAACCAAATGCCAAATTATGGTGTACCTGAAGTAAGACCTACACAAACACTACGTGATATAGAAGTTCAAAAACCAGAGTTCCCGAACTTTGGAGCACCTCAACAAGTCTATCCAAAAGAAAATATGGATGTACTTATGGATGTTTCTTTAGAAGTATCTGTTGAGCTAGGGCGTACACAAAAGAAAATTAAAGAAATTTTAGAATTTGGTCCTGGAAGCGTTGTTGAACTTGACCATATAGCAGGTGAACCCGTAAATGTACTTGTAAATGGCAAGTTCATTGCTAAAGGTGAAGTCGTTGTGATTGACGAAAACTTTGGTATTCGTATTACAGATATCATAAACCCAGAAAGTAGAATTTAGGAGGAAAAAATTATGGCAAACCGCGTATTAATTGTAGACGATGCAGCATTTATGAGAATGATGATTAAGGACATTTTATCAAAAAATGGGTATGAAGTAGTAGGAGAAGCAGAAAATGGTGTAAAAGCTATTGAAAAGTATAAAGAACTTACACCAGACTTAGTTCTCATGGATATTACAATGCCAGAGATGGATGGTATTCAAGCAGTAAAAAATATTAAAGCTATAGATGGAAATGCAAAAGTAATCATGTGTTCAGCAATGGGACAACAAGCAATGGTTATTGAATCTATTCAAGCAGGAGCAAAAGACTTTATTGTTAAACCATTCCAAGCAGAACGTGTACTTGAAGCTGTTAGAAAAGTAGTAGGCTAAGTATATGAACAATGGAGGGTTTTTCAGTGCAGTAGTAGAGCTTGTGACATTGGTTATAATATTTGTTGGAGTACTTGCATTGACGTATTTTGTAACAAAAAAAATTGCACAGGTTAAACAAGGTGGACAAAAGACAAAAAACCTTCAAATGATAGAAGTCTTACAAATAGGACAAGGTCAATGCTTATCTATTGTAAGAACAGGAAAAACTTATCATCTTATAGGAAGTACAAAAGAAGGAATTAGTTATTGCAAGGAATTAGATCCAAATGACTTGCAGTTGGATGCTTACAAGGAGTCTAGTTTTAATGAGTATTTAGCTCATTTTAAGCAAGATCATGAGGAGACACAAAATGAAAATAAATAAGAAAACTTTTAAGTACTTAATATTAACAATGATAATAGGGATGTGTTGCTTTGAAGCAACACATCTTTATGCTAGTAGCGTATCATTACCAAGTATTTCTCTTGAGGTAGGTACGGCAGATAGCCCTTTAGAGCTTAGCCAAAGTTTACAAATGCTTTTTATCTTAACCATATTGGCATTAGCACCATCTATCTTAATTATGATGACATCCTTTACCCGTATTATTATTTCATTGCACTTTTTAAAGTCAGCGATGGGGACACAACAGATGCCACCTAATCAAGTCATTATTGGACTTGCACTTTTTCTTACATTCTTTGTAATGAGTCCAGTGGCAACCCAAATCAATGAAACAGCATTAAAGCCATATGAAGCAAAACAAATTACACAAGAGGAAGCAGTAGAAAGAGGACTTGTACCTATTAAAGAATTTATGCTTCGTCAGACACGTGATGAAGATATAAAACTTTTTATGGATCTATCAGGTAGGGAGCCCCTTGCAACAGATGCACAGATTGCCCAGGAGTTACCAATGCATGTTATTGTACCAGCTTTTATGATTAGTGAGCTTAGAGCTGGATTTATAATAGGCTTTTTAATTTACATACCATTTATTGTTATGGATATGGTTGTTGCATCCACGTTAATGAGTATGGGGATGATGATGTTACCACCAGCTACTATAGCTCTACCATTTAAAATTTTATTATTTATTCTAGTCGATGGATGGAATTTACTTATTGGACAATTGATCCAAACATTTAGATAGAGGTGACAATATGGAACAATTAGTATTAGATGTAATGCGTGAGGCAATTATGACCATGATAAAAGTTTCAGCGCCAACGTTACTTGTCGCCTTAGTCATTGGTTTGGTAGTCAGTATTTTTCAAACGGCGACATCTATTCAAGAACAAACTTTAGCGTTTATACCTAAAATTCTAGGTGTATTTTTAGCGATTATTATTTTTGGATCTTGGATTATGACTACTTTAGTGAATTTTATAACACGTTTATTTGCAAGTTTCAATCAGTTTTTATAGGTGAATCATTATGTTACTTAATACATTAGCTATATTACAACATTTACCTGTGACACTATTAATTTTTTGTAGAATTTTGTTTGCTATACACGTTATGCCTATTACTTTAGAGGCAAAGATACCAGCTATTTTTAAAGCAGGCTTATCCTTGTTTTTAACACTTATAGTCTATAATACTGTGCCTGTACAATTAGATGTCACACATCTATCTATTGTAGGTTACTTTATATGGGTGATAAAAGAATGTATAGTAGGTCTTGTTTTAGGTTTTGCAGTATCACTTTTTTTCCAGCTTTATCATTTCGTAGGACAGATGATAAGTATGCAGGGTGGGCTTAGTATGAGTAATTTATTTGACCCAACAAGTGGAACACAAACGCCTTTAATTGGGCGTTTTTACTATTTAGCATTCTCTACACTTTTTGTGGCATCAGGAGGATTTCACTGGTTTATACGAGGGTTAGTAGAATCTTTTCAAATGATTCCTGTCACTCAAGCTGTATTTAGTGAAGAATTAGTCTTTACAATGATTCAAGCAGGAAGTATTTTCTTTGAACTTAGTTTTAAATTAGCAAGTCCAATTATAGGTGTTATTTTTATAGTAGACTGTGGCCTAGGTATACTTGCTAGAACAGTTCCTCAAATGAATATGTTTGTTATAGGTATACCATTAAAAGTAGTTATTTTATTAGTGTTGCTATTTATTACAGTTGGTTTGATGCCAGTCTATAATACTTTTTTAAATGACTATATTATGGAGATTTTTTATAGTGTTCAGCAGGGGATGGTACCAAGATGACGAATATAAGGATGAATTTAGACTTACAATTTTTTGGGGCAGAGTCAGATGGTAGGACAGAAAAAGCAACACCTAAAAAGCGTGAAGATGCAAGAAAAAAGGGGCAGGTTGCTAAAAGTACAGAACTTAATACAGCCTTTCTACTTTTAGCCTTTTTTGCAGGTATGAAGTTTCTTGGTGATTATTATATGAACCAATTTAATCAAGGGCTTACAAAAAGTTTTACCGCTATTCCAGAACTTCTACAAAATTTTGAAGGAAGTAGTCTTTTGAAGGTAATAGGGCAAGGCATTATACAGATTATTATTATAAGTGGACCGTTATGGCTTTTATTATTTGTTGCCGCATTGGTTGTGTCTATAGGACAGGTAGGTTATAAACCTACATTTAAACCGCTAGCGCCAAAGTTTAATAAAATGAATCCACTGAACGGTTTAAAGCGTATCGTATCTAAAGATATGTTAGTTGAACTTTTAAAAAGTATAGCAAAAGTTATTTTCTTAGGAAGTATTTTTCTTATGGTTATAAAAGATGAGATTAATGTATTCTATAAATTTTATGATATGACAATGATGCAGATTTTAACAAATACAGCTGGTGTTTTATTAAAAGTAGGATTTTATGTAGGCGGCGCTTTTATTTTTGTAGCTATTGTTGATTATGGTTATCAGAAGTATAAACATGAAGATAGCTTAAAAATGACGAAACAAGAGATTAAAGATGAATATAAACAAGCAGAGGGAGATCCTCAGGTTAAAGGTAAAATTAAACAAAAGATGCGTGAGATGTCTATGAAACGAATGATGCAATCTATTCCAGAAGCAGATGTTATCATTACAAACCCAACACATTTTGCTATAGCTATTCAATATGATCCAGAAAAAAATGTGGCACCTATAGTTGTAGCCAAAGGGGTAGATTATGTAGCAGCTAAAATTAAGGAAAAGGCAAAAGAACATCATGTTGAAATTGTAGAAAATAGACCTTTAGCCAGAGCCCTATACTATACAGTAGACTTAGGACAACAAATTCCAGCAGAGCTCTATAATGCCGTAGCGGAAGTTTTAGCCTTTGTTTATAGCTTAGATAAGCAAAAGAAAAGTAGGAGGAAAAACTAGTGAAATTTAAATCCGGAGATATTATATTAGGATTATTTGTAGTTGGGATTTTATTTTTAATTATTATTCCACTACCAGAGTGGATACTTAGTATCTTTTTAATCCTTAATATTTCAATTGCGGCCATGCTCTTATTAAGTGCACTCTTTTCAAAAGAAGCCTTAGATTTATCTCTATTTCCTACCATATTATTAATTACAACTGTATTTAGATTAGGTCTTAATATTTCTTCAACAAGGCTTATTTTAAGAGATGCAGACGCAGGGGCGGTAGTCGATGCATTTGGATCATTCGTAGCAGGTGGGGACATAATCATTGGAGCGATTATCTTCCTCATTATTTCTATTATTAACTTTTTAGTTATTACAAAAGGCTCTGAGCGTGTAGCTGAAGTATCTGCACGTTTTACTTTAGATGCGATGCCAGGTAAGCAAATGGCTATTGATGCAGATCTTAATTCAGGGTTTATTGATGAGACCACAGCTAAAATGCGAAGACAAAAAATACAAGATGAAGCAAGCTTCTTCGGAGCAATGGATGGGGCATCAAAATTTGTAAAGAATGATGCTGTTGCAGGGCTTATTATTTCCTTTATTAATATTGGTGGAGGTATTATTTTAGGTGTTGCTATGAAAGGTATGCCATTTATGGAGGCACTTAATAAATACACAATTCTTACGATAGGAGATGGTTTAGTTAGTGCTATTCCAGCACTTTTTATTTCTATAGCAACAGGGGTACTGGTAACGAAGAATAATCAAGAAGGTCCTATGAGTGAAGCATTGTTTGGACAAATTGTTCAATCACCTATGGTACTTTACATAGTAGGTGCTGTTATTGTAGCACTAGGGGCTTTTACACCAATGGGTTTATTACTTACAGTACCAATTGCAGGGCTTTGGCTCTTATTAGGGTATTATCTAATGAATAAAAATAAAGAAAAAGCTGTTGAAGAAGAAATTGCTACAGAAGACGTTTTAGCAGATGAAATTAGAAAGCCAGAAAATGTTATGGGTCTTTTACAAGTCGATCCAATAGAGCTTGTATTTGGATATGGGATTATTCCTCTTGCAGATGTCAATCAAGGTGGGGATTTATTTGATAGGGTTGTTATGATCAGACGTCAAATAGCCTTAGAACTTGGTGCAATTGTGCCAATCATTAGGTTAAGAGATAATATTCAGCTTCCTCCTAATACATATAGTATCAAGATTAAAGGAACAGAAGTTGCACGTGGAGAGATCTTATTTGACCATTATATGGCTATGAATCCCGGTTATGTAGAAGATGAGATTGATGGTATTGAAACAAGAGAACCAGCTTTTGGTCTTCCAGCACTTTGGATTACAGAATCACAAAGAGAAAAAGCGGAGATTAAAGGGTATACAGTAGTAGATTGTCCATCTATTATTGCAACACATTTAACAGAAATTATTAAAAAGCATTTAGCAGAATTATTAAGTCGTCAAGATGTTCAAACACTTTTAGATAATGTATCAGAAAGTCATTCTGCGCTTATTAGTGAGTTAACACCAAAATTACTTGGGCTTGGAGAAATTCAAAAGGTGCTTGCAAATCTACTTTCTGAAGGGGTATCGATTAGAGACTTAGTAAGCATTTGTGAAATCTTAGCTGATTATGCACCCACTATTCGTGATACAGATGTATTAACGGAATATGTAAGACAAGGATTAGCACGTGCAATTTCTAAAAAGATATTTACACAACCAACCAATCAGGTTATTACATTAGACCCAGCTGTAGAGCAGATGATAATGGATAGTGTTCAGCATACAGAACAAGGTTCATATGTAGCATTAGATCCAAGAACACTACAAGATGTTGTGGGAAGTTTAAAACGTGAAGTGATGAAACTAACCAATGTAGGCTTACAACCTGTACTTTTAACATCACCTATTGTACGTATTTACTTTAAGCATTTAATTAATCAGTATATGCCTGATTTAACCATTATTTCATATAACGAAATTGACCAAAGTGTTGAAATTCAATCTATAGGAATGGTGAGTGCATCATGAGAATACTAAAAATTAAAGGAAAAGATGAACAGACAGTTTTAGCGCAAATAAAAAAAGAATACGGGGAAGATACCGTTATCATTAGTACACAACTTGAAAAACAACAAGGTATGATGGGCTTTTTTAAAAAGCCCACATGCAGTATAACCATTGCAGTACAAGATGAAGAGGAAATAGAGGAAAAGCCAACAAGCGTTTCAGATAACTATGTAGAAGAAACAAAAGGAATGTTTGATTATCTAAAAAATCAAATAGACTTTATCAAAAAGGATATAGCAAAGGTTAAAGACTTATCTGAGACTAAGCAAGTTGCTATGAGAGATACGTCGTTAGTAGGTGAAAAGACGCAAGTAAGCATTACACAAGGTGGGAGCCTCTACAACATTATGAAAGAGAAGCTAACCCGTGAAGGTATTCAAGAAGATGTAGTGGCTCATATTGTCTCAGGACTTGAAGATGAAGAAAATTTAGAAATCGTAGCTAGAAAACTTTATGAGCAAATGGATGAAATCATGCCTACTGCAAATCTATCTAAAGAACTTCCAAAGGTTATTGTATTTATTGGTTCGACAGGTGTTGGTAAAACAACAACGATAGCGAAGTTAACCGCAGATTATGTTATGAATAAAAGAAAAAAAGTTGCCCTTTTTACTGCAGATACCTATAGAATCGCAGCCATTGAGCAACTAAAAACATATGCTGAAATATTAGATGTGCCGATTGAAGTCATCTATTCAGAGAATGATTTAGATGTAGCTCTTGAAAAATGGAAAGATAGTGACCATATTTTTATTGATACTGCAGGACGTTCTCATAAGAATAAAGAACAAATAGAAGACTTAGCGAGGTTGCTACAAAGTATTGGAGAAAAGCAAGTCTACTTAGTATTAAATGTTAATACCAATTATAAAGATGTGAAACATATTGTAGATGTTTATAAGGAGTTTGCAGGATCCTTCCAACTCATTATTACCAAGCTAGATGAAACGGATGAAATCGGAAATTTGATGAATATTGTAGCCTATGCTAAAAGTCCAATCTCTTATGTTACTGATGGACAGAATGTACCAGATGATATTAGAACGTTTGATTGTGATGAGTATGTCAAGGCTCTATTAGGGAGGATAAATCATGAATGATCAAGCACAAGCGTTAAGAGACTTAGTTTCTAAAAAAAATCAGCCCATGCAAAAAATGAAAATTATAACGGTTACAAGTGGGAAAGGAGGCGTAGGCAAAAGTAATTTTACAACAAATCTTGCTCTAAGTTTAAAAGAATATGGTAAAACACCGGTTATTTTAGATGCAGATTTTGGTCTAGCCAATGTAGAAATTATATTAGGTCAACGTCCTAAGTACAATCTATCCCATCTTATTCATAAGAAGTGTACTTTTAGTGAATTAGTTTGTGAAAGTCAATATGGTATTCCTTTTATTTCAGGAGGATCAGGGGTTAAAGATATGCTCTTTTTGAGTCAAGATGAGATGGATACTATTGCAAATCAACTTACAGAACTAGAGCAAAGAACAGATTTACTTTTAATCGATACAGGTGCAGGGATTAATGAAATTGTATTGAAGTTTTGTCAGCTGGCAGATGAAGTCTATGTTATAGTCACACCAGAACCAGCTTCCATGACAGATGCCTATGCACTTATTAAAACATTAGTAAAAGATTTTTCACTTACACCACAATTTAATATTGTTATTAATAAGGCAATGAATAGAGAAGAAGCACATGATGTATATAGAAAGATGGCTTATGTAGTTAAAGAGTTTTTACAAGCATCTATTCGTTATGCAGGGTATATCCCTTATGATCCAAAACTGTTTGAAGCAGTAAAAAATCAAAGGCCTGTGATTCATTATGCACCAAAATGTTCAGCAAGCGAAGCCTATAAAGCCATTGGACGCTCTATATTGAATATGCCAGAACCAGAAAGAAGTTTAAAAACGAGTTGGTTAGATAAATTTAAAAAAGTCTTTTCGTCATGACCACGAAAAGACAAATTTTTCATCTTTCTCTCTCACTCTATAAAAAATGACATGTTATGCAACAGTGTGACAATGTATGATAAAGTTATAATATAGGTTAGGAGACACAAATATGAAAGGCATACAAAATCCTATTAAGAACTATGAATATATTGTAGCGATAGGGACCTCAACAGGAGGGCCTAAAGCATTAACAAAAGTTCTATCAGGTTTAGATAAAACGCTATCGGCAACATATGTTGTGGTACAGCATATGCCAGCTGGATTTACAAAATCTTTAGCTGAACGCCTCAATACATTAAGTGATCTCACCGTTAAGGAAGGGGAGAGTGACGAAAGATTACAACAAGGAACAGTTTATATTGCTCCGGGAGGGAAGCAATTAAAACTTAGAAATGTAAATCAGCTAGAACTTATTTTAACAGATGAAGAAGCTTATAAAGGGCATAAACCTTCGGTTAATGTGATGCTAAATTCACTTCAAATCTTGCCTCCTCATCAGAAACTCATTGTAGTTATTATGACAGGGATGGGAAGCGATGGACTAGAAGGGGTTCAATTATTAAAAAAAGATAAAAATATGACAGTTATTGCACAAGATGAAACTACAAGTACAGTGTTTGGCATGCCAAAAGCAATTGTACAGGCAGAGCTTGCAAATTACATTGTACCGGTTGATGAAATTGCAAAGACTATAAAAACAATAATGGGGGAATAAGATTATGGACATGAGTCAATATTTACAGATTTTTATTGAAGAATCTAATGATAATTTACAAAGCTTAAATGAGCATTTATTAAATTTAGAACATACACCAGATGATGCTCAAATATTAAATGAAATTTTTAGAGTAGCACATACTTTAAAAGGTATGGCAGGTACAATGGGCTATGTAAAAATGCAAAAACTTACACATAATATAGAAAATGTATTATCAGATATCAGAAGTGGGAAAATTCATGTGAATTCAGATATGCTGGATATATTATTCCAGTGCTTAGATGCATTAGAAAACTATGTAGATGAGATTGTAAGAACAGGTCAAGAAGGCCATGAAGAGTATAGAGATTTAATGGAAGCACTTGAGCGTATTATTAATCAAAGTGCAAGTATAAAAGTAGAACAATCAGCTGTATCAACTAGTCAAGCGGAAACTTCAGTAGTTACTTCTATAGATTTAATGAACTTACCAGAAGCACCATTACATATAAAAGATGAAGCATTAAGACAAGGGCTTAATGTATATCAAATTAATATTCGTCTTTCTGCAAATTGTGTCTTAAAATCAGCACGTGCTTTTGTTATTTTTAAAGATTTAGAAACAATTGGAGAGGTAATCTATTCTAATCCGGAAGTACAAGATATTGAAGATGAAAAGTTTGAAGAAAGCTTTTCATTAGTCTTTATTACTCAAGAAGACAAAGAAATAGTTAAGAAAAAAATGCTAGATGTTATGGAAGTTGAAGAAGTTACTATAGGGGTATTTGAGCAAAGTGATAGTTCTGAAGTAGTATCTATTAGCCAAAAAGATGAAGAAGGAGCAGAAAGTGATAAGGCAGTAAAAACTGAACAAGCAGCTGTACAACAACAAAATGGGCAAGCTGCAAAAACTCAGCAAGTTGCTAATAAAAGTGTGCGTGTAAGTATTGAACGCCTTGATAACTTAATGAATTTAGTCAGTGAGCTTATTATTGTAAAAACCCAACTAGATGGTGCAAAAGGCCATGGACAAGATGAGCATGCAACCAACTATAATGATTCTATTGAATACTTAGAACGTATTACAGATAATCTTCATCAGGCAGTTATGAAAGTAAGAATGGTTCCAGTTGAATCTGTATTTAATCGTTTCCCACGTATGATTCGTGATGTATCTCGTAAACTAGGAAAAGATATTGAACTTGTAATGTCAGGGGAAGAAACTGAACTTGACCGTACAGTTATTGATGAGATTGGTGATCCACTTATTCATTTACTTAGAAATGCAGCCGACCATGGTCTCGAAACAACAGAAGAGCGTCGTAAGCTTGGAAAAGATCCAAAAGGAACAATTCGTTTGCAAGCCTATCAAGATGGCAACAGCGTTGTAATTGAAGTAAGCGATGACGGTAAAGGTATTAATATCGATAAAATACGAGAAAGTAGTATTAAAAAAGGTGTTATAACAAGAGAAGAAGCCTCAGCTTTAAGTGAACAAGAAGTATTAGAATTATTATTTAAACCAGGTTTTAGTACATCAAGTGAAATTACAGATTTGTCAGGTCGTGGTGTTGGTCTTGATGTTGTTAAAAGTAAGATTACAGGACTTGGTGGTCATGTAGAAGTAAAAACGGAGATTGGTCGTGGAAGTAAATTTATTGTTCGATTACCACTTACGCTTGCTATTATTCAAGCATTAATGGTTAAAATAGCAGATGAAAAATATGCTATTCCACTTAATAATATTCAAAATATTGAAGATGTAAGAAAAGAAGAGATTAAGTTTGTTCAAAATCAAGAAGTTATTGTTTTAAGAGAAGAAGTTATTCCTATTGTAAGGCTTCACAAATTATTGGATCTTGAACAAGAAGAACGAGATGTTATGATGATCGTTATTGTGAAAAAAGGTGAGAAACAAATAGGATTTATGATAGACTCTTTAATTGGGCAACAAGAGATTGTTATTAAACCACTTGGAAAATACTTAAGTCATATTAATATGATTGCTGGGGCAACAATTTTAGGAAATGGTGAAGTAGCACTTATTCTTGATGTAAATACTTTAGTATAGGGGGACAAAAGAATGAAAAATGAGTATACGATGAATAAACAATTTGTTGTATTTAAATTAGAACAACAATATTATGGAGTAGATATACAAATTGTTCAAATTATAGAACGTATGAAAAGCATTATGCGCGTACCTAAAGCATCAGCTTGTATAAAAGGGGTAATGAACTTACGTGGAGAAATTATTCCGGTAGTGGATATGCGTACAAAGTTTGGATTAGAAGCAAGAGCATACGATGAAGACACACGTATTATTATTGTAAAAATAGATGAAGATATGATAGGAATTATTGTAGATCAAGTAAAAGAGGTTATTGAACTTTCTAGTGAACAAATTGAAACGGTTCCCAATATGCAAGATAAAACAAATGCTAACCATGTTCAAGGTGTTGGTAAACTAAAAGAGGAAGATATGATTGTAACCTTACTCAACTTAGGAACGATTATTGAAGAGGCATTCGAAGTTTAAGAATGGGGGAAGCATAAAATGAACATTCTCAATGAAATCACACCTGAAAAAATAGACATGCTTCGCGAAGCAGGAAATATTGGGTCAGGCAATGCAGTCACATCACTCAGTACACTTCTAGGTCAATCCGTGGATATGAGTATTGCAACGGTTAATATCAAAAAAATTGAAGAGCTTAACCAGGTTCTTGGAGATGAAGAAAACTATATTGCAGCAATGTTAATAGAAGTTTATGGAGAATTAAAGGCCATGCTTTTACTTGCATTAGAAGCAGATAGTGCCTATGAACTGGTTAAGCGTATCTTACAAAAAGAAGGACTATGGAAAGAAGAATCAGATTTTAATGAATTTGATTACTCAGTATTAAGTGAGACGGGGAATATTTTAGCAGGAGCTTATTTAAATGCTCTAAGTACACTAGCTAACCTTGAACTGATACCATCGGTACCTCAAACGGTTATTGACATGGCAGGAGCTATTTTAAGCTTTACAGCTACAGAATTTACACAAGAAGAAAATGCCATGATGTTTATTGAAACAAAATTTAAAGATAGTGAAGAATTATTAAATGGAACTTATATACTGATTCTAAATCAAGCCTCTTTAGAACGTATAACAGATTCTTTAGGTAGATATTATGAATAATGATTATATAAAAGTTGGTATGGCAGATCTTAATGTAGCAAGTGCACCAGCAGTTTTAACTACATTAGGACTGGGATCTTGTGTTGGCATTGCACTTTATGATCCTGCCATCCAATTGGGGGGAATGGCTCATATTATGTTGCCAGATAGCACTCAAATTAGAAATAATGAAAATGAAGCAAAGTTTGCAGATACAGGCGTAAAAGCATTACTTAGTATAATGGAAGCTAAAGGTGCAAAACGTCACCGTCTTGTTGCAAAAATTGCTGGAGGTGCTCAAATGTTCTCTTTCCCTAATATGGATGAATCTATGCGAATAGGTGTACGTAATACAATTGCTGTTAAATCCCTGCTGGAACTGTATAAAATTCCTCTTTTAGGAGAAGAAACTGGAGAGAACTACGGGCGGACTATTGAGTTACATACAGAAACGGGAAAATTAGTTGTAAAAACCATTGGTCATGGTATAAAAGAAATTTAGCATTAACAAATTACGGGGGTTCTCAAGGTGGAAGAAAAAAATATAGAAGTATTGTGGAAAAAATATGAAAAGTCAAGAACACAAGAAATCAAACAAGCATTAATAGAACATTATGTGTATCTTGTAAAATTAGTAGCAGGGCGATTAAGTATTTACTTAAATCATTATGTGGATTTAGACGATTTATTAAGCTATGGTGTAATTGGCCTTATCGATGCTTTAGATAAATTTGATTCTGCAAAAAATGTTAAGTTTGAAACCTATGCTTCTTTACGCATAAGAGGTGCTATTTTAGATGAAATCAGAAAGTTAGATTGGGTTCCACGCAGTCTACGAAAGAAACAAAAAGATTTGAACAAGGTTTATTTTGAACTTGAGAATAAACTTGGGAGAACACCTACAGACGATGAAATTGCTAATACATTACAAATGACTAAAGAAGATTACTATGGACTTTTACAAGATACCAATATTGCAAATCTTGTATTTATAGAGGATTATGAGTTACAAGCATCTAGTGTAAAAGATGAAAAGAATGATATGCCCGATGAATATATGGAAAAGCAGGAGATCATGCTGAAACTTAAAGAGGCACTGGATGAATTACCTGAGCGTGAAAAGCGTGTAATTACATTTTATTATTTTGAAGAATTAACTTTGAAAGAAATTAGTAATATACTAGAAGTCTCTGAATCACGTGTTTCACAACTTCATACAAAAGGTGTTTCAAGATTAAAAGTGAAGTTAGCAAAATATCATTTAGCCTTACCTCTATAAAAAAGGAGTGATTTGTATGATAAGACCCATAGATACTCAAATTCTGTATCCCAATTCACCTGAACTTTCAAATAGACAACAAATAGATAATCAAAAACCTTATTTACAACAAGAACAATTTGCACAGCTTATGCAAAAAGAACAGTTAGCTAAACAAGAAAAAGTTCATAAGATGGAAAAAGGTCAAAAAGTACAAGATTCTCTCCAAGAAAAAAAGAATAAGCAACAGAAAGAACATAGTAAAAAAGATAATAACAAACAAAAAGTACATGAAAAGATAAAGCCACAATCTTTAAATGGATACAGTGAAAGTCAAATTGATATACGTATTTAAAAGAAGGAGGCAAATCAAATGGATATAACAAGTTTACCTTATCTTGGACTTTTATGGACAGGAGTAGGCTTCTTGTGTATATTAGTAGGCTTCTTTATATTTGCTTATCATGAAAATGAAGAATCAGACTATACAAGTATAAATACAAATAGTGCAGAGGAGCTATTTGCCTATTTCTTAGAAGAAGAAGAAAAGAAAAATGATGCATTACGCCAAAGTTTAAAAACTACAGATAAGGCACAAAGTCCTTCAGTCAATCAAAAAGACAAGGATAAAAACAAAGAAAAAGAAGAAATGAAAACAATAAAATCAACTCAAGATGATACTCATATCTATAAAGAAATTGAAAAGCTTTATAATAGTGGAGTATCGGTAGATGAAATTGCCAAAAAGCTAAATAAGGGTAAAGGAGAAATACAACTTATGATTTCTCTTTATTCTATGAGGTAGAACAATGAAAAAAAAGGAAAAGTTTATTTATTGGTTTATCGGTTTAGGGTGTGGCATCATGTTATCAGGAATTATAATTACTTTTATAGGACTTAATCTGAAAACCATAGAGAATCCAAATATTAACCAACAAAAAATAGTTGATGACTTACCCAATGAATCTATAATGGAAAAGCCAATAACAGAAGATAAAGAACGACAAGAAGTATCTGAAGTTGAACAAGAGGTAAGGGAATCTGCTTATAAATGGGTAAATATCCCGAGCGCATATAGTGCAACACAAATTAGCTATTTTCTAGAGACTGAAGGTATAGTGGATGATGGTGTAGCTTTTAGAAACTATATAGCAGAACAAAAAAAGACAACAAAGTTAAGAACAGGGAATCAATATTTACCTATGAATGGAGAATATGACGAGATTCTTAATATTTTGACAGCCCAACCTAGCAATTAAAAATAAAAAATAAGATATTGTGTTCTAGCTTGGAATATGATATAATTCAATGCGAAAATAAAACACACGTATGGTGTGATACAAACGAGGTGCTTAAATAAGTGGTTTGTATTAGAACCCATGCGGAGGACTAACCAGGAGGAATTAAAATGAGCGTTATTTCAATGAAACAACTTTTAGAAGCTGGTGTACACTTCGGTCACCAAACAAGAAGATGGAATCCTAAAATGAAAGAATACATCTTCACAGAAAGAAATGGTATCTACATCATCGACCTTCAAAAAACAGCTAAAAAAATCGATGAAGCTTACGCAGTAATTCGTCAAGTTGGCGAACAAGGTGGTAAAGTATTATTCGTAGGTACTAAAAAACAAGCTCAAGATTCAGTTAAATCTGAAGCAGAACGTTGTGGTATGTACTACGTAAATCAAAGATGGTTAGGTGGTATGCTTACAAACTTCTCAACAATCAAAAGTCGTGTTGCTAGACTTAAACAATTAGAAGAAATGTCACAAGATGGTACTTTTGAAGTACTTCCTAAAAAAGAAGTAATCGAACTTCGCAAAGAAATGGATAAACTTGAAAAGAACTTAGGTGGTATCAAAGAAATGAAACAATTACCAGACCTTATGTTCGTAGTTGATCCAAGAAAAGAAAAAATTGCTATCCAAGAAGCTCACATCTTAGGAATTCCAGTAGTAGCTATCGTAGATACTAACTGTGATCCAGAAGAAGTTGATTACGTAATTCCAGGTAATGACGATGCTATCCGTGCGGTTAAATTAATCGTTGCTAAAATGGCAGATGCAATTATAGAAACAAATCAAGGTGAAATCTTTGAAGCAAATGCAGAAGACGAAGCAGAAGCAAACAGCGAACAAGTAATCGCTGAATAAGAAATCTGGAGGTAATGAATTATGGCTATTACAGCTGCAATGGTAAAAGAGTTACGTGAAAGAACTGGCGCAGGTATGATGGACTGCAAAAATGTATTAAATGAAGTTAATGGCGATATGGAAAAAGCTATTGAAGTATTACGCGAAAAAGGCTTAGCAAAAGCTGCTAAAAAAGCTGGTCGTGTTGCTGCTGAAGGTCTTGTAAAAGAAATGATTTCTGCTGATCACAAAACAGCTGCTTTAGTTGAAATCAACTCAGAAACAGACTTCGTTGCTAAAAACGAACAATTCATTACATTCGTTAACCAAGTAGCAGAAATGGTACTTAATAACGATGTAACTGATGTAGAAGCATTAAAAGCACTTCCATGGAGTGAAGATGCTTCTAAAACAGTTGGCGATGTTTTAACAGAAAAAATCGCTACAATTGGTGAAAACTTAACACTTCGTCGTATTGCACGTATGACAACAGAAGGCGTATTCGCTTCTTACACACATGGTGGTGGAAAAATCGTTTCTGTTGTAGAAGTTGCAACAGAAGGTGATAAAGCACTTGAAGTTGGACGTAACGTTGCAATGCAAGTTGCTGCTGCTAACCCAGAGTTCATCAGAACTACAGATGTTCCAGCAGAAAAACAAGAAAAAGAAAAAGAAATCCTTATGCACCAAGCACTTAATGAAAACCCAGGTAAACCTGAAAACATCATTGAGAAAATGGTAATGGGTAGATTAGCTAAACAACTTAAAGAAATTTGTTTACTTGAACAAGAATATGTTAAAGATCCAGATTTCACAGTTGGTAAATATGTTGCAGCTGAACTTGGTAACGCTGATGTAGTTAAAGCATTCGTACGTTTCGAAACTGGCGAAGGTATCGAAAAAGTAGAAGAAAACTTTGCTGAAGAAGTTGCTAAACAAATGGCTGGTAACTAATCATTCGATTAGCATATTAAGGGGGGACACGTTGTGTCCCCTTTTTTACGGGTGAAAGCCTTAGAAAATAAAGGTATTATTTTATTTTATATCTAGAAATGCAAAAGATTTTGTGGTAGAGTATTCATAGCAGGAAGGTGAAGATTATGCAAAAATATAGTCGTGTACTAGTTAAATTAAGTGGTGAAGCACTTGCTGGAGAACAACAAAGAGGCTTTGACCATAGTGTCATCACACGCGTTGCACGTGAATTAATTGAACTTGTTCGTAATGGAATCGAAGTTAGCGTTGTTATTGGCGGTGGTAACTTCTGGAGAGGGCGTACTAGTGGTGATATGGATCGTACAAAGGCAGATCAAATTGGTATGCTTGCAACTATTATGAATGCTATTTATGTAGCAGATGTATGTCGTGCAGAAGGTATTGAGGCTGTTGTTCAAACACCATTTGCTGTAGGTAATATGACTGAACTTTTTTCTAAAGAGCGTGCGCTTTTACATATGAAAGAAGGGAAGATTGTATTTTTTGCAGGTGGAACAGGTCATCCATTCTTTTCTACAGATACAGGCGCAGCTTTAAGAGGATGTGAAGTAGAAGTAGGTGCACTTCTTTTTGCTAAGAATATTGATGGGGTATATGATAGCGATCCAAAGCTAAACCCTGAAGCTAAAAAGTATGACAGCATTTCATGCCAAGAACTTTTAGCTAAAAACTTAAAAGCTATTGATGCAGCAGCAGCAACCTTATGTATTGATCAAAAGCTTCCTATTATTGTTTTTGATTTAGATATGCCTAATGGCATTTTAAAAGCAGCAGCTGGCGAAAAAATAGGTACAACCATTTATGTGGAATAACTTTTAGGAGGATATTTTATGAGTCAACAACTTAAAACTTACGAAGAAAAAATGCAAAAAACAGTCAATACCCTTTTAGACGAATTTAACACTATTAGAGTCGGAAGAGCAAATCCACATGTATTAGATCGTATCAGTGTAGATTACTATGGTACTCCAACACCAGTTGTACAAGTAGGTAACGTGAGTATTCCAGAAGCACGTATGCTTGTTATCCAACCATGGGATGGTACAATGCTTAAACTTATTGAAAAAGCTATTAATGAATCTGATCTTGGTATCAACCCTTCAAATGATGGTAAAGTTATTCGTCTTGTTTTCCCTGAACTTACAGAAGATCGTCGTAAAGAACTTACAAAAGAAACAAAGAAAAAAGGGGAAAATGCAAAAGTTGCAATCCGTAATATTCGTCGCGATGCAATAGATGCTTTCAAAAAAGCTCAAAAAGCAAATGAAATCACTGAAGATGAATTAAAATCAGTAGAAGATGGTGTGCAAAAATTAACAGATAAATTTGTATCAGAAATTGATCGCCATATTGAGAACAAAAATAAAGAAATTTTATCTGTTTAATCATTTAAAACTCCTCAATATGAGGGGTTTTTGTTTTATTAAGGAGGCGTAAGGATGGAAAAGTCGAAATTACCGAAACACGTTGCGATTATTATGGACGGAAATGGGAGATGGGCTAAAGAAAAGGGGTTATCTCGCAATGAAGGTCATAAAAAGGGTACAGAAGTTGTCAAGAAAATTACACAGCATGCAGAAGACTTAGGTATAGAATATGTTACATTGTATGCTTTTTCTACAGAAAATTGGAAAAGACCTCAAGATGAAGTAGAAGGACTTATGAATTTACTTCGACAATATTTGAAACAACATATCAAAGATGCTAAACGTAAGAATGCATGTTTCCATGTGATAGGGGATCGTTATGGACTACCAAGTGATATACAAAAACAAATTAATGAATTAGAGTCACTGACAAAAGATAAAAAAGGAATTTGCATTAATATTGCAATTAACTATGGAGGCCGTGATGAACTTATACGTGCTAGTCGTAGGATGATAGAAGCGATGCAAAGAGATGGACTTACAGCAGCTGATATTAATGAAGAATACTATGAACAATTTTTAGATACTGCAGGTATACCTGATCCAGACCTTATGATTCGTACAAGTGGAGAAATGCGAACAAGTAACTATTTACCATGGCAGCTTGCTTATAGTGAATTTTATTTTACATCATGTTTATGGCCAGACTTTACAGTTAAAGAGTTTGAACAAGCATTACTAGAATATAGTAATAGAAAAAGACGATTTGGTAAAAGCGAATAGGAGGAAATGCTGTGCTTAAACGAGTATTAACAGCTGTAATAGGAATACCTTTTGTTATTTTACTAATGGCCTTAGGAAATCCTATCTTAGGGATTGTAGGATGTATCGTAGCACTTATTGGCGTACATGAGTTTTATCAAGTTATAGAGAAAAAATACAAACCTATAACGTGGATAGGCTATATTGTACTGATTGTATTTTTTGTTGCTTATGAGTGGATAATGAGACACTTTGGTATATTTATAAGTGGCACATTAATGATATTGCTCATTGCTATGGTTGTAACGTATCCAAAACACAATATTGTAGATATTGCACTTACCTTATTTGCACCATTATATGTAGGACTTCTTATTAGCTTTATTATTATGATTCGTGGGGCAGAATATGGAGATTTTCTAGTATGGCTTGTCTTTATTAGTGCATGGGGAAGTGATACATGTGCATACTTTACAGGGATGTTATGTGGCAAGCATAAGTTGGCACCTGTACTAAGCCCTAAGAAGACCGTTGAAGGTGCTGTTGGAGGTGCTATTGGTGCTGCAGTTATTGCATGGATTTACACATGGATCTATACCCAATTTGCATATCCAATGATGGAAGAAAAAATGATTTTTATCATGGGCATTGTATTTGTAAGTGCTATACTTTCTCAATTTGGTGATCTAGCAGCATCAGCTATTAAGCGTACATTAGATGTAAAAGATTTTGGATATATTTTTCCAGGGCATGGTGGGGTATTAGATCGTTTTGATAGTATTTTGTTTGTAGCCCCATTTATAGCAATTACATTAGAATTTGTAGCAGGGCTTAAAATGATTGCTTAAAAGCAATATTAGAAGAAGAGGAGTTAACCAAGAGATGACAAAGAAAATTGCGCTTTTAGGTTCCACAGGTTCAATTGGAACGCAGACACTAGAGGTAGTAGCCAATGACCCCTCTTTAGAGGTAGTAGGCCTGACTGTACATCATAATATTGATTTACTTGAAGAGCAAATTAAAATGTTTCATCCACGTTTAGTATGTGTTATGGATGAAAAAAAAGCATTAGAGCTTCAAGAACGTGTTAGAGCACAAGGTATTAAGGTAGAAGTTCTAGCTGGAATGGAAGGACTTATTGCGGTAGCCACTATGGAGGAAGCAGACACTGTGCTGACAGCTGTAGTAGGCATGATAGGGCTATTGCCAACTATTGAAGCAATAAAGAAAGGTAAAGTCATTGCACTTGCGAATAAAGAAACACTTGTTACAGCGGGTGAGTTGGTAATGGGAGCTGCAAAGGCACATCAAGTTTCTATTTTACCCGTAGATAGTGAGCATAGTGCTATTTTTCAATGTCTAAGAGGAAATGAGCATCAATCTATTTCTAAATTGATTTTGACTGCATCTGGTGGGCCATTTAGAGACTATACAAAAGAAATGCTCCAAGATGTTACTGTAGAAGCAGCTTTGAAACATCCAAACTGGAGCATGGGTAGCAAAATTACTATTGATTCTGCAAGTTTGATGAATAAAGGCCTAGAAGTAATAGAAGCAAAACATCTTTTTGATGTTACACCAGAACAAATTGATGTGATTGTTCATCGTGAAAGTATCATTCATTCTATGGTAGAATACAAAGATGGGTCGACAATGGCACAGCTTGGACTACCTAATATGATGCATCCGATTGCTTATGCTTTATATTACCCAGAACGCAAACCTACATCTTGTGTTCATCCATTAGATTTTACAAAAGTAAGTAAGCTTACGTTTGATCCACCTAAAAAAGATTTATTCCCATGTTTGCAACTGGCATATGATGCTTTAATGGTTGGGGGAACCATGCCAGCTGTACTTAATGCAGCCAATGAAGTAGCAGTAGATGCCTTCTTAAAAAAACAGATTACCTTCTTACAAATTTCGCAAATTATTCATGAAGTCATGGCTCGTCACATATGTATAAATAGACCAAGCCTTGATGAAATCATAGGGATAGATGAATGGGCGAGAGTAATGAGTAGACAGGAGGTACAAAAACAATGAGTAAGATCATTATGATTGTGTTAATGTTTGCCCTTATTGTTTTAATCCATGAATTAGGACATTTTTTAGCGGCACGCTTTTTTAAAGTGCGTGTAAACGAGTTTGCCATCGGAATGGGGCCAAAATTATTTGGTATCCAAAAAGGAGATACACTTTATTCTATACGTGCACTTCCTCTAGGAGGATTTTGTGCTATAGAAGGTGAAGGCGGAGATTCTTACGAAGAAGATTCTATGATGAGTAAGAAGCCTTGGCAAAAATTTATTATCTTTATTGCAGGTGCAGTCATGAACTTTTTACTTGCATGGGTGATTTTTGCATCCATTATTGGTTATACAGGCACTGCAAGTAATACAGTATCTTTTGTTGAACCTAACTCTCCAGCGTATGAAGCAGGACTTAAAGAAGGGGATATGATTGTTGCTATTAACGGCAATAAAACAAAAGATTTTGTTGCCATTAAAGAGCAATTAGGCACATCAGCAGACGCTCATACTTTCCAAGTTATTGAAAGTAATAAAGCAGAAAAAACTTTAACCATTGAACCTAAACAAGTAGAAGATGGACGTTATATGTATGGGTTTAGACCAGGTAAAGCAGCAGCTTCATTTGTAGATATTGTTTGGGGCGGATTAAGAGATAGTGTAATGGTTGTGGTTCAAATATTCCAGACTTTTATTATGCTCATTACAGGTGAAGTACCCGTTCAAGAATTAGCAGGTATTGTAGGTGTTGTGCAGATTAGTTCTGATATGTGGAATGAGGGTATGAAACAAGGGATGATGACCGCTATTATGACCATTGTCAATTTAGCAGGTTTACTTTCAGCTAACTTAGCAGTCTTTAATCTATTGCCTTTACCAGCCTTAGATGGAGGACGTATTGTCTTTACAATTATTGAAATGATTAGACGTAAACCAGTAGATCCTGAAAAAGAGGGGATGGTACATACTATTGGATTTATTCTTCTAATGGTACTTATGGTTTTCGTACTCTTTAATGATTTAAGAAGGGTGTTTGGATAATGTATACAAGAGAACAAACAAGACAAATTCAAATTGGTCAAGTTAAAGTTGGTGGAGGTGCACCTATTGCCATCCAATCTATGACTAATACAAAAACACATGATATAGATGCTACAGTTGCACAAATTCTTAAACTAGAAGAAGCAGGCTGTGAAATCGTACGTGTTGCTGTTCCAGATGAAGCAGCAGCTAAAAGTATTGAGCAGATTGTTAAACGTATTCATATTCCATTGGTTGCAGATATTCACTTTGATTATCGTTTAGCGCTTATGGCTATTGAAAACGGTATTAATAAATTACGTATTAATCCAGGGAATATAGGTGATGAAGATAAAGTACGTAAAGTTGTAGAAAGTGCAAAGGCACATCAGATTCCTATTCGTATTGGCGTAAACTCAGGATCAGTAGAAAAAGGATTGCTTGAGAAATATGGTAAAGTATGTGCAGAGGCTATGGTAGAAAGTGCAAAAAAACATATTGATATTTTAGAAGAAATGAACTTCCAGGATATTGTCGTATCTTTGAAAGCCTCTACAGTACCTTTAGCCATAGAAGCTTATACACTTTTTGCTGAAAAATACGCTTACCCACTTCATGTAGGTATTACTGAATCAGGTACGCTTTATAAAGGTACTGTTAAATCTTCAGCAGGACTTGGTGCTATACTTTCTCGTGGAATAGGTGATACGATTCGTGTATCTCTTTCAGATGATCCAGTAGAAGAGATTAGATGTGCAAAGACTGTACTTCAATCATTAGAACTTCGGCATTTTGGGGTTGAAATTATTTCTTGCCCAACTTGTGGAAGAACCAATGTAGATCTTATAGGACTTGCAACAGAAGTTGAAAGACGTACAGCGCATATTAAGAAACCACTTCGTATTGCTGTAATGGGCTGCGTAGTTAATGGACCAGGTGAAGCTAAAGAAGCAGATATTGGTATAGCAGGTGGAAAAGGTGAGGGCCTAATCTTTAAAAAAGGTGAAATAATCCGTAAAGTTCCAGAGGAAAGCCTAATCGAAAACTTTATGCAAGAATTAGAAGAATTACTTTAGTATTTAGATTTTAGGACTTTAAAGAGAAGTCTAGAGTGTAAATTTAGAGTGTAGATTGAGAAAGAAAAGATTAAAGAGGTAGGAAGATGTGAATCATACATTGACCTACCTCTTTGGCATCTAAATGAGGATGATGAGTGAATTTCTTAAGAAGATACAGGGGTTCAGCATGTTTTCATACAAGACTTTATTTTGAATAGAGTCTTGATTTTTACATAAAAAAGGTATATACTTTTTGTAGTATATATTATTGTGACGTGAAAGAGTGGGTTAATCGCCCACTCTTTCTATATGCTTAGGTGAACTTTTCTTAACAAAATGAATAGTTCATTAAGAATAAGTCAAACTATTTGTATGAGAGGATGATTGGTATGAACAAAAAACAAATAGTCGATGAAGTAACTAAATATCTTGAGCCTATACTTGCAGAATTCAATTATGAGCTTGTAGATGTGGAGTTTGTAAAAGAAGGACCAACCTTCTATCTTCGTATCTATATTGATAAAGAAGGCGGCATAACAATTGAAGATTGTAGAGTAACTAGCCGTACGATTGAACCAGTCTTAGATGAAAAAGATATTATTGAGCCAGCTTATATGTTAGAAGTAAGTTCTCCTGGCCTTGACCGTGTAATTAAGAAAGACAAAGATTTTGAACGCTTTAATGGTGAAGTGGTAGATGTTAAACTCTACACCCCTATTAATAAACAAAAAACTCTTCAAGGTGAACTTATAAGCAAAACAGATGAGCTTTTAACTATTTGCGATGAAGAAGGGGAAACAATTGAAATTCCAATGAAAAATGTAGTTGTAGTAAGATTGGCTATTTTATTCTAAATAGCTTATTATAGGAGGATTATAATGAATCAAGATTTTATGTTAGCAATTGATCAGATTGCTA
Organism: Holtiella tumoricola; assembly: GCF_027857615.1. NCBI lineage: Bacteria > Bacillati > Bacillota > Clostridia > Lachnospirales > Cellulosilyticaceae > Holtiella > Holtiella tumoricola. The sequence continues at coordinate 77,171 of NZ_JAQIFT010000049.1, forward strand.
AGTCAAAAGGAATTAATAGAGATAAATTATTTGATGCGATTCGTCAATCTATTGAAGCTGCTTGTAAAAAGCATTTTGGTAACGTAGGACCTGTTAAACCAGTAATCCGTGTGGACATTAATGAGCAAACAGGTGACGTAAAAGTTTACTCTGTTAAGCGTGTAGTAGAAGATGAAGATGTACTTGTTGATATTGCAGAAATTAGTGTATCAGATGCTAAAAAAATCAACCCAATTATTGATGTAGATGACGTTGTAGATGTTGAAATTACACCAAGAAACTTTGGACGTATTGCTGCACAAAATGCAAAACAAGTTGTTATTCAAAAAATCAAAGAAGCTGAACGTGAAATGGTCTATAATGAATATAGTGTTAGACTTAATGACCTTGTTAAAGGTCAAGTATTAAGAAAAGATAAAAATGGATTTATTATCCAACTTGACCACACTGAAGCTTCATTACCATTAACAGAATCTATTCCAAATGAAACATTTGAAGATATAATGGGAGAACAAGAAGGCCTTCCACAAAAAGCATTCTACTTACTTAACGTAAAAGACTTTAATAAAAATGAGCAACGTCCAGATGGTAAACAAAAAGGTGGGGCACAAGTTATTGTATCTCGTACACATCCAGACCTTGTAAAACGTCTTTTTGAGCAAGAAGTTGTAGAGATTAAAGAAGGTACAGTTGTGATTAAGAGTATCGCAAGAGAAGCTGGTTCACGTACAAAAATTGCTGTACACTCAAATGATCCTAATGTAGATCCAGTAGGTGCATGTGTAGGTGAAAAAGGTAAACGTATTAGCTTAGTAGTAGAAGAGCTTAACGGAGAGAAAATCGACGTTGTACGTTGGAGTGAAGAACCAAAAGAGTTTATTGAAGCAGCACTTAGCCCAGCAAAAGTTTTAGAAGTTGCTTTAGAAGAAACTGAAACAGAGCGTGGAACAGAAAGAAGTGCAAAAGTTATTGTTCCAGAAAACATTTTAACTTTAGCAATCGGTAAAGGCGGTCAAAATGTTCGTCTTGCTGCTAAATTAACAGGATGGAAAATAGATATTAAAAGTCAACCAGAACCAAGTGAGGGTGAAGAATTCTAATGATGAAAGCGAAAAAAATTCCTTTACGTAAATGCACAGGTTGCGGTGAAATGAAAGATAAACGTGAAATGATACGTATTGTCAGAGACAGTGAAGGAAACTTTTCACTTGATTTTACAGGTAAAAAAGCTGGAAGAGGGGCTTATATCTGTAAAAACATCGATTGTCTCACCCAAGCTGAAAAAAATAAGGGGCTAGAACGCTCATATAAAACAAGTGTAGACAAAGAAATTTATAACCAACTTAGAAAAGAGTTTGAAGCAAATGAATAATCCTAGAATCTATCAACTTATTGGTCTTTGTCAAAAAGCAAGACATCTGATTTCAGGTGAATTTGCTGTTAAACAAGCAGTACTGAGTGAACAGGTAAAACTTGTTATAGTGACAGAAGATGCTTCAAAAAATACTTTAAAATTATTTACTGATAAATGTAGCTATCGTCAGATTCCATTTTTTGTATGGGGCGATCGCAATGAACTTGGACGTATGTTAGGTAAAGAAACCCGAGTTGTTATTGGAATAAAAGATGAAAAACTAGCGGAGAAGATAACTGAGATGATTAAAAGTGATGGATAACATGTAAAAGTTTATGGAGGTGGATTCATGTCAAAAGTGAGAGTATATGAAATCGCGAAACAACTTGATATAAGTACAAAAGAGATACTTGATAAATTAAAAGAATATGGTTTTGAAGTACATAGCCATATGAGTTCATTGCAAGAGGATGAAGTGAATCTAATCATGGAATACTATGCACAAGAAGAACCTACTAATGAAAAAAAAGTTGAATCTGAAGAAGTCATTAAGCCACCCACACCTACATTATCTGAACTTGAAAAGGCTAAAGAAACTTTGAAAAAGCAAGAAGAGCCATTACAACAATCAACACAAATAGCCGATCCGCGAACTACTAAGGAACGCACCAGGCCAGATTTAACGCATCAAGTTAAATCTACTAAAGGTAAGAATAAAAAGAAAAATAAAAATAAAAAGTTAGAAAAGGCAGGAAATATGGGACAACAAAATTTTGATAATGAAAACAAAAACTTAAACGAAGATATTAAAGTAATCGAAATCCCTGCGAATATTAGTATTCGTGATTTAGCTGACAAAATGAATATGGCAGCAATTGAACTTATTAAAAACCTTATGAAAAAAGGTAAAATGGCTACAATTAATCAAGAAATCGACTTTGAACTTGCAGCACAAGTAGCAGAAGAATTTGATATTATTGTAGAATTAGAAGAAGAAAAAGATTTACTAGAAGAAATCTTTAAAGAAGTTGAAGATAAAGAAGAAGATTTAGAAGCAAGACCTCCAGTAGTAGTAGTAATGGGACACGTTGACCATGGTAAAACATCTCTTCTTGATGCAATTCGTTCAACACACGTAACAACAAGAGAAGCAGGTGGTATTACACAACATATCGGTGCTTCAACAGTTACATTAAATGGTAAGAAAATCACTTTCCTTGATACACCAGGGCATGAGGCTTTCACAGCAATGCGTATGCGTGGTGCTCAAGTAACAGATATTGCAATCTTAGTTGTTGCTGCAGATGATGGTGTTATGCCTCAAACAATTGAAGCGATTAACCATGCACGTGCAGCAGGTGTTGAAATTATTGTTGCAATCAATAAAATGGATAAACAAGGTGCAAACCCTGACCGTGTTAAACAAGAACTTGCTGATCAAGGACTTTTAGTAGAAGACTGGGGCGGTGACACAATCTGTGTACCAGTATCAGCTGTTAAAGGAGAAGGTCTTGATAACCTTCTTGAAATGGTACTTTTAGTTGCAGAAATGAACAACTATAAAGCAAATCCTAACTGTAAAGCACGTGGTACAATTGTTGAAGCACAGCTTGATAAAGGTCGTGGACCAGTTGCAACTGTACTTGTACAACGCGGTACGCTTAAAGTAGGAGATCCTATTGTAGCTGGATGTGCATATGGTCGTATTCGTGCGATGGTAGATGACAAAGGTCGTCAAGTGAAAAAAGCAGGTCCTTCTACACCAGTAGAAATCTTAGGTTTATCTGAAGTACCAGTAGCTGGTGATATGTTCTATGTAGCAAATAGCGATAAACAAGCACGTCAAGCAGCTGATAAAGTAAAAGCTCAAGGTAGACTTCAAATCCTTGGACAATCACAACAAAAAGTATCTTTAGATGACCTTTATAACCAAATCCAAGAAGGACAAATGAAAGAACTTAATCTTATTGTTAAAGCAGACGTACAAGGTTCTGTTGAAGCAGTAAAACAAAGTTTAGAACGTCTTTCAAATGAAGAAGTACGTATTCGTATTATCCACGGTGCTGTTGGGGCAATCACAGAATCTGACTTAATGCTTGCATCTGCATCAGGTGCGATCATCATTGGTTTCAACGTAAGACCTGATACTGCAACAAAAGCAATTGCAGACCGTGAAGAAGTTGATATTCGTCTTTACCGTGTTATCTACAATGCGATTGAAGATATTAAATCAGCGATGAAAGGTATGCTTGATCCTGAATTCGTAGAAAAAGTAACAGGACATATTGAAGTACGTCAAACATTCAAAGTATCTGGTGTAGGTACAGTTGCAGGTGGATACGTATTAGATGGTAAAGTAGGACGTCATAGTGGTGTACGTATTGTTCGTGACGGTATCGTAGTTTATGAAGGTAAGCTTGCATCATTAAAACGTTTCAAAGATGACGTTAAAGAAGTTAATACTGGATACGAATGTGGTCTTATGTTTGAACGTTTCAATGACATTAAAGAAGGCGACATTGCAGAAGCCTTCATTATGGAAGAAGTTCCAAGATAGGAAGTGGAGAATTAAATGGCTAGTCAACGTATCATTAAGATAAACGAAGAAATTCGCAAAGAACTTTCAGAAATTGTTCGTTCAGAAATTAAAGACCCTCGTGTATCAGGTGCTATGGTTTCTGTTATGGACGTAGAAACAACAAATGATTTAAAATTTGCTAAAGTCTTTATTAGTGTTTTACAAGAAGACAAAAAAGAAGAAGCAATTGCTGGACTCAATGCAGCAGGTGGCTTCTTACGCAAAGAAATTGCAAGACGTATTAATTTACGTAATACACCACAACTTATTTTTAAATTAGATGAAACAATCGCTTATGGTATGAAAATGTCTAAGATGATTGATGATGCAATAAAAGGTCATAACTAAGACTATGTTTAGTCAAGTTATTGAAACCATTAAAGCAGCAAAGCATCTAACAATAAGTGCACATACTAACCCCGATGGTGATGCCATCGGGGCTATGGTGGCTATGGGACAAATTTGTGCTTTAATGGATAAACCTTATACTATTTTATTAGAAGAACCTATTAAGAAGTTAAGTTACTTAATAGAAACTTGTAATTGGGCAACAAGCTTAGAACAACCAGTAGATACATTTATTGCACTAGATTGTGGAGATGTTGATAGGTTAGTAGGTTACAAAGCTTATTTTAAGGACGCACATACAACCATTAATATTGATCATCATATGACAAACACATTTTATGGTGCATATAATATAGTAGAAAAAGAGGCTTCTTCAACATGTGAAGTGATTTATCAATTAGTTTTTGCATTAGGTTTAGAAATAAATGTACCTCTTGGACAAGCACTTTATACAGGGCTTGTAACAGATACTGGTGGTTTTATGCATAATTGTACAGCACCTAGTACCCATTTAGCAGCAGCTAAACTCATTGAATTAGATTTTGATGCACCAGCAATATACCGTAAACTTATTCATGAGAAGTCCCTTGCAACAGTTAAGTTACAAGGCATGGCAGTGAGTCATTTAGAATGCTTAGATGAAAAGGGTATTTATCTTGCAACATTATCACAAGATGAACTTGTAAAAAGTGGAGCTACTAAAGAAGATGTAGATGGTGTAGTAAGCTATCTTAAAAATATTGAGGGAATAGAGGTTATGGCCTTTATTTACCCAAAAGGTGAAAACAGTTATAAGTTAAGTATGCGTGCAAATCCACCTTATGATGTAGCTAGCTTTTGTGCTCAGTTTGGTGGAGGTGGTCACATCTTAGCTGCTGGTGCCACAATTGATGGTACTTTAGAGGGAGCAACCCGCCTTGTAAAAGATAAATTAAAAGAAATGATGAGTAGCTAGAAAGAGGATGTTTATGCAAAGTGGTATCATTAATATTTACAAAGAAAAGGGATTCACTTCTCATGACGTTGTAGCTAAAGCACGTGGCATTTTGCGTGAACGTAAGATTGGGCACACTGGTACGCTAGATCCAGATGCAGAAGGTGTACTTCCAATTTGTATTGGTAAAGCAACCAAAGTTGTTCCCTATTTAACAGATGCAGATAAATGCTACGAAGCAACTGTACGTTTAGGTGCATACACAACAACAGAAGATGCGTCAGGTGAAATTTTAGAAACGTTTCCTGTTCAAGTAACAAAGGAACAAATCCTAGAAGTTGTTAAAAGTTTTGAAGGAGCATATACTCAAATTCCACCTATGTACTCAGCAATCAAAGTAAATGGAGTACGTCTTTATGAATTGGCGCGTAAAGGAATTGTTGTAGATCGCCCTAGTCGTGAAGTCACTATTATGCAATGTGATGTCATAGAATGGATAGATGAAACAGCTTTTAAAATTCGGGTAGATTGTTCTAAAGGCACGTATATTCGCACACTTTGTACAGATATAGGTAAAAAATTAGGATGCGGTGCCTATATGGAGACCCTTCTAAGAACCAGGGTAGGACAGTATATGCTTGAAGATAGCATTACTCTTAAACAACTTGAGACCTATAAAGAAGAAATTACACCTTATATGCATACAATAGAAGCATTATTTAAAAAATATCCTGAAGTGACGATTAAAGAAGACTATAATAAAATATTGTATAATGGTAATCCACTAAGCTTTAAAGCAGCTGTTGCGTTACCGAAAGAACCAGTAGACTTCATACGTGTTTACGATAATGAAGGGAAATTTATAGGTCTTTATACAATCAATGAGGCTAAACAACAATTAACAATGGAAAGAAACTTTATGTAGTTCATTTTAAAGGTACATGATGGTACCAAAAGGAGGTGGGACTGTGCAATATAAGTGTGGGGAAACAACACTAGAACTTGGAAATGAAAGTGTAGTTGTATTAGGAAATTTTGATGGTGTACATAAAGGACATCAAAAACTTTTGCAAGTAGCTAAAGACTTAGCAAAAGCCAAGAATCTTTTAGCAGTTGCACTTTCCTTTTATCCACATCCTACATGGGTGCTTGGAAATCAACCAAAGCCTCTTGTTATGTCTAGACAAGATCGCAAACATAAAATTAAAGAGGAAGGAATGGATGTGTTTATTGAATATCCATTTACTAAATCTTTTGCATCAATTAGTCCAGAGCAATTTTTTAAAGAGGTACTTGTTGATAAGTTACATGCACGTGCTATTGTTATAGGAAGTAATTATTTCTTTGGTAAAGGTAAAGCTGGTAATGTAACTTGTATGCGTGGTCTTGGTGAGAAGTACGATGTGGAAATTATTGTAGTAGATACCGTTAAAATAGAAGGGGAAGTTATATCAAGTACACATATTCGAAGTCTTATTAGTGAAGGTAAGATGGAAGAAGCTGAGGACTTATTGGGACACCCCTATACAATCATTGGAACTGTTGTACATGGTAAGAAGTTAGGACGTACAATTGGATTTCCGACTTTAAACATTATTGCAGACCCAGATCGTATTCATCCACCAAATGGTGTATATGCTACAACAGTGAAGGTATATAATCATGTATATATGGGAATAACTAATGTAGGATATAATCCAACTGTAGGTGGCAATGTGAAGATGATAGAGACACATCTTATGGATTTTGAAGGAGATTTATATGGTGTGGAGATAGAAGTTTCCTTCCATTGCTTCATTCGACCTGAAAAGAAATTTACTGGAATTGAAGAACTTTCAAATCAAATTGCTGCAGATACAAAAGTAGTGAGAAATTTTTTAGCGAAAATGAGGAAGTAGTTTACAAGCTACACCCTGTATGCTATACTATTTAAGGATTTAGACCATTACTCAGATTTTGGACACTCCGACCTTTATCTTAGTAAATGGAACACTTACAAACTTAGGAGGAAGTCACAATGACTAAAGAATTCAAACAAGAACTTATGCAAAAATACGCAAGAACTGCTAACGATACTGGTTCTCCAGAAGTACAAATCGCACTTCTTACAGAAAGAATCAACCACTTAACAGATCACTTACGTACACACAAAAAAGACCACCATTCACGTCGTGGTTTATTCTTAATGATCGGTAAAAGAAGAGGTCTTTTAGATTACTTAATCAGAACAGACATCGAAAGATACCGTGCAATCATCAAAGAATTAGGAATCAGAAAATAATAACTTTGACAGGACAGGGCGGAGGTTTCCGCCCTTTTTTGTAATACTAATGGGGCAGACGCATACTTATTGTGCAATGTTACAAATCTTTAAGTGCTTAAAGATTTATAAGATTGCGCAAGCGATGTGAGATGCCTCAAGATAATCGAAAGGGGTATTGTTATGGTAAAAAATTATTCAACTACATTAGCAGGTAGACCACTTAAAGTGGAAATTGGCAAAATGGCTGGTCTTGCAAATGGTAGTGCATTAGTAAGTTATGGTGAAACAACTATTTTAGCTACAGTAGTAGCAAGTGATGAACCAAAAGAAGGGATTGACTTTTTCCCTCTTAGTGTAAACTATGAAGAAAAGTTCTATGCAGTAGGAAGAATTCCAGGAGGATACATTAAACGTGAGGGACGTCCATCAGAACGTGCGATTCTTACATCACGTGTTATTGACCGTCCAATGCGTCCACTTTTCCCAAAAGATTACCGTAATGATGTTGTTATTACAACAACTGTTATGTCTGTAGACCAAGATTGTAGTCCAGAAGTAACAGCTATGATTGCAGCTTCACTTGTTGTAGATATTTCAGATATTCCATTTGCAGGTCCAGTAGGTTCTGTACAAGTTGGTTTAGTAGATGGAGAACTCATCATCAACCCAACTTCAGCTCAAAGAGAAGTAAGTGACCTTGCTTTAACTGTTTCATCAAGTAGTACAAAAGTTATGATGATTGAAGCTGGAGCAAATGAAGTAGCAGAAGATCTTATGTTTGATGCAATTATGAAAGCACATGCAGTAAACCAAGAAATCGTTCAATTTATTAACGAGATTAAAGCTGACTGTGGTAAAGCTAAAAAAGATAATTATACAACATGTACAGTACCAGCAGATATTCAAAACGAAATCATTGCAATGATTGGTGATGAACGTATGGAAACTGCTGTATTTACAGATGATAAACAAGTTCGTGAAACACAACTTAAAGCAATTAAAGATGAAATCATTGAAAAATTAACAGCAGAAGGTAAAGAAGAACATTTAGCTCAGCTTGGTGAAGTGTTCTACAACTTCGAAAAGAAAACAGTACGTCGTATGATCTTAAAAGAACATAAACGTCCAGATGGTCGTGCATTAGACGAAATTCGTCCACTTGCAGCTGATATCGATTTAATTCCACGTGTACACGGATCAGGTATGTTTACTAGAGGACAAACACAAGTATTAACACTTACAACACTTGGACCTTTAGCAGATACACAAACATTAGATGGTTTAGATGAATTAGAAGTATCTAAACGTTATATGCACCACTATAACTTCCCACCTTACTCAGTAGGTGAAGCCCGTTCACCACGTGCACCAGGCCGTCGTGAAGTAGGTCATGGTGCCCTTGCAGAACGTGCACTTTTACCAGTATTACCATCAGAACATGAATTCCCATATGCAATTCGTACTGTATCAGAAGTATTAAGCTCAAATGGTTCTACTTCTCAAGCAAGTATTTGTGGTTCATCACTTTCTCTTATGGCAGCAGGTGTACCACTTAAATCAGCAGTTGCAGGTATTTCAGTAGGTCTTGTAACAGGTGAGTCAGATGAAGATTTCGTAATGCTTACAGATATCCAAGGCTTAGAAGACTTCTTTGGAGATATGGACTTTAAAGTAGGTGGAACACATAAAGGGATTACAGCTATTCAAATGGATATGAAAATCCAAGGGTTAACACCAGAAATTATTCGTCAAGCATTTGAACAAACAAGAAAAGGCCGTTTATATATCTTAGATGAGATTATGACACCTGCTATTGCTGCACCACGTACAGAACTTTCTGAGTATGCACCACAAATTATTCAAATCACAATTAACCCAGAAAAGATTAGTGAAGTAATCGGACCAAAAGGTAAAATGATTAATAAAATCATTGATGAAACAGGCGTTAAAATTGATATTGAAGATGATGGACGCGTATTTATCTGTGGTACAGATGCGGATAAAACTGCTCGTGCAATTGAAATCATTCAAGGGATTGCAAAAGATATCGAAGCAGGAGAAGTATACAACGGTAAAGTTGTAAGGCTTATGAACTTTGGTGCCTTTGTAGAACTTTTACCAGGTAAAGAAGGCCTTGTACACATTTCTCAGCTTGCACATGAACGTGTAGAAAAAGTTGAAGATGTGGTAGCTGTAGGTGATATGATTCAAGTTAAAGTTATTGAAATTGACAAACAAGGTCGTATCAATCTTTCAAGAAAAGTTTTACTTGAAAAACCTAAACGTGAAGAAACTGTTACAGAAGAAAAATAGGCATAAAGTATTAAACTTTAGCATAGAGTAGGATAGTTGTACAATATAGGGCTGTTGTAAAAAGTTCACTTGATGTAGTGAACTTGCGACAGCCCTCTATTCTGTCTTAAAATAAACTAATGAAAAGGCCATATTTACTTTGGGGAGTAGAAAAATGGATAATAAAGAACGCTTTACTTTGGGACTTAGAAAGGCTATGCCAATAGCATTAGGCTATTTCCCAGTATCATTTACATTTGGAATTATGGCAGCCTCAGGGGGATTAAGTCCTCTTATGGCTGTCCTCATTTCCATGACAAACTTTACATCAGCAGGGCAATTTGCAGGTACTCAATTAATGCTTATAAGTGGGCCTCTTTTAGAGATTGCTGTAACTACATTTGTGATTAACATTCGCTATATGCTGATGTCTCTTGCCATTAGCCAGAAACTTGCACCTATGAGATTAGGAAAAAAATTAATTTTAGCTTTTGGAATTACAGATGAAACGTTTGCACTTGCGTCACTTGAGAAAAAAGAAATACCTTTTTTACATATGTTAGGGATTATTGTAGGACCTTATATAGGATGGGCATTAGGTACCTTTTGTGGTGCCTATGCATCATCTTTACTACCAATGAGTATTCAACAAGCTATGGGAATCGCTTTATATGCTATGTTTATCGCCCTTATTATACCAGGTATGAAGAAAGCTAAGGCAGTATGCTATGTCGTGCTTTTGACAATCGGGTTGAGTTTATTATTCCATTTTATGCCTTTTATTAGGCAATTAACGGATGGTTGGAAGATTATCTTTATTACCATTATAGGAAGTGGTATAGGGGCATGGTTATTTCCAATTAATGAGGAGGATTTTACATAATGTACATATTATTAGCGATTGGAGTGATGGCTCTTGTAACCTATTTACCAAGAGTTATTCCCCTAATCTTAATGAAAAAGAAAATACAGTCCAAATTTGTGCAATCCTTTTTATACTATGTGCCCTATACTGTTTTAGCTGCAATGACTTTTCCAGCTATTTTTAATTCGACAGGAAGCTTATTAAGTGGTATAGTAGGTGCAGGGATAAGCATAGGCCTTGCGTATTTGGGTGGAAGTTTACTTCAAGTGTCTATTGTGGCTGTTATTGCAGTCTATATTATGAATCTATTTTAGAAGGTGAATGTTATTTTAATTAGGATTAAACAAAACAACTTAACTAGAAAACGTATGGCACATTTATTTGCGGATGCGTTTTATGATGATCCTCTTTATGTTTATATCTTTCCCGATGATAAAACAAGGTTAGAGGCTTTAGAAGTTTTCTTTAAGATGTATTTAGATGTATTAGGTAAATATGGTGAGTTAGTGACAAATTCAGAAGATATGACAGCTGTAGCCTATATTTATTATGAAGAACGCTTCAAAAGTAAATCACTTTATTACAAAGATTTATTTTTGGCTTCATTAAGGTTAACAGATTTTTTACGATATGTTAAAGTACGTGATGTTTATCGTATGTTAAAAACAGTTCATCACTTATCGTCCGAATGGATTCATCATAATGTAGAAGGGAACTACATACATTTGGACTTATTAGCTGTTCAAAGAGAATATCGTGGACTTGGAAAAGCAAAGGCACTTGTGGATTATGCAATACAAGAAGCCAAGCTTAGAAACTTGCCACTTACATTAGAGACACAAAATGCAAAGAATATTAATTTATATAGACATTTTGAGTTTGAAACAGTAAAAGAGATTAGTTATGAAAATATGGTACAATATTGTATGATACGAAAGTAGAAGGTTGTTGCAGATAAGCAGCGGCCTTTTTTATTTTGTAAATTTGCAAAAAATTTAGTTTAACAAGTTGTCCTTACGGTCTAAACCTATAACACTTTCAATATATATGAAGTGAATAGAGATTGGAGGGATATTATGGAGAGGTTTTTTAAGCTTAAAGAAAATGGTACAACAGTAAAGACAGAGATTTTTGCAGGAATAACCACTTATTTGACTATGGCTTATATTCTATTTGTTAACCCTATGATTTTATCTCAAACGGGTATGGATCAAAAAGCTGTCTTTATGGCCACCATTTTGGCAGCGGTTATAGGAACCTTAGTAATGGGATTAGTTGCTAATGTACCTTTTGCGCAAGCACCAGGGATGGGACTTAATGCAATGTTTACATTTACAATTGTGTTTGGTTTAGGATTCACTTGGCAACAGGCATTAGCAATGGTCTTTATATGTGGGCTTATTAATATTGTCATTACGGTGACAAAAGTACGAAAAATGATTATCAATGCGATTCCAACCTCTTTACAATATGCTATTTCTGCGGGAATTGGACTTTTTATTACTTATATTGGGCTTAAGCAAGCACATTTCATTACCTTTTCTGCCAGTGCATCAGATTGCATAACGAGCGGAGATTCTAGTATTTATATTAATGTACAACACGGATTAACAAACTTCACCGATCCTATTGCGTTGCTTGCATTAATTGGTCTTGTATTAACGATTATTTTATTACTCCTTAAGGTTAATGGGGCAATCTTATGGGGCATTTTAGGTACAACGATTATAGGTATATTTATGGGTGTAACACAAGTAGGAAATTTAAGTGGCATGAGTTTTGAAATACCAAGTATAGCGCCAACTTTCTTAAAACTAGATTTTGCAGGATTATTTAGTGAACCTGGTAAATTCTTTTTAGTTTTTTCAACGATTTTTGCTTTGTCTTTATCTGATACATTTGATACGATAGGTACATTTTTAGGAACAGGACGTAAAGCTGGTATTTTTGATGAAAAAGATGAAGAGGTCTTTAAAAAAGGTCATAGTTTTTCTTCTAAACTTGAAAGAGCGCTTTTTGCGGATGCAACAGCAACTTCTATTGGTGCACTTTTAGGAACAAGTAATACAACTACTTATGTAGAAAGTGCGGCAGGTATTAGTGTAGGTGGTAAGACGGGATTAACTTCTGTTGTGGTAGCTTGTTTATTTTTACTTTCTATCTTTATTAGTCCGATAGTAGGCATTGTGCCTGCAGCGGCTACAGCACCAGCCCTTATTGTAGTGGGTATTATGATGAGTGAATCTTTAGCAAAAATAGCATGGCATGAATTTGAGGTTGCAGCACCAGCTTTCTTTACATTCATTTTTATGGCATTTACAGGTAGTATTACTAATGGTATCGCAATAGGATTTATTTGCTATTGTATTTGTATGGTAGTTAAAGGTAAAGCTAAAAAAATACATCCTATTATGTATATTGTAACCCTATTGTTTATCTTAAATATGGTGATTCAAGCATTTATGTAAAAATAGATGAATAGATTAACGATATAATAATTAAAAATCATAGATTAAACTACATGAAATAAGTATTTATTAACTTGTAAAATAGAGTATGAGTAAGCCCCTAGAGCAAATAGATCTGCTGTAGGGGCTTTATGCATTGAGTAGAATCAATCTTTTAGAGGATAGGATTGTTAAAGGAGTGGCGTTGCAGTAAATCAGATTTATTTATAAAAAGAGTATAGAAAACATTAAAAGATTAGAGTAGAGTATATAGTATAAGAAAAAAATATAGATGCAAGAGCATAGCTATAGAATAAGGAGATAAGGATGACACGTGAAGCACTTAAGACATTATTGAATGAACAAGAAGCAAGTTGTATACTTTTTGAAAATGGACAAATGATTATGAACTCTTATGAAAAGGGTGTTTTGCCTTTATGGCGTTATATAACAGAGTGTGAAAGCCTTCCAGAAGGAATATTAGAAGTAGCTGATAAAATGGTAGGACGCGCAGTAGCTTATTTACTGATTTATTTAGGTGTAAGCAATGTTTATACCAAAGTCATTAGCAAGACAGCACTAGAAGTATTGAGCCGTTATGCAATGACAGTACATTATGATGAAGTTGTACCTTATATTTTAAATCGTACAAAAGATGGTCAATGTCCGATGGAAGCAGCACTTGAGCAAGTAGGTGTTGAACAAGAAGCTTTTAAGATTATTGATCAGTTTGTAAAAAGAAGGTTAGGCATAGCTTAGAACATAAAAAGGAGTGAATAAATGTAAATAAGATATAAAGATAAATAAATTTGTGAGAGTAAATACAAGAAATAATATAAAGATGGATATAAAATTAAGTTCGAAAAAAGTTTCAAATAAAAAGGTAAACAGCAAATTTTAGGAGGCAATAGATGAGAGGAAATAGAATGCTTATACATAAAAAGGTAGCCTGTGGCTTACTTGGGGCTACAATGCTTTTAAATCAGCAGTATAGGGTTTATGGACAACCTTTGCCAGAGGATATTGTTGTAGAGGGTGTCAAAGTAGAGTTTGATGCTACAACAGGTGTACCTATAACCATAGAGGGACGTACACATGTACCACTACGTCTTATGGCAGAAAGGTTAGGGTATAAAACAGGATGGGATGCTCTAGCAGGAAGAGTAACAGTAGAGGATGGGAATAACCATATGTCTCTACAAATAGGAAGCCCAAAGGCAACCATCAATGGCAAACAAGTATATATTGATGAGAGAGAGGGTGTGCCTGTATATTCCACGACAGCAAGTTTAAGAAATGATAGAACTTATGTACCTTTACGGTTTGTAACAGAAAATCTAGGTTGTGAAGTGAACTTTGAAAATGGGATTACTTATATTACAAATAAACAAGAAGCAGAAGGTCCAATTGATCCATGGCGTTATCAAGGGTTATTAGGACAAGGGATGGATGTAGACTGGTCTAAAACGGAACAAGGACGTAAGTCTTATAATAAACAAGCTGCACAAGACTTTAAAGATGCAGGGGTTAGCCATGTACGCATTAGAATAAAAGATGAAGCAGATGAAGAACTCTTTAAAAGCTTAGATCAACAGATAGAAGATTGTCTTGAAGTAGGTTTAATACCTATCATTGCATATCAAGCGGATGAATTTAAAAATGAACCAAGTGAGAAGAATATTAAAAAGGTGATAAAGTGGTGGGAAACCGTTGCTAAGCGCTATCAAGATGTTTCTCATCTTCTTTCCTTTGATTTACTTATTGAAGCAACAGATGCACTAAATAAGCAACCAGAGAAATTAAATGAAATTTATGAGCGTATTGTAGCAACTATTCGTCAAACAAATCCAACAAGGATTATTATGATTTCACCAAGATTACGTTCGGATGCGGCGTACCTAAGTGAACTTAAAATACCATCAAACCATAATGGCTACTTAATGGCAGAGTGGCATTTTTATGCTTCAGGACCGAGTAAGACCAACGAGCGTAAGCTATGGACCATAGGAACAGAAGAAGAAAAAGTGCTTATCAATGAAAAGATTGATTTAGCACTTGAATGGCAACAATCAACAGGTATACCAACATGGGTAGGTGCTTGGATGCCAGGTAACTATAATGATGGAAATGATTATACCATTCATGAACAAGTAGTCTTTGCAACATATATAAGTGAACAATTAATAGAGGCAGGCATACCTTTTGCAGTGAATTCAGATACGAAGTTCTATGATAGAGAAACCAATGCATGGGTAGAAGAGATGCTACCAGTAAGAACATCTATTTATAAGAAATAGAATTTTTAGGAGCAAATTGGAAAAAGAGAGCATATATTGATGGTATCAAACATCATGGAGGTCTCAAAATGCAACGTCATAGTCAACAATCAATGCAATCTGGACTAGGATTAGGAAGTATTTTGATAGCTGGTCTTGTTTTCAGAAGTATGACACAAGCTTCACAAAAAGAAGAAAGTGAAGTAGTAGAGAATGAGCAATCAGAAAGTATAGATGTAGTAGTAGATGAAGAACCTGTTGAAAGAGTAGTAGAAATGCCCATAGGTATGCCAAATCCTATTATAGAATACGCAACGTTAGAAGAACTTGAGGCTGCATTACCTTTCACATTAAAGTTACCTACTATTCCGAGTGACTATATGATGAGTAGTTTTTCAACTATAGATGGGCATATAGCACAAGTGGTATATACAAGTTCTACCAATGAAATCACTTATCGTATGGCTGAAGGTACACAGGACATCAGTGGAGATTATACGGATTATCCACTAGAAGAAGATGTGGATAGTAAATGGGATGAGGTTACATTAAAAGGTGATTCTAGTGGTATTTATTTAGCCGTATGGACAGATAGTACTTATACTTACTCCATAAGGAGCCAAGAGGCATTAAATGAACAAGAAATGATGGATTTAGTTGAAAGTATAGGATAAGATGAGGACTTAAGTAAGTGAGATCATTTACTTAAGTCCTTATTCTATGAGTTAGAAATTAGAAAATTTAATGGAGACAAGAAGATTTTTGGTCTAGAACAAGAAATTATGTAATAGCTATTAATATGGAAAATAGAGGAGATGGGATCATGATTAAGTGTAGATTAAAAGAATTTGTGACCTATTATATTCATTCTATGTTAAAAGCCTATAAGCTAAGAGATTATTTAGCTTGCAAAAAGAATATTTCAAAAGAAGAAGCCAATCAAATGTGGTATGCTTATATGGGCATTTTAGCACAGGGAAATGATTGGACGAATGTATAAAAAAAGTGATAGAATAGAGAATAAAAAGATACAATGAAAAGAATGAAGTGTTTAAAGATAAATTCAATTAAGATAAGAAAGAGGAAAAGATAATGAAGGCCCTATCAGTGATCATAGATACCGATCCAGGAGTAGATGATTTTGTAGCACTTATGCTAGCAAAACAAAATCCACAATTAAAGATAGAAGGGATTACAACCGTAGCAGGAAATTTAGGAAGTGATAAGGTTACACAAAATGCTTTAAATATTGTTAAATTCCTAGAATTAGAAGCACCTGTTATACGCGGTGCACGATCACCTTTGGGACATTCACTTGAAAGTGCAGAAGCTTTTCATGGAGAAGGTGGGTTAGGTGGTGTTAAATTACCACAATCTAATCAAAAATGTATTGAGCAGTACGCATGGGACTTTATCTATGAAAAAGCAGTAAGTTTAAAGGGTGAATTAGAAATTATTGCACTAGGGCCGTTAACTAATCTTGCTAAGGCACTAAAAAAGTATCCTGATTTATCTCAACATGTTAAGACGATTACATTTATGGGTGGCTCCACTGGAAGAGGAAATCGTACACCTTTTGCAGAATTTAATATATGGGCAGATCCACTAGCTGCTCAGATCGTATTCGAGTCAGGAATTCCTCTCAAAATGGTAGGATTAGATGTAACAACAAAAGGTGTTTTAAATGAAACCAACATGAATAAGTTATTAGAATATGAACATCCTTATAAAGAGGTTGTGAAGCAGTTACTACATTTTTTACAACAACTCAGTAAGCAAATGGGAAAGGATACAGTTATGCTTCATGATGCATTAGCTGTAGCTAGCGTGATTTGCCCCCCATTATTAACGTATACAGCCTGTTATAGTGAGGTAGAGATACACGATGAAAAGTACAGAGGGCAAACACGTATAGACTTAGAACATGTAACCAGGAAGCAGCCTAATGTAGAGGTAGCTATAGCGGTTGATACCCCTAGATTTATTCATTTACTTGAAGAAATGTTAAAGTATTAAATATAAAGAAGGGCTGATAGACGTTGAAGGTTATCAGCTTTTTCTTATGAACTTTATTAAATCCCAATAGACTTTAAATGAAGAGTGATGAAGTATGATAAAATATAAATCACGTAAAAGGACAAAAATAAAGCAGATGAAATGCAAAAGGAGATTAAATATGATTGTAGTGGTAGGTAGTTTAAATATAGATTTAGTTGTGGAAGTAGAGAGAAGACCGGAAAAAGGTGAAACCTTATCAGGACGTGACTTTCATACATTTCCTGGAGGAAAAGGAGCTAATCAAGCAGTAACTATTGGAAGGTTAGGCGAAACATGTGCAATGCTTGGATGTATTGGACAAGATACGAATGGTAAGTTAATGTATGAGGTGCTTCAAAAAGAGGGCTTAGAACTTGCGTATCTTAAGCAAGTAGAGGGACCAAATGGTGTAGCTGTTATTACACTCAGTGAACAAGATAATAGTATCATTGTTGTACCAGGAGCCAATCAATCTGTAACAGTAGACTATATAGAAGCCAATCGTAAGATAATAGAAGCAGCTGATTTAGTTGTTACTCAGTTGGAGATTCCATTAGAGGCTGTATGCTATTTAGGAGAAATGACTTCTAAAAAAGGCATTCCACTTATTCTAAATCCAGCACCAGCACAGGTCTTACCCAAAGCACTTATTGAACAATGTACGTACTTAACACCTAATGAGCATGAATGCAAAATATTATTTGGGCAAGAAGAATCTCTTGAAGCATGTCTTAAAAAGTATCCCAATAAATTAATTGTTACCCAGGGTGCACAAGGGGTAAGTTTTTATGATGGGAAAGAAGTGGTTAATGTACCTGCTTATAAGATGGAAGTAGTAGATACAACAGGTGCAGGAGATACCTTTAATGGTGCACTTGCATATCAATTAGCACAAGGAACAGGATTAAGGGAAGCTATTGATTTTGCAAACTTGGCAGCGGGCCTGTCTGTAACCCAATTAAGTGCACAAGGTGGTATGCCAACTTTAGAACAAATAAAAGCTTATAGAAACAATGTAAAATAAGTAAAAAGATACCTCACAAAAAGGCCAAAATATAAAATTGAAATATCTAATTAAATATGATATTTTATAAAAGTATATAAAAATATTGTGACATCTAAAAAGCATAGGTAAGACTTAGATATAAACGAATGCATTGGATTTATAGCGTTGTATAGAGGGATACAAAGTAAGGGGCAAAGCTTTAGAACTTATAAAAAACCAAAAAAGAATGTAGAAGGGGAGATTAAATGAAGGATATAAAGTTAACACAAGTGTTAGGGATTATAGGGATACTCTTATGGGCGGTGACCATTTTTTTAAGAGAGACGAGTGTAAGCGCAATAAGTGGAGTGGGTTTTATACTAGGTGTGATGCCAAACTTTGCAGCAGTATGGTTCTTTGCTAGTTGTGTTTGTCAAGTGTATGAAACCTATTATAAAAAAGCATTTACGTTAAAATCTATGATGATAACTCTTGGATGTATTTTTATAGGGGCATTAGGATCTGAAATTGTTCATGATCTGTTTTTAAATAGTCCATTTGATGGATATGATATACTGGTAACCATTATAGCAATAGTTCTCTTTGCAGGAGCAGACTACATACAATTAAAAAAGTCCTTAAGCTGTTAAGCTTTGAGGACTTTTTTAATATTGAAGGATTTTTTTATTTTGAGCATAATCCATAAGGGCCTCTTGATCAAGAATTTTGATGGAGTGGCCTAATTTTTTTATAATACCCTCATCTTTAAAACTACCAATAATTCTAGCTACGGTAATATGATGAATGCCTAAGTACTTAGAAAGCTCAGGATAGTTAAATTCTTTATGTAATATAAAATCACCATTTACTTCTTCTGCAAGAGAGAGCAAGGTAAAGGCAATTTTTGAAGCCGCATTACTTTCTTGAGCGGTATAGAAATGTTTAAGCAAATTTCTAGAAGTATTAGCCATGGAAAGCATAATAAATTTTAAGATTTGTGGATAAGTTTGCATGAGTTCAAAAATATGCTCTTTTTCAAGACGATATACCGTGCAGTTACTTTTGGCTTTAAGAAGAAAGTAAGCTTCAGAAGTTGTATCTTGTTCATGAGTATATTCTAAAAAGGCTGGAGTAAAACCAATGATAGAACCTGGTTTGAGATAATGATAAATATGTTCTTTGCCAGAATCTTTAAGGCTCATCAAGGCGCAAAGGCCATCAGTTAGGCAGTAGATGGCATCAAGATTATCGTAACCATCATAAAAGATATGGCCTTTGGGGAGTTTTTGAAGCGTACCTGCATTACAGAGAATTTGAAAATGTTCATGGTCAAGTTGTTTCATAGCATACCTCCTGAGGTAAAGATGTTGAAAATAAATTAACAAAATAAAAATATAGCATACGTTTTGTTTTGAATAAATAGGTTGCATACAATGCACAAATAAAATTTTAAAACTATCTTTATTATAACGTAAATAGCTATATAAAAATATATTTTTGTTAAAAAAATATAAAATATTAGCGTGGACTAATCGTAAAAACAAAACTATATGATATTATTTTAACAAATAAAGGAGGGAGCAAATATGTCGAAGGAAGCTGTTCTAGAGGTAAAGGGTGTAGCAGTCGAAACAAAAAGTAAAGTAGATGTGATGTACTTATGTCATTGTTCTATAGGTTTATTATTCATGTTTGGCTTTGGGTATTTATCACCTATCGATCCGATTACACCAATGGGAATGAAAATATTAGGGATTTTCTTAGGACTTATTTATTTATGGACAACAGTAGATACTGTATGGCCAAGTTTATTAGGGCTCGTAGCCATTGCACTAACAGGATTTATGCCGATGAATAAAGCATTTGCTGAATCTTTTGGGAGTAACCAAATTATTTTAGTTGTAGGGATCTTGGCACTTGTAGGTGCAATTAATGCAAATGATATTTGTAAATACATAGGTAGATGGTTCGTAACACGTAAAGTTATTAATGGTAGACCATGGGTATTTACGTTTATGATTTTTATGGGTGTATATATTTTAACCATATTAACTTCTACAGATACAGCCATTTTCTTATTCTGGCCAATACTTTATGGACTTTTTAAAGATATTGGATATAAACCAGGTGATCAATATGCAACCTTAATGATTGTTGGTGTTGTTATGGTCGGACTCTTTGGATTTGCGGCAATGCCATTTAGAGGGATTGTACTTTTAATGCTTACAAACTTTGAAGCGTTATCAGGTATTGCCATTAATCAACTTTCATACTTAACCATTTCTCTTATATTAGGGTTGGTACTTATTGTAGGTCTTGTACTTGTGTTTAAATATATTTTCCGTCCGGATATTACCTTATTAAAATCCGTACGTACAGAGTTATTTGAAAAAGAAAAACTTCCGCCTATGAATTTAAGACAAAAGATGTTAGTCGGTGCACTTATTATCTTTATGGCAGGGATGTTCCTACCTAACCTTTTACCAGAAGGGTTATGGATTAAAAACATCTTAAATACATTAGGGCCTGCAGGTTTTGTAACACTTCTTGTAGCCTGTTTAGCACTTATTCGTATAGAGGGAAAACCTTTATTACCATTTGCTCAGATTATGAATAGAGTCATGAACTGGCCAATGGTATGTATTATTGGAACAGCACTGGTTATTGGTTCTGCTTTAACAAGTCCAGAAACAGGAATTCGAGACTTTTTAACCAATGTTTTCTCAGGTATTGTAGCAGGTAAAAGTCCTATTATGATTATGGTGATCTTCGTAATTATTGCACTGATTGCAACAAACTTTAGTAATAACTATGTTATTGGAGTTATCTTACTTACAATTTCATCATCTCTAGCAACAACAATGGGCTTTAATCCAATTCCTGTAGCTATGCTCATTATCTTTACTGTACACATTGCAAGTGTAACACCTGCAGCATGTCCTTATGCAGCTATTTTACATTCCAATAAAGAATGGGTAAAAACTAATGAAGTTTATAAATACACTATCGCAATGTCAGCCTATGTATTACTTGTATTACTCGTTTTAGGTGTGCCACTTGCTAATTTAGTTATAGGTTAGAAATTAAATAAATTTTAAAAGGGTTATGAAAAAAGGAGCGATAAAAATGGCAGTAGAAATGATAAAAAGAGAACATCTTATTCATAGTCAATATGAAAGTGAACAAGCAATGCTTGCTGAATTTGAACAAGGTCATTATACTTATGACCAGCCTTATGTGAAGTTAAATCCTTATCATGTTGTGCCTTTAGCAGCAGTAGTAGCTTTTAAGACAGAGGAACCAGTAGCTGTAACAGTTGCAGTAAAAGGTAAAGAAGAAGCAGGTACAATCAGTCATACCTATGAAGCAGCAACAACTCATGTTCTACCTGTACTTGGACTCTATGCAGACTATAACAATACGGTTGAAATCACACTTGCAACAGGAGAAGTTCATTGTTTCAATCTTCAAACAGAACCTCTTCATGCAATGGCATTAAAACCAACTAAAATTGAAACAACAAGTGCTTATATGAAAGATAATTTAATGTTTATCAGTCCAACAGGTAAAGCTTATTGTGCAGCTTATGATTACCAAGGTGAATGCCGTTGGTACTTAGCAGATACCTTTGTATTTGATATTAAACGCATTAAAAATGGACACTTTTTAATTGGTTCAGAACGTTTCTTAGAAAAACCTTATACAACAACAGGTGTTGTTGAGATGGATATGGTAGGGAAAATGTATAAAGAATTCCGTTTGCCAGGAGGTTACCATCATGACCAACTTGAGATGGAAGATGGTAATATTATGATCCTTACTCAAGACTTTGAAAGAGGAACCATTGAAGATCTTTGTGTACTTGTAGATCGTAACACAGGAGAAATCATTAAAAAATGGGATATCCAAAGTGTATTACCACAAGAAGTAGGTAAATCAGGAAGCTGGACACCACACGACTGGTTCCACAATAATGCAGTATGGTATGATAAGAAAACAAATAGTTTATCTTTCTCAGGTAGACACCAAGATGCGATTATTAATGTGGATTACGATACCTGTAAGCTTAATTGGATTCTTGGTAATCCAGATGGCTGGCCACAAGAAATGGTAGAAAAATATTTCTTCACACCAGTTGGTGAAAACTTTGATTGGCAATATGAGCAACATGCATGCCTTATTACACCAGAAGGGGATGTGATGTGCTTTGATAACGGTCAATACCGTGCAAAACGTAAAGAAGACTATATTAAAAATGGTGATAACTTCTCAAGAGGTGTACGCTACAAAATTGATACAGACAAGATGACAATTGAACAAGTATGGCAATACGGAAAAGAGCGTGGGTCAGAGTTCTTCTCACCTTATATTTGTAACGTAGAATATTATGCAGATGGACATTACCTTGTTCACTCAGGTGGTATTGTAATGGAAGACGGTAAACCAACTGAAAGTCTTATGAAAAGTGCAGTGTCAACAGAAAATAATGTAACACGTAATGCTATTACAGTTGAAATTCTAAATGATGAAGTCATGTTTGAAATGCAAGTACCAAGTAACTACTACCGTGCAGAAAAAATGCCACTTTACCACAATGGTGCAAATTTAGAGCTTGGAAAAGGTGAAATTCTTGGCACATTAGGGACATCAGAAGAATTCTTAACAGAAATTCCTGATCTTAAAGATGAAGGCAATAGTGTACCAGAAAAGTACAAAGCACACTTTGCAGAAGAAATAGACCGTATCGTATTTAATGCAGAATTTGCAAAAGGTCAATTAGTTATGCTTCTTTTAGAAGGCGCAGACAAAACTTATCAATACTATGTGCCAACAACAGAAAAAACATTTACAGCAATCTGTGTAGCAAGCTTCCAAACAGACCTTAAACGTGCCATTCAAATGAATGTAATGAAAGAGGGCGTAAAAGGGGAATTTAATATTGCAGTCGTAATTGATGATGAAAAATTCCAAACAGGTTTAACTGTAACTTTCTAAAAAATGAGTAAGGCAAGTGATACATAATAAATAGCTATTAACTTAAATGAATAGAAGAGTTCTAAAACTAAAGTAAGATAAAGTTTTAGAGCTCTTTTTGTCATTAAGAAGTATAGGCTTATAGGTGAACAAGATTAAAGCTTGGACATAAAGTAAGGCCAATTAGAAAAGCGATAAGGAAAATTTAATAAGTAAAAAAACAGAGTGGAAAAAGTAAAATTTTAGTGTTAATATTTAAATAGCAGTACAAAATTATAATAAGACTTATACGAAGGGAAATTTGAGATGAAGGTAGAATGTACCACTTATTTGACAGCTAATGAAAATTTTGATTCGAAGTATTTTAGAATACCATTTTGTGAAGTAACCAATCATAATGTTTTAATCGCTGGGGGTGATATTCGTTATAATGGTTCTAGTGATGTAGACAATATTGATATTGGAATACGTAGAAGTTTAGATTTAGGCAATACTTTTTTAGAAGAACAGAAAGTACTATGTAATCAGCGTAGCGTAGAAAAATCGAGAATATTAGATGCTTGTATTTTAGTGGATAGACAAACAAATCGTGTCTTTATCTTTGGACATAACGTAGATAGTAATGCATTATGGGAACATACAAAGGAACCTAGTGCAATAGAAGCTTATATGGTATATACCTATTCAGATGATGATGGGGCAACATGGGCTCCGAAAAGAAGTCTGGCACACTTAAAGGATGAGACAATGGTAAGCTTTTTCCCAGCTCCAGGTAAAGGCATACAAATGGAAGATGGAACGTTAGTTGTACCTTGTCAAATTAAAACCAATGAGCAGGAGGTGCCCTCTATTCAATCTTGCATTATGATTTCAGAAGATGGAGGTAATACATGGGCGTTCCCAGGAGGAAGAGTAGAGGCGTTTTCTTCAGAATGCCAGGTTGTAGAGTTAGATTCAGGTATATTAATGCTTAATTGTAGAAGTTATGCCAGCTACAGAAGAGTTTATCTAAGCTACGATAAAGGGAAAACATGGGTACCTCATGAAACGGATAGCCATGTTCTTGTAGAACCTTATGCTTGCCAAGGAAGTTTTGATAAGATAACTGTTGATGGACAACCCCTTTATATATTTGTCAATCCAAACTCTAAGGAGAAAAGGGAAAAAATTACTCTAAAAGTTTCTAAGGATACGATCAACTGGCAAGAGCATGTCATGTTGGTAGAGGAGGAAACAGATGGTTATACGTGTATTTGCCATTTAGATCATCTACTTTTTATTGCCGTTGAAAGACGAGGTAATATTGAACTCTATAAAGTAGAAATGAACTGTTATAAGTCTTAAATGAAAAGAGCTCTCTAATGCTAGAATTTTAATCTAGCATTAGAGAGCTCTTTATTTATTTTACCGTTAAGCTTGTAAGTAAGCTTTAACTTGTTCAACGATATTTTCTACGCAGAAACCATGTTTCTTGAAAATTAAATCAGCAGGTGCAGATTCACCAAAAGTATCAAGAGAAATAATACGACCATCTAAACCTGTATAGCGGTCCCAGCCAAAGGAAGTAAGGGCTTCTACAGCCAGACGTTTACGATTAGATGTTGGCAAAATACTTTGCTTATAATTTAATGGTTGTTGCTCGAATAAATCCATAGAAGGCATACTGATGACACAAGCTTTAATATGTGCTTCGTCAAGAAGTGTAGCAGCTTTTTCAATGAGTTGTACTTCTGAACCAGTAGCCATTAAGAGGATATCTGCTTCATTTGGTGTATATGAACCAATAACATAAGCACCCTTTTTAGCTTCTTCACCACTATTTGCAAGGTAAGGTAGGTTTTGTCTTGAAAGGACAATACTAACAGGTGCATCTTGGCTATTCATGGCATACTCCCAAGCTGCAATGGTTTCTTTTGCATCAGCAGGGCGGAAAGTAATCATATTAGGCATACTACGTAACATTGCAAGGTGTTCAATGGGTTGATGTGTTGGTCCGTCTTCGCCAACCCCAATACTATCATGAGTCAGAACATAGGTAACAGGTAAATGCATGAGTGCAGAAAGACGCATCGCATTTTTCATGTAATCACTAAAGACAAAGAAAGTGGAGCAGAAAACTTTTAAACCACCGTATAAGGCCATACCATTAGCAATAGCGGCCATGGCATGTTCACGAATACCAAAGTGGAGGTTATGTCCTGTGTAATCCTCAGCACTAAAGTCTCCTTTATTAGCCATATATGTCTTCGTTGAAGGTGCAAGGTCAGCAGAACCCCCAATAAAGTTAGGAACACGTTTAGCAAGTTTGTTGATTACTTCATAAGAGGCTTGGCGTGTAGCAAGAGATTTTGAAGGATCACTATAGTTGGCATAAAGATCTTCTAAGCTATAAGAAGTAGGGGTGTGCCAGTCTTCCCATTCTTTAGCGAGTTCAGGATATTCGGCTTTATAAGCTTCAAAATTCCAGTTCCAATTGGCTTCTTTTTCGTAGGCAGTTTGACAAAAGGCATCCATATCCTTACGAAGTTCGTCACTCACGTAGAAGTCTTGGACCGGAAGTCCTAAGTCTATCTTCATTTGAGTAATATTGTCTTTTCCAAGAGGTTCACCGTGTGCACTTGCTTTACCTACTTTTTGTGCACAACCATATCCAATTTGTGTCTTAATTTCAATAAAACTTGGTTTGTCTTTTGTAGCTTTTGCCTGGGCGATGGCTGAAGAAATAGCAGCTGTATCGTTACCATCTTCTACAAGTTGAGTGTGGAAGCCTTGCGCTTCCATGCGACTACGTACGTTTTCAGTAAAGGCAAGAGAAGTAGAGCCTTCAATGGTAATATTATTTGAATCGTATAAAACGATTAATTTATCAAGTTTAAGTGTACCTGCAAGAGAAAGAGCTTCATAAGAAATCCCTTCCATAAGGCAGCCGTCACCTACAAGGGCATAAGTATAATGATCAACAATAGGGAAGTTAGGACGGTTAAAGTGAGCTGCCATATGTGCCTCGGCCATAGCAAAACCAACAGCAGATGCAACGCCTTGACCAAGAGGACCAGTGGTCATCTCGACTCCTTTTGTATGGGCATATTCAGGGTGACCTGGTGTAAGAGAATTTTCTTGACGGAAGTTTTTAAGATCCTCAGTTGTAAGCCCGTAGTCAAAAAGATGTAAGGCAGCATAAAGGAGGGCAGAACCATGTCCTGCTGATAAGATAAAGCGGTCACGGTTAGGCCATTTAGGATTGTGAGGATTATGGTTCATGTGTTCTTGCCATAAAGTATACACAATAGGTGCAGCACCCAGTGGTAAGCCAGGGTGTCCAGAGTTTGCAGCTTGAACAGCATCAGCAGCAAGGGCACGAAGGGTGTTAATTGCTTGATTATTTCTCATTGTTAAGTACCTCCGTAAGACCAGCCCAGTCAGCCATAAATCTTTCGATCCCTGCTGTAGTAAGTGGGTGATTCACCATTTGTTTAATAACACTATAAGGAACAGTTGCAATATGTGCACCCGCTTTAGCCGATTCTAATACATGAATAGGGTTACGTACACTTGCTGCTATAATTTCAGTTGTTATTTTATGTGTTTCAAAGATTTCAGCAATATCCTTAATAAGAACATTTCCATCAAAACCAATGTCATCAAGGCGTCCAACAAATGGACTTACATATGTAGCACCTGCACGTGCAGCAAGAAGGGCTTGGTTTGCAGAAAAGACAAGGGTAACGTTTGTTTTGATATTTTTGCTAGAAAGGATTTTGGTTGCTTTTAGACCTTCTAAAGTCATTGGGAGTTTGATAACGATATTTGGATGAATGCTAGCAAGTTTAAGTGCTTCTTCTACCATACCAGGTGCTTCAAGTGATAAAACTTCTGCACTAATAGGACCATCTACAATAGTTGTAATCTCTTTAATCACTTCTTCAAAAACAAGACCTTCTTTTGCAATAAGTGAAGGATTCGTTGTTACCCCACAGATCACACCTAATTCATTGGCCATAGCAATATCTTTTGTATTCGCAGTATCAATAAATAACTTCATAATAAAACCTCCTAAAATTTGATTAATTAAATGAGTTAAAGCTTTCTCTAAGAATAATTTTGTGTGGTACAGTCACTTTTAAAGATTCTGTACGTTCACCGGAAATACGTTCTAGTAAAAGTTTGATACCTATTTGCCCCATAAGTTCAGTATAGATTTTTATAGTAGAAAGCGTAGGCGAAGTGTACTGAGAAGTTGGAATATCGTTACAACCAATGATTTTTATATCTTTAGGTACAGATAGACCCGCTTCATTAATGGCACGTAAGGCACCAATAGCAAGGGTGTCACTAGCAGCAAATATACAAGTTGGTAAATGATCCTTACAAGACTTTAATAATTGTCCCATAAGGGTATAACCACTATGAAAGTCGAAAGAGCCAATAAGAACATAGTCAGGATTATAAAGTCCTATTTTAGTTAAATAATCCTTAAAGGTTTGTTCTCTTTCATCTTCTAGGGGTGTATTAGAAAAGGGCAGTATTTCATGTCCTCCAATAAAACCAATCCTAGTATGACCTTTGTCTACAATATGTTGTAAGACATGAAGGGTAATATTCGTAAAATCAGCTTTTACGCAGTCATAATCAAAATGTTGTTCATTGGAATGAATAAACACAATATGGGGTGCGTATTTTTTAAATTGCTCAATGTGTGCGTCAGGAAATTTCCCTAAAACAATAA
The DNA here is from genome assembly GCF_027857615.1 of Holtiella tumoricola. Taxonomy (NCBI): domain Bacteria; kingdom Bacillati; phylum Bacillota; class Clostridia; order Lachnospirales; family Cellulosilyticaceae; genus Holtiella; species Holtiella tumoricola. The sequence continues at coordinate 105,250 of NZ_JAQIFT010000049.1, forward strand.
GTCCATCTAATGACACTTGTGGGAAGTTAGCCTCTAAAGTGTCAGAATTAAAGATTTTAATCAGTTGAATAGCATGGGTGTTACAAAGTTCTTCAATTCCCATACGAATAGAAATAAAGTAAGGGTCATTAAGCTCTTGTAGCTCGTCGAACCAATGGACCAAGCCCACAGTATAAGAGGATTGGTCATCTTTTTTAGAACGAGAAGGTTTTTGATAAGAGACAAGTTCCGCCGTTTCAAAGATGCGTTTACGTGTTTCTTTAGAAACGCTAATCGTTTCATCATGATTAAGAACACGAGATACAGTAGCAGGGGAGACACCACACATTTTTGCGAGTTCTCGTATGGTAGCCATAATGTACTCCTTTCGTAGTAAACTGTTTGATAAACTAAATGGTAAACAAAAAATATATTAAAGTCAATAAAGAATAATGGAAAAATAGAGATAGATAATGTGTGAACTAAACAAAAAGGTTGAAAATAAAGGGTTTAAAACTTGAAAAATAAATTTAACATGATAAAAAGAGAAATATAACTATATAAATCAACGTTTAAGTATAATCGTACAAATAAATATAAAAATTTATGAAATTTGTATTGAATATTAAAAATAGATATGATAAATTAGTAAACAAGAAGTAAACAATAAGAATGAAAATGAATAAGGAGCGATAAAATGAGTAAACAAAAAATATGGTTTATTACAGGAAGTCAACATCTTTATGGTGAAGAATGTTTAAAACAAGTTGCAGAAGATGCAAAATATATTGTAGAGTCACTGAATCAATCTTCACATATTTCATTAGAGATTGTATGGAAACCTACAGTGACAACACCAGAACAAATTAGAGATACATGTATGGCAGCAAGCAATGATGAAAGTTGTGTAGGGGTTATTACTTGGATGCATACATTTTCACCATCAAAAATGTGGATTAACGGATTAAAATTGCTTACAAAACCTATATTACATTTACATACACAACGTAATCAAGCGATTCCATGGGAAAGCATTGATATGGATTTTATGAATTTAAATCAATCAGCTCATGGGGACCGCGAACATGGATTTATCTATACACGTATGGGCATTAACCGCAAAGTGGTTGTTGGTTACTTTGAAGAAGAACGTGTACAACAACAAATTGGAAAATGGGCACGTGTTGCAAAAGCAGCAAGTTTAGGACACCTTCTTAAAGTCGCAAGATTTGGTGATAACATGAGAGAAGTAGCTGTTACAGAAGGTGACAAAGTAGAAGCACAAGTAAAATTCGGATGGTCTATTAATGGTTATGGCGTAGGTGATTTAGTAGAAGAAATGAATAAAGTAACAGAAGAAGACCTTGCTAAACTCATTGAAGTATACAAAGCAAACTATACTTTTGCTGCAGACTGTCAAGAAGGTACACCATTTTTTGAAAATGTAAAAGAGCAGGCAAAAATGGAGATTGCTATGGAACGTTTCTTAGAGGCAAATGAGTGCAGTGCCTTTACAAACACATTCCAAGACTTACATGGTATGAAACAATTGCCAGGGCTTGCAACACAAAGACTTATGGAAAAAGGTTATGGCTATGGTGGAGAAGGGGACTGGAAAGTAGCAGCCTTAACACGTGTTATGAAAGTAATTGCAGATAACAAAGGGACATCGTTTATGGAAGACTATACTTATAACCTAGTAAATGGTGAAGAGATGGTACTTGGTGCCCACATGCTTGAAGTATGTCCAACCATATCTAGTACAAAACCACAAATTGAAGTACATCCACTTAGTATTGGAGATAAAGAGCCACCAGCACGTTTAGTGTTTAATGGTGGAAAAGGGGAAGCTGTATGTGCATGCCTTATTGATATGGGAGGCAGATTCAGATTGATTATAGCAGAAGTAGAAGGGGTGGCAGTTGAAAAAGATATGCCTAAGTTACCTGTTGCACGTACATTGTGGAAACTTAAACCTTCTATGGAAGTAGGGGCTACAGCTTGGATTTTGGCAGGTGGCGCTCACCATACAGTATTCTCATATGAAGTAACAGCCGAAGATTTAGTAGATTGGGCAGAAATGATGGATATTGAGTATGTAGTCATTAATGATAAAACAGATATACTTTCTTTCAAACAAGCATTAAAAACCAATGAATTACTCTGGAAACTAAGATAAGGAGTGGAGAATATGGATAAAAAATATGTTATCGGTATTGATTACGGCAGTGACTCATGTAGAGGTGTTATTGTAGATCCAATGAGTGGTAAAGAATTAGCAAGTCATGTTTTCTACTATCCAAGATGGAAGCAAGGATTATATTGCAATCCTGCAAAAGCACAGTTTAGACAACATCCATTAGACTATGTAGAAGGGCTTAAAACAGTAATCAAGGAAACTGTAAAAGTAGTAGGTCCTGAAGTTGCACAAAATATTGTAGGCCTTAGTGTAGATACAACAGGTTCTACACCATGTGCAGTAAATAAAGAAGGAACACCTTTAGCACTTCTTCCTGAGTTTAGCGAAAATCCACATGCTATGTTTATCTTATGGAAAGATCATACAGCGACTAAAGAAGCAAGTGAGATTAACCACTATGCAAAAACATGGGGCGGAATTGACTATACACAATATATAGGAAGTGTTTACTCTTCAGAATGGTTTTGGGCTAAAATTTTAAAAACCCTTAGGGAAGATCAAGCGGTAAAAGAAGCAGCTTATAGCTGGGTTGAACACTGTGATTGGATACCAGCACTTTTAACAGGTGTTAAAGATGCGGATCAGATTAAACGTAGTCGTTGTGCTGCAGGTCATAAAGCCATGTGGCATCAAGCGTATAATGGTCTTCCAAGTGAAGCATTCTTTGCAGGGATTGATCCACTTTTAGCTGGTCTTCGTGGAAGATTGTTTGAAGATACCTATACAGCAGATGAAGTAGCAGGTGTGATCGCCCCTGAATGGGCTGAGGCATTAGGTTTACCACAAGACGTAAAAGTAGGATGCGGTGCATTTGATTGCCATATGGGGGCTGTAGGAGGAAATATTCGCCCTAATGCCCTTGTTAAAGTAATGGGAACTTCTACTTGTGATATCTTAATTGAGAATATGGATGTGATGAAAGATACATTAGTTGAAGGGATCTGTGGTCAAGTAGATGGATCTGTTATTCGTGGCATGCTTGGAATGGAAGCAGGGCAATCCGCTTTTGGTGATGTGTATGCGTGGTATAAACGTCTTTTAGCATGGCCTCTTCAAACTGTAGAACCAGAAAAACGTGAAGAAATTGAAAGTAAGTTACTTGTAGAACTTGAAAAAGCAGCAAACGAGGTAAATCCATTAGAAAGTGGTGTGATGGCCATTGACTGGATGAATGGAAGACGTACACCTTATGCCAATCAGAATTTAAAAGGCGCTATTTTAGGCATTCATTTAGGCACAGAAGCACCTCATATCTATCGTGCGCTTATTGAAGCAACCGCATATGGTGCACGTGCCATTGTTGAACGCTTTAGAGCATGTGGTGTAGCCATTAATGAAGTCATTGCTATTGGTGGTGTAGCAAAGAAATCAGCACTTAATATGCAAATTGTAGCTAATGTATTAGGTATGCCAATCAATGTATGCGAGTCGGAACAAGCAGTAGCCTTAGGTGCATCTATCTTTGCATCTGTTGTTGGAGGCATTTATGGCAATGTGGAAGAAGCACAACGTCATATGGCGAGCCCAACAGAAAAAGTTTATTTGCCACAACCTGAAATGGTAGAAGTTTATAATAAACTTTATGAAAAGTATCTAGAAGTTGGAACGTTCATTGAAGGGAGCATGTAAAAATGTTAGAAAAGCTCAAACAAGAAGTATGGGAAGCCAACTTAGACCTTCCTAAACAAGGTCTCGTTGTTTATACTTGGGGTAATGTGAGTGGGATTGATAGAGCGACAGGACTTGTAGTCATCAAACCAAGTGGTGTAGAATACGACCACCTTAAAGTGGAGGATATGGTTGTTGTAGATTTAGAAGGCAATGTGGTAGAAGGAACATTAAATCCTTCCTCAGATACACCAACACATCTTGAAATCTATAAAGCATTCCCTGAAGTTGGAGGAGTTGTGCATACACATTCTTCTATGGCAGTAAGCTTTGCACAAGCAGGTAGATCCTTACCTGCTATGGGTACTACACATGCAGACTATTTCTATGGTGCTGTACCATGTACACGTGCTATGACACCTGAAGAAATTGCAGGAGAATATGAAAAAGAAACAGGTAAGGTGATTGTGGAAACCTTCAAAGATATTCCTGCCTTAGAAGTACCAGCTGTACTTGTAAGAGAACATGGTCCTTTTACTTGGGGAAAAACACCTGCTGATGCAGTGTATCATTCAGTTGTACTTGAAGAAGTAAGTAAAATGGCTTTCCATACAGCTTTACTAGCTCAAGATATGGCCAATATGCAACAAGCATTACTAGATAAACATTTCTTAAGAAAGCATGGAAAAAATGCTTATTATGGTCAAAAACAAATCAGCTAATCAATAAAAAGATATGCAGGTCCTCCTATAAAAATGGGAGGATCTTTTTCATTTTGTAGAAGCCTATTTCTCCTGCTTTGTTTCATATGCCCACTTTAAAAAAGAATAGGTTAATTTTACTTTATAGTATATAATGTATAAGTATTCATGAGGAAAGGACATAAAAGGACATGAAAGAATGGCTAGCAAAGTATAAAAAGTACGTAGAACAAGGTATATTTTTGCTCATTATGATAGTACTTGTATTTGGGATTTATACGTTGTTTAAAAATGGGAAGATCATTACACAGGTTGTAACCAGTGGAACGGGGAGATTTTTAGATGTTATATCACCAATTATATATGCTTTTGCCTTAGCATATATATTGTATCGTCCGATGAAATTTATTGAAGGAAAATTAACAACGCTTATAAATAAGTGTTGTAAAGATAAGTCATTTAAAGGGATAGAGCTGGGCGTAAGACTTTTAAGTATTGTGATTGTCTTTGTAATAGTAGGCGCATCACTTATGCTTCTTATCCATTTTCTAGTGCCACCAATTGTAGAGAATGTACAAAAGCTTCTTAGAAGTAATCTACAACTGGGAGAACCTTTTAAAACAGCATTATTAGAACTTAACCATACTTTAGAAAATGCTAAAAGTGATTTCAATGTGTTGATTCAGTCGAAAGACTTTATTCTAACATTAGCAGGCTATGTAGGTAAAGTTATAGGAAACTTAGGTGGGGCAGTCATTGACTTTGTTGCCACATTAATCCTAACCTTCTATTTCTTAAAAGATAAAGAACGTTTATTTAAGGCAATGGATCGTTTTGGAGATGTCATCTTTTCACCTAAAATAAAAAAATATGTACAAGTCGCACTTGGGGATATAGATGAAATTATAGGTGGTTTTATTGTTGGAACCCTATTAGCGGGAATAATCGTAGGTGTGATTTCAACGGCACTCATGCTCATGATCGGTCATCCTTTTGCTGTACTTATTGGAACAGTGGCAGGGATTACCAATATGATTCCCTATGTAGGCCCACTAGTAGGTGCAGTGCTTGCTTTAATCCTTGGATTATTAGACAGTGTATCCTTAGGGGTAACAGGATGTATTTTATTACTACTTTATCAACAAATTGATGGGAATTTTATTGAGCCTAAAGTAGTAGGAGATAAAATTGGTTTACCACCTGTGTGGATTTTAATTGTAGTGATCATAGGTGGCAGTTATTATGGCGGTATGGGAATGATTTTATCAGCACCCGTTGCTGCACTGATTAAAATTTATATTGATCGTATTTATGAATATAAGAAAAATAGAGCCTCTCAGTAAAATGAGAGGCTTATTTCTTTGTTAAAAATAGATAGATAAAGTTAAAATTAGTTTAAATAGATTGAATGATAAATAATAATCATATATTTTAGAGCGTAAGTATATAACTGAACCTATAACAATTTAAAATAGCAAAGAGGTGTAAAAATGGAACATATTAAAGTAATTATTTGTGACTTAGATGGAACCTTATATAGAGATGAAAAATTTTATCAAAGATTCATTTCTCACATCCTAAAAGGGAGTGTATTTGAAGCAGATGAGGCAATCATTCAACAAAAAGCAGAAGCAATCTTACTCGGGAAGGATCCCTTTACATTAGGACAATTTTATGATAGAACCAGTGATTTAACAGGAAAATCTCTAGAAGAACGATTAAACATTAAGGGTATTGTAAATACTGAAGCCCACTTTGAAAGTTATTTAGATAGAAAGTATGGTTTTATGGCTGATGCATGGAGTGTTGTCTTTATGCTGGCTAATCAATTAGGCATAGCTAGTGATGTGGTAGATGCGGGGTTTGTTAAAGTAAGGGAAGAAATGCTTATGCCAGAATATGCCATAGAGGTCAGTGAGCAACTTGTAAAAGTACTAGGAGAACTTGCAAAGTATACAGAAGGCATGTATATGCTTACTAATACCAATGAACCAGAAGCAATAGAGTTTACGAAGTATATAGGATTAGAAGATAAGTTTGATGTGATCAAATATGGTGCAGATAAACCTTTTGGCCTTATGAATGTCTTACCGGACATCTTAAACACGCATCAAATTGATGGGCATGAAATATTAGCTATTGGAGATCATGGCTATAATGACTTATATCCAGTAAAAGTTTTAGGGGGTAAGACTATATTGACTTCACCTTATCAAATTCAAGATCATATGGATTGGTCAGTACGTGTTCATACATTAGAAGCTTTAAAAGGACAATTAGAAGAAGTGCTTACACATTGTAAGAATAGAGAGGGCAGGATTGCTTAATGGCAAACATAACAGAGAAAATACTACCCGTTAAAGGGGAGAACCTAGTACTTTAGTGAATAGAAGTTCTAAAAACACACAGCATTTAAGTGTGTTTTTTTTGTTTTGAAAATATATATTAATTTATATTTATTAATAATTTAATATAAAAATAAATCTTTTAACTTGCTCTTATTTTTGATTTAATAAAAAGACTATAGAATAAGACTTGTCAGAAACACAGGACAATAAACTCTAGGAAAGAGTAAGGAGGATTTATGTCAGAGATTTTGTTAAAAAATATAAGAAAGACTTATGATAATGGAACAACCGTTATAGAAAATTTAGACTTAAAAATTGAGTCAGGCAGCTTCACTGTATTGGTAGGACCTTCTGGATGTGGGAAGTCTACGACACTTAGAATGATCGCTGGATTAGAGGATATCACAGGAGGCGAGATTTATATCGATGGCAAATGTATGAATGCTATACAGCCAGGTGATCGTGATATTGCGATGGTATTCCAAAATTATGCCCTGTATCCGACTATGAGTGTAAAAGGAAACATTGAGTTTGGATTAATCAATGCGAAAATACCTAAACAAGAACGTGAACGCTTAATAGATGAGATTGTAGATATTGTAGATTTAAGAGATCATCTTCATAAAAAACCCTCGCAGCTATCAGGTGGTCAAAGGCAACGTGTAGCCTTAGCAAGAGCTATGGTTAAAAAACCAAAAGTATTCTTAATGGATGAACCTTTGAGTAACTTAGATGCAAAACTCCGTAACCAAATGCGTTCAGAACTTATTGAACTTCATCATAAACTGGGTGCAACATTTGTTTATGTAACCCATGACCAAGTAGAGGCTCTCTCTATGGCAACAGACATTGTGCTTATGGAAAAAGGTGTGATTAGACAACACAGTACACCCCATGAAATTTATGTGGAACCACAAAATGTTTTTACTGCACAGTTTATTGGAACACCAGAAATGAATGTGCTAACCCGTGAGAAAGTTGAAAAGTATATAGACTTAGATCATGAAGTGGCTTATATAGGCTTTAGACCTTCGAAAGTAAAGCTTTATAAAGAAGGGGATGAGCAGGAAGATAAATTTGTATTTGAAGGCTATATACTGACAAGAGAAATGCTTGGTTCAGAAGTGATTTATCGTGTTCAGACACAGATGGGGGTTGTAGCGGTTAAAGTATTTAATGATGTAGAACTGGAGTTAGATGACCAGGTGAAACTCTCTCTTTCTTATAAACATATGTACGGATTTGACAAAAGTAAAGATAGAATCAAAGGAAGTGAATCATGAAAAAAGTGATTCAAACCCTTAAACCCTATCTTTTTGTAGCACCAGCCCTCATCATCTTTTTAGCTTTTTCGATTTACCCAATCTTAAATACGATTTATCTAAGCTTCCATGAATGGGATCTGATCTCACCTACCAAACAATTTGTAGGGCTTAAAAATTACCATACCTTATTTAAAGACGTAAAGTTTTATCAAACCTTATCCAATACTTTTGTGTATATGGTATTAACCGTAGGTTTAGGGGTGATTTTGGCCATTGCCTTAGCCCTATTTCTTAGAAAAGATACACGTATTAATAAGTTTATGCAAAACTTAATCTTTACACCCTACATTGTATCTCTTGCATCTATTTCTTTCTTATGGATGTGGCTGATGAATAATGACTTTGGGCTTCTGAATTATATTTTATCATTAGTAGGTATTCCGCCTATAGACTGGTTGGGAAATCCAAAAGTAGCCTTGATTTCATTAGTTATCATATCTGTGTGGAAAACACTAGGATATAATACCCTTATTATTTTATCAGCACTACAAAGTATTCCAAAACATTTGTATGAAGCAGCTGCGCTAGATAAATCATCTAGGAAACAAACTTTTCTTAAGATTACCCTTCCTATGATTTCACCCACACTCTTTTTCTTAACCATTGTCAATGTCATTGCATCCTTTAAGGTGTTTGAAACCATTCAGATCATAACCAGTGGAGGACCGCAAAACAGTACCAATACCCTTGTGTATTCTATTTATGAATATGGATTCCAATTCTATAAAATTGGTTATGCATCAGCTATTGGTGTAATTTTACTTGTGATTATTTCAATCTTTACAGTTATGTACTTTAAATTACTTTCTAAGAAAGTCCATTACCAATAGGAGGGCGTTATGAAGTCTATTAAACAACTTCCAAGAGCCATTGTGACGATTATATTATTTCTTATTTTCTTCTTTCCGTTTTACTGGATGTTTATCACTTCAGTTAAAACTTTAGGAGAGACTGTAATATTCCCACCAAGTATGTGGCCAGAGGTTTTTCAATGGCAAAACTTTAAGCAAGCCTTTGAAGCTATACCTTTTATGCACTACTTAAAAAATAGTGTGATCATTACAGTGAGTGTTCTTGTTTTACAAATGTTAACCATTATTCCTGCAGCCTATGCTTTTGCAAGATATGAATTTAAAGGGGATAAACTTATTTTTGGTCTAATCATGGTAACGATGATGATACCAGGGCAACTGGTTTTCCTACCTTTATTCGTTATATTCTCAAATCTTAATTTAATTAACAAATTACCAAGTCTGATTTTACCTTTTGCCTCAAGTGCTTTTGGAATCTTTATGCTGAGACAGACCTTTAAGCAAGTACCTAAAGAACTTATAGAAGCAGCGAAGTTAGATAAAGCAAGTGAGTTTAAAGTAATCACCAAGATTATGTTACCACTTGCTAGACCTACACTGACCACCCTCGCCTTACTTACTTTTATTAGTACATGGAATGACTACTTTTGGCCATTAACTCTTACAACCAATGATCGTGTAAGAACATTACCTGTCGGTATTGCTTCTTTAAGGCAAATTGAAAGTGGTGTAAACTATCATATTTTGATGGCTGGAAACGTCATGCTTATTGTACCTATTTTAATCGCTTTTATTTTTGCACAAAAACAAATAATTAAAGCATTCACCTATATGGGTGATAAATAATAGATAAAATCAAATGATTGATTAAAAGGAGAATGATTATGAATAAAACGGTACTTAAAAAACTTCTAGCTTTATCTTTAATGGCTACAACATCAGTAGCTGTAATGGGTTGCTCTACAACGGCATCAGTGAAAGCTCAACCTAATCAAGAAGGCACAAGCCAAGAAGCAAAACAAGAAACACAAGATACCCAAGAAGAAATCATTGAGTTAGAGTTTTGGTATTCTTGGCAAGATAAAGTAGCTGAAAATAACAAAGAGCTTACAGCAAAGTTCAATGAAACCATTGGTAAAGAAAATAATATTGTGATCACAGCAGAGTATCAAGGAACTTATGATGATTTACATACAAAACTAAAGAGTGCATTTATTGCCAATGAACAACCAGCCATCTCTGTCATGGAGATTGCAAGTATTCAAAGCTTTGCAGATGCAGGAATGATTGAGTGCCTTGATGAGATCATTAGTGATGAAAAAGAAAACAACTTCTTACCAGGGCTTATGGATAACTCTTATGTAGATAGCAAGTTATATGGCGTGCCTTACTTAAGAAGTACACCTATTTTCTATTACAATAAAACACTCTTTGATCAAGCAGGCATTACACAAGCACCTACCAATTGGGAAGAACTTGCAAGTGCATCTAAACAGTTAGAGACTATTGGGGTAAAAGGCTTTGGATTCCTTAATGATAACTGGCATTTTGAAGCTTATACACAAGGAAATGGTGGCAATACCGTGAATGCAGACGAAACAGTAGCCATCTATAACGAAGCACCAGCTGTAGAAGCTGTAGCATTCTTAAAGGAAGGTATTGCAAACAATAACTTTAAATATTACAGTGGGAACAATGCAAGTGATACACGTACAACAGAAATTATGAATCAAAAAGTTGCAATGTGGGTGAATTCTACAGGATCCCTTAATAATACTTTAGATATTGCTTCTCAAAATGGTTATGAAGTAGGTACAGCATTTATTCCATGTGGAACAGCATACAGCGTACCAACAGGTGGATGTAACCTTGTTATGACATCTAAGCTTACAGATAAGGAAAAAGAAGCAGCAGCACTTTTTATTAACTTTATGACAGATGAAGAACAAGTGGTTTACTCACATAAAAAGACAGGATACCTTCCAACAACCATTAGCTCAACAACAAACCCAGAAATCGAAGCATTATATGAATCAATACCTCAATTTAAAGTTGCAGTGGATCAATTACAATATGGTCATGGTCGTCCAATGAATAAAGCTTATGGTGAAGCCATTAAAGTATATACAACAGCACTTGACCAAATCTTTACAACGGATGTAGACGTTCAAGCAACCCTTGATAAAGCGGCAGCAGAATCTACTAAACTTTTACAAGAAGGCAAATAGAGGAGGTTTTATATGAGAAAATTAGTTGTCATTAGTGTAGATTCTTTATTCACCAGTGATTTGGAAATGGTAAAGGATCTTCCAGGCTTTAAAGAAGTATTAGAAGACAGTATTGTTGTAAAAAATATAGAATGTGTCTATCCAACACTTACGTATCCTTGTCATGCAACCATCATGACAGGATACTATCCTGCAACCCATGGGATTCATCATAATGAAGTCTTAGAACCAGAGCATAACAATGAAGATTGGTACTGGTATTATAATGATTTACAAACAAAAACAATTTTTGACTATGCCAAAGAGAAGGGGCTTTCAACAGCTGCCGTTTTATGGCCAGTGACTGCCAATGGTCCTATAGATTACCTCATTCCAGAAATATGGGCACCTGAATATGATGTGGCAAATCGAGCGATTTTAGAAACAGCCTCAGCACTGACAGAAGAAATTTATTATCATCATAAGCATCTTCTTAATTGGAAGAAGAACCCTGATTTTGATAGCTTTGGCGAAGCATGCTTACTAGAAATTGTAGACCGTTATACACCAGATGTATTATTCTTACATCAAGCAAGCCTTGATCATGCAAGACATGTGGCTGGCACAGAGCATGAACTAGTAAGCGAAGCAAGAAAAAAACATGGGCATTGGATTGAAAATATATTAGATCTTTACAAACGCAAAGGCATCTTTGAAGAAACCACTTTTGTTGTTTTAGGCGATCATGGTCAATTGAATATTCAACGCGTTGTAAGTATTAATGAAATGCTCAAACGTGCAGGTCTTATTCAAACAGATGGAAAAGGTAAAGTATTAAGCTACGAAGCTTATATACAATCAGCAGGCATTTCAGGCCACTTATATATCGCGAATGAAGCAGCGGGGATAAAGGCGTTAGAAGTGTTAGATGAAGCAAAAGAATTAGGTTACATTGACCATATCTTCGATAAAGAAGATGCGAAGAAACATGGACTTATAGGTGCTTTTGAATATGTTGTAGAAAGCAGTATGCTTACGGCAATCTCAAATGAAGTAGATAGTGAGATTGTAAAAGAAATAGATACAAAAGACTATAAATATTCAAAAGCTACACATGGGCACCTACCAACAAAAGGTGATCAACCACCATTTATTATTTATAATTCAAAATTACCATCAAGAGTTATAGAATCTGCTAGATTAGTGGATGAGTTTCCGACTTTAATGCAATTATTAGAGTTAGAGATTCCAGAAGGATTAGATGGAAAAACACTCCTTTAAATAAAAATAACAAAACCCTCACCGCTTTTATATAAAAGTGATGAGGGCTTTGTTATTTTTATTTATAAAGTATCTATAAATCTATTGAGTTTTGAAGCAAGTTTCTGAATAGGTACAACAACTTGTCTAATAATGACTTGAGAAAGGAGTAAGAAGAGGACAAGGATCCCTATAAAGATAATAAATATGATCTTTTTTAAGTTATTAAACTGAGCATAGACGTGATCAAGAGAAGCATGTACTTCTAACTGAGCATTAGAGGTAAGAGAATAAATATAGATATATTCATTCTCAAAAGACAGAGGGCTAAAACCTAAAGCTGAAGAAGGAATACTGATATTTTCATCAATAAGGTTGATGGCGACATAAAGATCTGACAAAAATAAATTACTATCTACTTGCAATGGCTGAAGGAGCTTTGGCAAGCCTAGATCAATGATTAAATAGCCTAGAGTCTGATTTGGAATAGAATAAATAGGACTTATGTAAGTAAGTACACCTTTAGTACGCTCATAACGAAAGTCATCATAGTAGGGAAAAAGATCTTGATACCTAACAATCCAGCTTAAGGGCTTTGTTTCATGAGTATAAAGGTTATAGCGCTGTTCTAGAAATTCTAAAGGCGGTGCATTAGAAACAGATAAAGTTGTATAGAGACAATAGTTAGAGTGTGCACTATAAATAGAAATACCTTGAATAGTAGGCATAGAAGCTTGTAATCCATTAAGGTAATCATTAATGGTGGGATTAAATTTTTCAGTAGAGAGTGCTTCTATAACCGTAGGATTTTGGGCAGCGAGTAATGTAGTTTGTTCTACAAGATCTATTTGTGTCTGGATTTCTGTACAGAGGCTGCTTAAATGAGTCTGAAGTAAAGTATTATAATTTGAAACGACATTTGAGAAAATCAAGCGAATACAAAAAACATTAATAATAAGATAGCAAAGTGTAATAACCCCAAGACAAGTAAGTGTAATACGCGTTTTAAATCCAGTAAACATAATAGACTCCTTTTTAATATTAGAGTATAATTTAAACTTATTATAGATAGTGGTTGGTAAAAATGCAACCTTTTTAGCAGAAAAGCCACCTAAAAACTGTATAAATTGTATGCTAATATAAATGCATGGAAGTCATAAAACAATAAAATGCTTTAAGGGGGAAGATTATGAAAAAGAGAAATATCGCTTTATTTTGTGGACTATTCTTATTAGCAAGCCAATTAACTGGATGTAACCAAACTACCTCAGTACAGCCAGAGAAAGAAGAACTTAAAGTAGAACAGACACAAGATACGACACAAAAAGAAGATATAAAAGAAGAACAAGAAATCAAAATAAGTGTAACAGATTTTCCGAAAGAAACAGATCCTGAGCGTTATGCACTAGCTAAAAAACAACTTGATGAGTACCATGCAAAATACCCTAACATTACGCTTGAACCTACAGATTGGGCTTATGATATTAATTCATTTTTACCTAAAGCAGCAAGTGGTCAACTTCCCACTATGTATGGTACATGGTTTACAGAGGTTAATAAAATTGTAGATGCAGGCTATGCAGCAGATATTACAGATATTGTTAAGGAATGGGGATATGATAAATATTTAGATCCTAATATGTTAGAAGTACTTTCAAAAGATGGTAGAATTTATGGTTTGCCTATAGGCGGTTATAGTGTAGGTGTTATGTACAATACAGATTTATTCAAACAAGCAGGCCTTGTAGATGATGGAGGAAATGCTTTAATACCACAAAACTTTGAGGAAATGGCTCAGTTTGCTCAGACTATTACAGAAAAGACTGGAGTGCCAGGATTCTTCTTCCCAACGAAGTCAAATCAAGGAGGGTGGATGTTTACCACTCTTGCATGGAATTTTGGAGCTGAGTTTGAGACTTTTGAAGATGGTAAGTGGAAAGCTGTATTTAATTCACCAGAAGCAGTACAGGCACTTCAATATATTAAAGATTTAAGATGGAAATATAATGTATTACCAGATAATCTCCTTGTAGACTATGGTGATTTCTTTAAATACTTTGGAACAGGTCAGGTAGGAATGGCATTTTCTACATTAGATTGGCTTAATAATCCAGTTGTAGATTACAAAATGGATAAAGATTTAGTAGGAATGTTTGGTTTACCAGTAGGTCCAGCAGGTGAAGAAGGGCGTGGGGTATTAATGGGAGGAACAGTGCGTATGTTCTCGCCAAATGCAACACCAGAAGAGATTGATGCCGTATTCAAGTATCTAGAAATAACAGGTTATACGCCAAATGCAGACCCAGAAGTAGAAAAAACTTTACAAGAAACAGTTCAAGCTGATTTAGCCATTGATAAAATTGTAGGACCATATGGTTTATCTCCATGGGGAAGTGGCCCAAGACGAGAAGCAGAAATTAAAATCTTAACTGAAAATGCCAATGTGGATATGAGTAAATTTGAAAATTATTTAACCCATGGAATGACAGATTTAAGACCAGAAGAACCTATTGCGACACAAGAACTTTATAAGTTATTAGACTCAGTTGTTCAAACTGTACTTACAGATGAAAAGGCAGATCCACAAAAGTTACTTGATCAAGCAGTAGCAGAATTTCAAGCGAATTATTTAGATAAACAACAATAAGAAGATGGAGGGTTGCCTTAAAAGAATATTTCTTAACAAGGCACCCTTTTTCTATAAAAACTTCTAAAAGGGGAATAGCGTATGAAACAACAACTATTGATACAAAAAACTTTTAGGACCCTAAAAAAAGATTGGACAGCATGGATTCTGATATTGCCAAGCTTATTATTATTTACAGTATTTGTGTGGCAACCACTTATAGAGGGTGTTGTACTTTCTTTCTATGAAACGAAAGGGTTTGATGTAGTAAGTTTTGCAGGATTTAAAAACTATAGAGAGATTTTTTCAGAGCCTGCTTTTAGAATGGCACTTATAAACACCTTTAAATATTTATTTTGGTCATTGCTTTTAGGATACTTAATACCAGTTATTGTTGCACTGATTCTTAATGAGATGATCCATATAAGTGGATTTCTTCGATTTTCCGTATACTTCCCAAGTATAGTACCTGGTATTGCAACAGCATTGCTATGGGTATTTATTTTAGAACCAGGCGCTGGTGGCATTATGAATAGTCTTTTTCAAAAACTAGGTATACCCATGTCTCAATTTCTGCAAGATCCTAAGCTGACCATCCCTATTATTATACTTACGATGACATGGAAAGGTTTTGGAGCTACAGCGATTGTATACTTAGCAAGCTTACAAGGTGTTAATCAGGAACTTTATGAAGCTGCAATTACAGATGGTGCAGGTATATGGGAAAGAATAAAGCATATTACCTTACCTCAAATTTCAAGCATATTGAGTCTAATGTTTATTATGCAAGTAATAGGTGTATTCCAAGTAATGAGTGAACCATTGGCTATGACAGATGGAGGGCCTAATAATGCCTCCATGTCTTTAATGTTACAAAGTTATTTATATGGGTTTAGATATTTTGAAACGGGTAAATCTATGGCAGTGAGTACAATTACCTTCTTAATCCTTATTATATTAACCGCATTTTATTTTAAAGTTAAAAATAAAGTGGAGAAGGAATAGGAGAAAAAATATGAGCAAATTACAACATAAACAAACAGGTGTTATTGTTTTTACAGATTTAAAAAAGCCAAAGATAAAGATGTTTTACTATATTCTTCTAGGTATAATGATTGTCATTGCCTTGTTGTGTCTTATACCACCTTTATGGATTATGACATCGAGTGTAAAAGATATTAAAGAGTTCTTCCAAATTCCACCAACTTTTATTCCTAAGACCTTTCAACCTGAAAAGTTAGTAGAGACTTGGAAAAAGCTAAGCTTTATGAAATATTATGTCAATACTATTTTTGTTGCAATGGGATCAGTAGGTTTTTCTATTATTTTTAATGGACTTGCTGGCTATGTTCTCTCTAGACTTAAACCTAAAGGAAGCCATATTCTTTTTCAAATTATGATGTGGACCATGATGCTTCCAGCTTCAGTAGGTATGATTCCATTATTTAAAAACATTATTGATGTACCTGTTTTACATATTAATTTAACAGACTCGTACTGGCCTCTATGGCTAATGGCAGGTGCAAATGCCTTTTATGTTATCATTTTTAAGAGCTTTTTCGATAGTATACCCAAAGATTATATAGAAGCGGCAAGATTAGATGGATGTTCAGATTTAGGGATTTTTGCAAGAATTATTCTACCACTCAGTAAGCCCGTTATGACTGTTGTAACCATCTTTACGATTAATAGTGTATGGTCAGATTTTTTGTGGCCTTATATTACATTAAAAGATCCCAATAAATATACAGTAATGGTAAAGATTTTCACAATGAATGGTCAAGCAGGTTATCCAGCTGATATGCGTATGATTGCAGTAACTTTTGCCATTATACCACCAGCAATCCTCTTCATTATTTTCCAAAAGAAAATAATGAGTGGTTTTAATTTAGGTGGTATTAAAGGATAAATAAAATGAAGGGGGAAATAAGATGAGAAAGGTATCTGGGAAAGGTTATAAGGTACGAATGGCTCTTGGGTTAAGTGTTGTTCTAGGAGCAAATACCATGCTTCCCAACTTAAGCATGGCAAGTCATCCATATGATGTACCAGTAAGTATTCAACAAGAGGTTCAATCTACAACTTCAGGGAATATTGTTATTCAACCAGGTAATGAGGAACAAATACCAAAGTATATAACAACGACGAGTGCTTTAACCATTACAAATGAAGTCAGTGTTAAGTTAGGGAAAGTAGTAGAAGCAAATGGCATTGATGCAAATCCAGCCGATAATCATGAAGCTTTACAAATTGTTACACATGATGGAAAAGAAGGCTGGCGAACGAATGAAAAAGAAAATATGCTGTTTGTATATTGTGGGGTATCAGATGATTTTATATTTGATGGCACAAATGCAGTGGAAATTGAAGTAGAATACTTTGATGAAGGGACAGCTGAATTTGCTTTGCAATATGATTCTACAGGTGAAGTAGAAAAGGTAGCAGGTTTTGTAAAACTTACAGATACTAAACAATGGAAAACCCATACGTTTACAATAGGAGATGCCAAGTTTGCTAATCGCTTCTTTGGAAAGGATTTTAGGATAGGTGTATGGGCACCAGGAATAGGTACAAGGGAAGATGTAACCTTTGGAAGCATTAAAGTAAGGAAAGTAGACTTATCTGAAAGACAGCAGGTAGATGTTATCTTTGGAAATATTCCAAAGTTTAATGGTATTTATGCAAATCCTGGAGATAATCAAGATGCTATTCAAACTGTAAACTATGGAGGCAAAGAGGGATGGAAAACAGATGAGAAAGCGAATACCTTATTTATTTATTGTGATGTTGAAGATGGATTTATTTATGATGGAGAAAATACAGTAGAACTTACAGTAGAGTACTTTGATGAAGGAACAGCGGAATTTGGTGTGCAATATGATTCGGTTTATGAGACTGAAAAAGTAGCAGGAATTGTTAAATTAACAGATACAAAAGAATGGAAAACCCATACCTTTATATTAGGCGATGCTAAATTTGCTAATCGCTTTTTTGAAAGAGATATTCGTATAGGTGTATGGGCACCGGGAATAGGTACAAGAGAAGACGTAGCCTTTGGAAGTGTTACAGTGAAAAAACTTCCTCCAATAAAACCTATTTCAGTACAAGTAAAGTCACCTTATACTGGAAATATCTTCTCAGAGGGAGATGTGGTTGAGCTAGGTATCCAGCTTGAAAACTTACTTTCAGATGAAAAAAGAGACGTTAGAGTCACTTATACCATTGAAAATGATGTACGCAACGATCAGATAGCAACAGGAGAGTTCTCTCTTACACTACAACCAAACGAAAAACAAACGATTCCTGTCTTAGTTAATCAACTGGATGCGTTTGGTGTTTATAAAATGTATTTAAATGTAGATCCAGAACTTACAGATGAAATGATTGAAAAAACTATAGATTTTAGTTATATCCCTAAAGTAGAAACAGCACTTAAAGAACGTATAAATGATTTCTTTGGTGTATGCACACATTTTGGTTTAGACCGTGGTGTTATTCCGGAAAATCTAGATGTTGCACAAAAAATGGGTGCACAGTTTATTCGAGATGAGATGTTCTGGGATCGAGCAGAAACAGAAAAAGGTGTGGTGAAAATATTACCACATTGGGATGAGTATGTAGATGAAGCCATCGCTAGAGGAATGGAACCATTGATTATTTTAGACTATGGTAATCCATTTTATGATGGAGGTGGTGCACCTTATACAGAAGAAGGGCTTAATGCTTTTGCCAACTATGCAAGGACTATAGCAGAACATTTTAAAGGACGTGTAAAATACTTTGAAGTTTGGAATGAGTACAATGGAACTTTTAATCCAACGAAGAGACCTCCAGAGGATTATGCTAAACTGCTCAAATTGACTTATGCAACATTAAAAGAAGTAGACCCTAACTGTACAGTTGTAGGGGGGGTAACAGCAGGGACGGATCTATACTGGATTGAAAGAATACTTCGAGTAGGTGCAATTGATGATATGGATGCCATTTCAATTCATCCATACTGCTATCCTATGACACCTGATGTTGGGAAATTTGAAAATAATATTGAACAAACTTTTAATCTTCTAAAAAAATATGGTAAGGAAAAGCCAGTTTGGATTACTGAATTAGGATGGCCAACTCAACGTGATCAATATGGTGTTTCTGAGGTTGATGCAGGCAGTTATTTAGTGAGAAGCTATGTGAAAAGTATAGCTTCTGGGATGGTTGATAAGTATTTTTGGTATGACTTACAAAATGATGGAACTGACATTTATAATAATGAAGATAATTTTGGACTTGTCAGAGGTGAAGGGGCAACGGTACCACTCTCAGCAAAAGCTGACTACGTTGCCTACGCACAAATGGTTGATGCATTAGAAGCGGCAAGATTTATAAATGATAGTATGATAGATAATAAAATAAGAGTTAATTATTTTAAACGCTCCACAGGAGAAGATGTAGTGGTTGTTTGGTCTACCAAAGATCAAGGTGAGGCAATAGCTTTTGAGACAACACAGTCAAGTGTAACCGTGATGGATCTATTTGGAAATGAAAGGGTGATTCCAGCATTAGGAGGTAAAGTAAGTATTTCTATCTCAAAAGAGCCTATCTATATTGTAGGTGAGGTTGGGGAAGTAGTGACAGATGATGTAGCCTTTAAGCTATTAGAAACTTTTAAAGAAATTACAAAAGGTGAGTGCTTGAATATAGAAATTAAGCGGGGAAAGAATCTAGAAGGTATTACAGGATACTATAGCTTTGCATTACCTGAGGGTTGGGAAGTTATAGGGGATACTCAGTTTAGTAAAGAGGGGCCTATCGATACACTTAAAATCCAAGTTCCACATACCTCTAAGATAGGTAAGTATGTATTTAATATACAACCCCATGTAGAAAAACAGTCATTTGATGCCGTTACACTTGAGGTAGATGTACAAAATGCATTACAAGTAAGTGTCCTACCTATGGTATCAGAAGTTGGCAAATGGGATGAGTGGAGTGTACAAATTCAATTAGAAAATAAATCGAAGACACTTACATTAGATGGAAATATTGTGTTAGAAAAGCCACAAGCACTGGCGGGGACGTTTAATTTTGAGGGTATACAACCACAAACCAAACAAAGTATTCCTATTTCTGTGCCTAAGGACTTACAAGATGATCTCATTGAACTTCAAGGAAAAGTACAGCTTGAAAATGGTGAAACGATAGGTATTAATCAAAAAATAAGTTTTCTTGCAGCTATACAAAGCAAAAATGTACCTATTATTGATGGGAAAATAACTGAAATGGAATGGAATGATAGTATGCCATTCTACCTTAATAAAGCTGAGCAAGTACAGGAAAATAATAATTGGCAAGGCATAGAAGATTTAAGTGGAGTAGGGTATGTCAAATGGGATGAGAAGCATTTCTATTTGTCTATGGAAGTTACAGATGACACACACTCTCAGGAAGATTTTGGTGGTGGTATTTGGAAAGGTGATAGTATCCAATTTTCATTAGACACACATCGTTTGAATAGACCATCTCCAGAAGGACATCATCAATTTGGTTTTGGATTTGATGGTGAAACCATTACAAAATGGCGTTGGGCAGCAGATAATGGTCATAATCCAGGAGAGGTACTAGATGCTAAATGCCAGATTGTACGAGAAGGTAATAAAACAAATTATGAAATTGCTATTCCGTGGAATCAAATTTTACCAAAGGGTGAAACAATAAGTGAAAAGACATGCTTAGGTTTTTCATTGCTCATTAATGAAAATGATGGAGAAGGTAGAACCGGTTGGATTGAATATCGACAAGGGATTGGATTTGGACCGGATCCAAATGGATTTGGTGATATTATACTTCTTAAAATACCAGATCCAA